>SHZB01000041.1 GCA_009692485.1 Myxococcales bacterium
AGCCGAGCACGCGGGCTTCAAGCTGAATCTCCTCGACGCGCCGGGCTACCCTGATTTCGTGGGCGAGGTGCTGTGCTCGCTCACGGTCGCGGACGCTGCGCTGTTCGTCGTCGATGCTCGCGACGCGGTCGAGGTCGGCACCGATACCGCCTGGGAGCTCGCGACGCGGGAGGCAATCCCGAGCCTGTTTGCCGTCAATCACTGCGACCGGCCCGGCGCGGACTACGACGCGGCGGTGACCGCGCTCCGTAAGAGCTATGGCCGCGGCGCGACGGCGATCGCCTTCCCTGCGCCGAACCGCTCGATCGTCGATTTGCTGTTGATGAAGCAGCTCGTATTTCCCGAGGGCAAGGGCGCTCCCGAGCTGCGTGAGATCGAAGCGAGCCTCGCCGCCCGTGCCGCCGAGCTCCGCAATCATCTCATCGAGAGCGTGGCCGAGACGGACGATGCCCTCACGCTGCAGTACCTCGAAGAGGGGACTCTCACCGACGCGGAGGTAAGCGTCGGCCTCGCTGCCGGGATCCGCCAGCGCCTGATTTTCCCGGTGTTTCCGACCGTCGCGACGACCTTGTTCGGCGTCCACCGCCTGCTCGGCGTCATCCATGAGCTGTGCCCTTCCCCGCTCCACGCGCGCCCGATGCGTGGACACGAAGGCAAGCCGCTCGCGATCGCGCCAACAGGCGAGCCGGTCGCGTTCTGCTTTCGCACGCTCACGGAGCCGCACGTCGGCGAGTACTCGTTCGTGAAGGTGCTCTCCGGGCACATCGAGACCGGCGCTGATCTCGAGAACGCGACCACCCTCGCGAGCGAGCGACTCGGCCAGCTCTTCTCCTTGAACGGCAAGACCCGCGAGGCGCTATCGACGCTGCACGCCGGGGACCTCGGCGCCACGGTGAAGCTGAAGGACACCGCCACCAACACCACGCTGCGCCAGAAAGGCAGCAGCGCAAGGCTCGCCCCGATCGCGTTCCCGCCGGCGCGCCACCGAGCTGCAATCCGCGCGACCAACGCGGGCGAAGAGGACAAACTCTCCACGGGCCTACACAAGATCATCGCGGAAGACCCGTCGCTTCACCTCGAGCACGACGCGCTCTTGAGTCAGGTCCTCCTCGGCGGTCAGGGCGAGATGCACCTCGAGCTCGTCAAGCAGCGGCTCAAGGCGCGCTACGGCGTCGAGGTCGAGCTGGTGGCGCCGAGGGTCAGCTTTCGTGAGGCGATCCAGAAAAACGGTGCGGCGTCCTATCGGCACAAGAAGCAGAGTGGAGGCGCGGGACAGTTCGCCGACATCTCGCTCATGGTCGAGCCGCTCGATGGTGAATACCACCCTCCGCCCGATGTCCGCGTGCGCGGGTCGAGTGTCTTCGAGACCGAGTGGGGTGCCAAGCTCGAGCTCGTCGATGCGATCATCAGTGGCGTCATCGACATGCGGCGCTTCCAGAGCGCGATCCAGAAAGGCGTCCTCGATGCGATGCGAAAGGGACCGCTCGCCGGCTATCCGTGCGGCGATCTGCGCGTGATCGTCCACGACGGCAAGATGCACAGCGTCGACTCGAACGAGGCTGCTTTCAAGACGGCCGCGCGCCACTGTTTTCAAGAGGCATTTCAGGATGCAGCGCCCGTGTTGCTCGAGCCTGTCTGCAATCTCGAGGTGCTCGTGCCCGAGCAGTACATGGGCGAGGTGATGAGCGATCTGACGACCAGGCGCGCGCGCATCCAAGGCATGGAGGCCGTGGGCGCGTTGCAGAAGGTGACCGCGACGGCGCCCGAGGTGGAGCTGTTGCGTTATTCGATCGAGCTCCGGAGCCTCTCGCAGGGCCGTGGGAGCCACGTCGCAGGCTTTCGGCAGTACGAACCGATGCCGCGCGTCGTGCAGGACAAAATCCTCGAAATACCGCGGAACTCGCAGCGAAACATGGAGTAACGCGGCGCGGGCGTGGGGGCACGGTGGGGGCGCGCTTGACGTCTGATGAAAGTGATTGTCAAGTTCCAGTCATGACCCTCGCCGACGTCGCGCTGAAGCAGCCGATGACCGTCGTGGCCGTGGGTGGCGAGCGCGGCCTCCGGCGTCGCTTGATGGAGCTCGGGCTCGTGCCGGGCACCACCGTCACGGTCGAGCGGGTGGCGCCCCTCGGAGATCCACTCGAGCTTCGCGCCCGCGGATGCACCCTGTCGATTCGCTCCTCCGACGCGCGCGCCATCGCCGTCGCGCCGTGCTGACGTGACGGACTCGACACCGCACGAGGACGCCATCGTCGAGCGGCCACTCGTCGCGCTGGTCGGCAATCCGAACACGGGCAAGACGACGCTCTTCAATCGGCTCACCGGCGCACGCGCGCGCGTCGGCAATTACCCCGGCGTGACGGTGGAGCGACGCATCGGCACGCTCACGTTCGAGGACGCACGGTTTTCGCAGGCCGACGTGCTCGATCTGCCAGGCACCTATTCCCTCACCGCGCGCTCGAAAGAAGAGCAGATCGCGATCGAGAGTGTGCTTGGTACCTCGAGTCCGCCGCCAGCCCTCGCGGTCCTCGTCGTCGATGCTGGCCAGCTCGTGAGAAACCTCTACCTCGGCCTTCAGCTCATCGAGCTCGAGGTGCCGTTGGTCGTCGCGCTCAATATGATGGATGAGGTCACGACGCCGCCGGATGCCGAGGGCCTCGCGCGCTTGTTCGGTGTCCCGTTCGTGCCGATCGTCGCGCGCCGGGGCGACGGCATGGAGGCGCTCACGAAGACGATCGCGGCGGCCCTCGCGGCTCCGCCAGTCGGCAAGGTCCGGCCGCCCTACCCGCAGGCGTTACTCGCGGAGGTGGAGCAACTGGCGCAGCATTCTGGGGTCTTGGCGCTGCTCGGCGAGAGGCACTCGCCCGCGCGTGCGCCAATCGATGCGCTGGATTTAGCCTCTCCGGCCGGCGTCGATTCCGACGAAGCGACCGCATCTGCGCGAGTCGCTCCGTGCGCTCGAGTCTCCGCGGCACGACTGCGGGCGCTTGCGCTGTGGGCGCTCGGAAGCATCGACGAGGACGACGAGCTCACGGGCATCGAGCCAAGCTTGCGACGGGCGTGCCTCGAGTTGCGCGCTGCGAGCGACCGCGACGTCGACGCGGAGATCATCGGTGCGCGATACCGCTTCCTCGACGAGCATGTCGCCCCGCTCGCGGCGACCCCGGCTACGTCGGACGCCGTCGTCGAAATCTCCGAGAGCCGCCGCCTCACCGAGCGCGTCGATCGCGTGGCGCTGCATCCGGTGTGGGGATTTGCGCTCTTCGCGCTGCTCATGCTGGCGGTATTTCAGGCGCTCTTCAGCTGGGCCGACCCCGCGATCACGCTGATCGAGAGCCTTTTCGGCTGGCTGGGGGCGTCCGCGCGCGCGACGCTTCCGGCCGGAATTCTCACGGATTTGCTCGTCGATGGCGTCCTCGGCGGCGCCGGCAACGTGGTCGTGTTTCTGCCGCAAATCCTGCTCTTGTTTCTCGCGCTCGGGCTGCTCGAAGACTCGGGCTACATGGCGCGCGCGGCGTACTTGATGGATCGCATCATGAAGGCGCTGGGGTTGCACGGCCGCGCCTTCGTCCCGCTCTTGAGCGGTTGCGCGTGTGCGATCCCGGCCATCATGGCGACGCGCACGATGGAGCGCGAGCGCGACCGGCTGCTCACGATGTTGGTGGTGCCGCTGATGACCTGCTCGGCGCGCTTGCCGATCTACACGCTCATCATCGCCGCGCTCTTTCCCGCCACCCAACTCTTCGGCTTCGTGCCGGTGCAGGGCCTCGTGATGGTCGGGATGTATCTGCTCTCGATGCTGTTCACGCTCGCGGCCGCCGGCGTCCTCGGTCGCACCGTCGTGCGTGGTCGCCGCATGCCGCTCGTGCTCGAGCTGCCGCCGTATCGCCTCCCCACCCTGCGCTCGCTCTTGCGCCAGATGCTCGGCCGCGCCGGCTTGTTCTTGAAAGAGGCGGGCACCGTGATCCTCGCGTGCACGATCGTCCTCTGGGCGCTGCTCTCCTTTCCGCGGCTAGAGAGCGCGCGCATGACGCAGGATGTCGCGAGCGTCGCTGCGTCGAGTGTCGCCATCGCGAACGTCGCTGCGTCGCCGCCAAACGAGCTTGCGAGCGTGCCCGCAATTGCGACCGCGACCGCAGCTCTTCCCGCGAGTCCGATCTGCGGCACTCTTCAATCGGCCTTGGACGAAGACGCGCGTAACGGCGAGCGCGCGCGGCGTCTCGAACACAGCTACGGTGGCCGGCTCGGAAAATTCATCGAGCCCGCGATCGCGCCGCTCGGCTTCGACTGGAAGATCGGTATCGGGCTGCTCGGGGCCTTCGCCGCGCGCGAGGTCTTCGTCTCGACGATGGGGCTCGTCTACGGGATAGGCGACGGCGCCGATGAAGAGTCGCTGCCGCTGCGTGCGAAGCTCAAGCTCGAGAAGCGCGCCGACGGCGAGCCCGTGTACACGCCGCTCACGGGCCTGTCCTTGATGCTGTTTTTCATGCTCGCCTGCCAGTGCATGAGCACGCTCGCGGTCGTGAAGCGCGAGACCCGTTCGTGGCGTTGGCCCGCCTTCCTCTTCGCGTACATGACCGCGCTCGCGTACCTGACGAGCCTCCTCGTCTACCAAGGTGGACGACTCCTCGGGTTCGCGTAGTCGTGCGTGATGCAGCCGGTGCGTCAGCTTCGGCGACGGACGGCGACTGCGTGCTGGCCTCGCTTGGTGGCCGACCTCAGCGTAGAGATCCTGCGACAGATCAGGGACGAGCTGAAGTTGACGCGCACCGAGCTTTCCGAGCGCATCGACGCGGTGCGCACCGAGGGCCTGGTGACGCTCCGCACGAGCGCGCCTCAGCGCGGAAGGCGCACGTTTTCCCGCAGAATTGCCGCGGTAAACGACGTTCGAAGGTAGAAGCCGCGCGGCAGCGTGTCGCTCATCAGCCCCTCGGCATCGACGGCACGACGGCGCACGCGCGAGCTCGCCGCCTTCGGCCGCACCTGAAGGCTCGCACCGAGATGAGCGGTGATCGACTCGATGCCGCCGCGCCCGATAAGGCCCGCAAGCTCTTCCCAATCGGCGCGCAGCACCCGCTCTTCCGATGGGCTCGGACTCCACAGAAACGCGCCTCCGATGCGACGCTCCGGAAGCGGGACGCGTCGCTCGCCGAGGATCGGCACCCACAAAACGCGCGCGAGCTTGCGCCATGCCCGCGAGCACTCCCACGGCATCGTGCCGATCTCGCGCAGCTCGATGGTGCACACGAAGGTCGACTCCACGGGCTTGCCGCTCTCGTCGACCGGCAGCGTCTTCAGCTCGACGCCAATGGCCTCGAAATCCGGCACATCGCGACTCGAGGCGGTGGCTCCAAGCGCCAGCTCGACGGCCTGGCCGACCCAGCCCTTGTGCCGCCGTAGATCGCAGGGAACGTCCCGCGCGATCGCTCGACCAAGCTCCGCCATCGTCATCCCCGCAAGCGCGCGCGCCCGCACGATGAGTTCCGCTTCGGACAACGGTGGCGGCATCGGCGACATGCCACGGAGCGTAGGCTACGGTGCTGTGCAATGGGGCCGTACACGCACGATCTCGAGGCCGAGTGGGGCGCGCGCGGCATCGATTTTGCGACCATCCGCGTCGCTGGCGGCACGGCCATCGGGACCTCGTTCACGCGCCTCGCCCACCCGACGCAGCCCGCCGCACTGCTCGCGCTGCTCATCGATCCGAGTTCGGAATCATCGCAGATCCGGCTCGCGGGCACCCTCGGCGAGGGCGGCATGGGGGTGGTGCGCCTCGGCCAGCAAGTCGCGCTCGATCGCATGGTCGCGGTCAAGACCCTCAAGGACGACGTCGATGGTGAGCGCGCGGCAGCCCAGCTCCTGCGCGAGGCCCACGTCACCGGCTCGCTCGAGCACCCCAACGTCGTGCCGATTTACGCGCTCGGCTGCGACGCCGCGGGTCGTCCCGTCATCGTGATGAAGCGCATCGAGGGCCGCAGCTGGTCGCAGCTCATCGCCGCTGCGACTCCCGAGTTGCGCCCGACCGACGAGTATCTTCGCGAGCAGCTCGAGATCTTGATTCAGGTCGCGCGCGCGACGCATTTCAGCCACGAAAAGGGGATCCTTCATCGCGACATCAAGCCCGACAACGTCATGATCGGCTCCTTCGGCGAGGTGTATCTCGTCGACTTCGGGATCGCCGTACGCTCGCGTGACGATGGCCTCGCCTGGCTTCCGCGCGCGCAGGACGTCGACAGCGTCGAGGGCACGCCCGCGTACATGGCACCCGAGATGGCCGTCGGTTCAGGCGCAGATCTCGGTGTGCGCAGCGACGTCTACCTGCTCGGCGCCGCCCTTCACGAGTTGCTCACCGGCTCGCCGCCGCACCTCGCCCCGACGCTGCTCGCGACCTTGACCCGCGCGTTCACGTCGACGGCACACGAATACCCGAGCGCCGTGCCGCGGCCGCTCGTGGACATTTGCCATCGCGCCATGTCGCGCTTTCCCGGCGACAGGTTCGAGAGCGCCGCGGCGTTCGAGCACGCGCTTTCCGAGTACCGCGAGCACCGCGTCTCGTTACGCATCGCCGCGGACGCCGCGGACCGACTACCGCGACTCATCGAGCTGATGGGTGGCGGGGCCGATGCGGCCGACGAGATCCACGACCTCTTCACCGAGATCCGCGCTGGGTTTCAACAGGCGGTGCGCGCGTGGTCCGGCAACGAGGCGGCGCGCACCGGTCTCGCCGAGACGCTCGAGCGCATGGTCGAGCACTGCCTCGACACGGGCGCGGTCGAAAGCGCCGCGGCCCACTTGCGCGAGCTGTCGTCACCGCCGGCGCACCTGAGAGAGCGGCTCGACGCGCAGCTCGAAAAAAAACGCGCCGAAGAGGCCCGGAGCCTGCAGCTCGCCCACGACACCGATTTGAGCATCGGCGCCCGAGATCGTCGCACATTCAGCGCCATCGCGGGCGTGATCTGGGGCTTGTTGTGCATCGGCATCGGCCTCGCTGGGCGCTCCGGCGCCGATTGGGTCGGGCACGCCACCTTCGCCGCCGTCAATTTGTCCTTCGTCGCCGCGATCACGATCTTCCGGCTCGTGCGCCGCGAGACCATAGGCGCGACGGCCGCCAATCGTCGGCTCGCGCTCCTCGCCAGCACCACCTTCGTCGTTCAGGCGCTCGTCTGGCTCCTCAGCGTCCCGCTCGCGATGTCGACCCAGGCAACCGCCGTGATGCACAACTTTCACGGCGCGCTCATCTGGGGGATCGTCACCTTCACCATCGACCCCGGCTGGGCTTGGATTCTGCTCGCGCACGTGCTGAGCACCACGACCGGCCTGCTCCTCCCCGGTTATTCCTTCGAGATCATCGGGGGCTGCGGCCTCTTCGGTTCGCTCGCCGTGGCGTTCGGCCCGCGCATCACAGCGGCCTCGTTCCCGACCTTTCTGCGCGAATCGGCATTCGTCCTCGATGAGCCCACGCGCTCACCGCGATCGGCAAAGGCCTCTCGCCACTGACCCTCGGGTCAGCCGACGCCGCCGCTGCGCTCGGAGGCGCCGCGATCGAGCAGAGCCGCGCGCACGACCTCGATGTTCATCTCCGCGATGAAATCGGTGCTGATTTCTTTCGGGCAGGCGGCCTCGCACTCGAGGTGGTTGGTGCACGCGCCGAAGCCCTCGGCGTCCATCTGCGCGACCATCTGCATGGCTCGCTTGTCGCGCTCGGGCTGGCCCTGCGGCAGCAAATTCAGGTGGCGCATCTTCGCGGCCGTGAACAGCATCGCCGACGCGTTCGGACACGCGGCGACGCACGCTCCGCAGCCGATGCACGACGCGGCATCCATCGCCCGGTCCGCGAGCTCTTTCGACACCGCAATGGCGTTCGCGTCGGGTGCCGCGCCGGTGCCGACCGAGACGTAGCCGCCCGCCTGTACGATGCGATCAAAGGCGCTCCGGTCGCACACCAGATCTTTCAAGATCGGGAACGCCGCCGCGCGCCACGGCTCGACCCAGATCTCTTGGCCGTCGGTGAATTTTCGCATGTGGAGCTGGCACGTCGTCGCCGCCGTCTGCGGTCCGTGCGGCATGCCGTTCACGACCAGGCTGCAGGTCCCGCAGATCCCCTCGCGGCAGTCGTGATCGAAGGCCACCGGCTCTTCTCCCGTGCCGACGAGCCGCTCGTTGAGGACATCGAGCATCTCCAAGAAGGACATGTCCGCGCTGACGTCGTCGACCGCATAGGCGCGAAAACCGCCATCGCTATTTTGGTTGGCCTGCCGCCAAATGTTCAGAGAAAACCGCATTATTTGTAGCTCCGCTGGCTGAGCTTCACCTTCTCGAACGCGAGCTGCTCTTTGTGGAGCGTCGGCGGCTGACCGTCTCGGCCATGCTCCCATGCGGCGACGTAACAGTGGGCGTCGTCGTCGCGCTTGGCCTCGCCCTCTTCGGTCACGCTCTCTTCGCGGAAGTGTCCGCCGCACGACTCTGTGCGCTCGAGCGCGTCGCGCACCATCAGCTCGCCAAGCTCGAGGAAGTCGGCCACGCGCCCCGCTTTCTCGAGCTCTTGATTGAGGCTCTCGCCCGTGCCTGGCACGCATACGTTCGTCCAGAACTCTTCGCGCAACGCGGGGATCTTTTCGAGCGCGGTCTTGAGTCCGGCATCGTTACGGGCCATGCCGCAGTGGTCCCAACACAGCTTGCCAAGCTCGCGGTGAAACGAGTCCACGGTGCGCTTACCGCCGATCTCGAGCAGCTGTTTTGTGCGCTCTTTCACGGTCTTTTTCGCCGCCTTCACCTCGGCGTGGTCGGCGTCGATGCCGCCGGGCTTGTGCTGCGCGAGGAAGTTTCCGACCGTGGCCGGCACGATGAAGTAACCGTCCGCGAGCCCCTGCATCAGCGCGCTGGCACCCAGCCGATTCGCGCCGTGATCCGCGAAATTCGCCTCGCCCGCGACGAACAGGCCCGGCAGGTTGCTCATCAAATCGTAGTCCACCCAGAGGCCGCCCATCGTGTAGTGGACGGCGGGGTAAATCCGCATCGGCGACTCGTACGGGTCCTCGTCGGTGATGTGGTGGTACATGTCGAAGAGGTTGCCGTAGCGCTCCGCGATCTTGTCCTTGCCGAGCCGCTTGATCGCGTCGCGGAAATCGAGATACACGCCGAGCCCGCCCGGCCCGACGCCGCGGCCGTCGTCGCACACGACCTTGGCAGCGCGTGAAGCGACGTCGCGCGGCACGAGATTTCCGAACGCGGGGTAGCGTCGCTCGAGGTAGTAGTCGCGCTCGTTCTCGGCGATTTCTGCGGGCGTCTTGCCGGTGTCTTCTTGGTGCTTCGGCACCCAGACCCGTCCGTCGTTGCGCAAGGACTCGCTCATCAGCGTGAGCTTGCTCTGGTATTCGCCCTTCACCGGGATGCACGTCGGGTGGATCTGCGTGAAGCAGGGGTTCGCGAAATACGCGCCTTTTTTGTGGGCGCGCCAGCTCGCCGTCACGTTGCAGCCCATCGCGTTCGTCGACAGGTAGAACACGTTTCCGTAGCCGCCCGACGCGAGCACGACGCAGTCGGCGAGGTGCGTGTCGATGCGGCCCGTCACCAGATCGCGCGTGACGATGCCGCGGGCGCGCCCGTCGATGACGATGAGATCGAGCATCTCGTGGCGCGAGTGCATCGTGACCGTGCCGGCCTGCACCTGCCGCTCGAGCGCTTGGTAGGCGCCCAACAACAACTGCTGGCCCGTCTGCCCGCGCGCGTAAAAAGTTCGCGACACCTGCGCGCCGCCGAAGGAGCGATTCGCGAGGCCGCCGCCGTACTCTCGCGCGAACGGCACGCCCTGCGCGACGCACTGGTCGATGATCTTCACGCTCAGCTGCGCGAGCCGATACACGTTCGACTCGCGCGCGCGGTAGTCGCCGCCCTTGATCGTGTCGTAGAAGAGCCGCTCGACGCTGTCGCCGTCGCTGGGGTAATTCTTGGCCGCGTTGATGCCGCCTTGCGCCGCGATGCTGTGCGCGCGCCGCGGGCTGTCCTGGTAGCAGAAGCAGCTGACCCGATAGCCAAGCTCACCGAGCGAGGCGGCGGCAGCACCGCCCGCGAGGCCAGAGCCGACGACGATGACCTCGTGCTTGCGCTTGTTCGCCGGGTTGACGAGCTTCATCTCGAAACAGCGCTTTTCCCAGCGCTTTTCGACGGGGCCGGTGGGGCAATTCGATTCGAGCGTCATGACCGACTCCTCACTCGATGCGCTTGAAGACAGCTCATTTCACGAAGCCAAACTGCACCGCGAGCGGCACGGCCACGAAGCCCACGGTCACGGCCATGGCGATGGCGACGAGGCTCGAGCGCAACGCCTCGTTGTAGCGGCGATGGTTGAGCCCAAGGGACTGCAGCATGCTCCACGCGCCGTGGTAGAGGTGCAGCGTGAGCGCGAGCTGAGCCGTCACGTAGACTGCGGTGACCCACGGCACGCGAAAGCTGTTGACGACGTTGTGGTAGACGTCCGGCAGCCCGTTCGCGTCGGTGGGCAGGTGCTGGTAGCCGATGCCATCGGTGTAGCCGAAGGTCAGGTGCGCCAGGTGGTACACGATGTAGAGCAGCAAGAGCGGACCGCTCCAGACCATCGTGCGCGCGGCGTAGCTCGTGACCGCGTCCTTCTTCATGCGGTAGGCGATCGGCCGAGCCCGCTTGTTGTGGAGCGCGAGCTGGACCGCCGTCACGATGTGCGCGAGCACGGCCAACAGCAAGACGGCGCGCGCGCCCCACAAGAGCGCCGGCACATTGTGCAACCCGTGCGAGTACTCGTTGATCGCCTCCGGGCCGAGGAAGATCTGCAAATTGCCGAGCATGTGCGCGATGACGAAGCCGAAGAGCAACGCCCCGCTCGCAGCCATGACGACCTTGCGACCGATGGTGGAGGTGCTGAGAGTGAGCGCCTTGGTGCTCATGCGCGCCGTATTACTCTTCTCGCGCATGATTTGCCGGAAATTGTTTGAGCGTCATTTTCGTTCGCGGTCTCGATAAGATTGTTGATCGGCGTGCCTGCCCAACAGAAGGCGCGCACCGAGGTTGCGGCGGACCCACAGCGACGCGTCGGCTCACCCTTCGACGGCGGGGGGAGCTCCCGCTCGCATCACGTCCACGGGTTGAGCAAGGGCACCGGCGTCATCGCTCACAGCACCCGGTTACGCCTCCGCCGAAGAGGCCGGCGGGCTACCGAAGTTTGTCATCGAACGCAGCGTCGCGGCAGGCGTTCCGCTCGGATTGATGCTCGCCGACAGCGGCTATGGCGACGCCGGTGAGTTCCGAGACGGTGTGCGCAAGATGGGTTTCGACTACGCGCTCGATGTGAAGAAACGCGACTCGCGTCGTCATCGTGTGCGACGACGGTGCCGAAACGGAAGTGATGAGCGTGGAGGCCGTCGCCGAGATCATCGGCGCGAGTAGCTACCGGCGGATGACCTGGCGACAAGGAACCCGGCGTGCGCTCCGTGCGAATTTCGCCACCGTTTGCCGCTGCCGCACGGTCCAGTGACACATGTCGGAGGAAACGACCCGTCGGCCGCGCGAAAGGTGACCTCGACGTCGGGATGGCCGAGCACGGCACGGGTGCGGACGCGAACGACCTTGAAGGTGCCGGATGCGGTGCTCATCGAGGTGGCTCCCGGTGAGTCCCCTCAGCCTGGCAACGCGCCATCAGGGCCTCCATGCGTTCGCGCAGCTCCGCCAACGCCTGCGGCCAGCGCGCGAAGAACGTCTTCTCGCGTGCACCGAGCTTCAGCGTGAGCTTCGTCTCGTCGCCTGTCGCCGTGTCGGTCTCCTCGGCATACGTCTCCTCGAGCGCGCGCTCCAGGAGTCCCAGCAGCGAAGCAGCCTCGGCTTCAGGCACCACCGCGCTGTATTCGTCGGAGCGGTAGGGGGGTCGCTGCCGATCCCAGCGGACCTTCGTGTAGACCGCGTTCCAACCATCGCCAATCCGAGTGATCGTCAACAAATTCTGTTCGTAGCCGGGCCCGGGGGCGCCGCCGCGGTCCCAGAACACGACCTCTGTCTCGCGAGCTCCGCTCATCGCTTCCTCACCGTGCGCACCGGCGCCGTGAGAGCGTCCTCGGCAGTCGCCGCAGCCGAGCGTGGCGCAGGCCCACACGACCGACAACGCCACCGCGCCCACGCGAGCCGCTTTGGCAGCCACTATTCGAGCTATCAGTCGCACTCATCCAACCACCTTCCAGCCCACATGAACCCCGTGCCGACCAACGCTCATCGACCCATCCTCCTGAGCATTTCCTCGTAGTGCTCCGAATAGGGATGTGGCTGGTTGCCCGTGCCCGAATCCTTCCAGGTCTGAACCATGATGTTGTCGGCGGTGTTGGTGGTCTTCGACGGGTCCGCGACGCTGGCCTTGCCGGGAACGTCCATGTACTGGTCCTCAATGCCGAGCGTGTGCCCGTACTCGTGCGCCGGCACGTGGTGGTCGCCGTCCGCCAAGTCATCCACAGGGTGCTGGTTCCCGGCGCCACCGCCCAGCCTCTGGTTCGCGCGCTTGAGGGCAGAGTCGACGTTGACCTGATCGTAGCCGGACTGCGCCTCGGTGCTGGAGAGGGCGTTGACCTTGACCGTGACCTCCGTGGACTTGCCGCGGATGTCGTACTGGCCGCTCCACATGGCCTCGATGTCCTTTCTCGCACTGGAGGCGAATGCCTCCGAGGTGTCCGCGCCGGAATACTGGATGTGAGACACGATGAAGAGGCGTCCGCGCTCGCGATCGTGCGCGACAAAGGTGTTTGTGAGCTTGCCGTCGTTGTCCTTCATCTGTTGACCGACGACCGTCGCGGCGTCCACGAGAACGCGGGATGTGCCGGTGACGAGCGCGCCGAGATGAGCTGTGATGTCACCGAGGCGCGCGGCGGGCAACCCGTTGACGAGTACCGTCGCCGCGCCGCTCAGGACTGCATCCAGCCCCGGGCAGGCGGGTCGGTCGCCAAAGCGCGCCGACGCTTCGAAGTCGGCCAGGACGTCCGGGCTCGTGGGTGGCCCAAGCGGCTTCGGACCATGCGCCGGGCACGCATCCGTGTCCGTCATCCTGGCGGCGTTGCGGGTCATGGATGGTCTCAGCAGTTGAGCTTGATCACGGCGCCGTTGACGAGAATCGGGCCCGGGCTCGTAATCTCGATCGAGCCCGGTCGGATGCGGATCGACGAGCCCTCTGCCTGAAGAATGATGTCGTTCGACATCATGTGGAACTGGCCCGCCTTGAACTTGTGCTCGCCGCGACGTTCCTCTCGAACTCCATTTTTCCTCGGCCCGCCCGGGAGGAAAAGTTACCAGAAATTGCCACGCCGTCAGCCCCGGTAACACCCCGGCAACACCCCGGCAACACCCCGGCGAACCTAGTGTGGCCAGAATGGCAATGGCCCGAGACCAGCTCGAGCCACCCACGCCTCGGGCACGCGGCTCACGACCTCAGTCCCACGAGTGATTTTTCGTGCGTTGCGCGTGCCGTGCGTGCGGCGGGTCGGTCATTGCTACGACGCGGCGGTCGCTACGAGAGCATCGAAGCTCCGGACGAGCGTGGTGGCATGCGTCACGAGATAGGCGCGGCACGCATCGACGTCCGCGCCAGCGTTTACCAGGCCACCGACGTCCGCGCGGTCTTGCAGCCGCGAGGCCTTGAGCTTCATGTAGACCAGCCGCGCGACGTCGATGAAGGCTCCCGGCGTATCGGCCAGCGCCGCGGCGAGATGGGCTTCGTCAGGGCGGGCTGACAGGTAGTCGATCGCAACGCCGTTGACCTCGATTGGGATCGCCGGGTTCATCGTGACGAATCCTCCGGCGTGATGCTTGAAGGCTCCATCACCCACCAGAAAATGGACGTCCTTGGTGGCGCGCGGGTAGCCGTTGGCACCGACCGCGAGGCCGCCGACCACGACATGGGGAATACCGGCGCGTGCGAGCGCCGCCGACGCAGTCTTCCAGGCATCGAGCACCTTGGACGCGACCACATCGACGAGGAGGTTCGGATCTGGCTTCAGCATGCGCTCCGCTCGCCGACCTCGAATCGACAGGTGTGCTCGAGACAGCACGGCTTCAGTATGGCATGCGCTGCCCGTCCGAGGACGCCGACCACGGCCACCTGTGCGTCATGCGAGCTCGCCTTCGGCTGCCTCTCGACACCGAGGGTGATTCGATACGCACCCTGGCTCGTGGAGCATCGGAATTTCGATGCACACTCTCGCTCGTGGAGCATCGGAATAGCCGTCGGCTCGATGGCTGCGCTGCATTAGGCTCCGCGCCGTGCATCGGCTCATCACGATTCCGTTCTCACATTATTGCGAGAAGGCGCGCTGGGCGCTCGACCGCTATCGGGTGCCCCATCAGGAAGAACGCTACATGCCGATGTTCCACTTCGGCCCGATGCTGGCGCTCAGCCTTCGCCGCGGCATGGGCAAGGCGGATCGCGTCTCGTCGCCGTTTTCGACGCCCTTGCTCGTGACCGAGGATGGCCAATGCATCAGGGATTCGGCGGCGATCCTGCGCTTCGTGTCGGACCGCTACGCGAACGGCGCGCTCTATCCGACCGAAGAGGTCGGCGAGCTCGAGCAACGTTTTCACGACGAGCTCGGTCCGCACACACGCCGCGTCGCGTACTACCTCGCGTTCGGCGATCCCGAGCTGTTGCCGCGCCTCGGCGATGAAAATGTCGGCGCGACGCAAGCCCGCTGGTGGCGACGCACCGCGCCGTTGATGAAGTTCGGAATCGCGCGCTTTCTCAAGGTCGAGAAGGCCACGGCCGAGCGCTCGAGAGACAAGGTGTTGGCGATGTTCGCGGAGATAAGCGAGCGCATTCGGGGGCGCGCATACCTCGTCGGTGACACCTTCACCGCCGCCGATTTGTCGTTCGCTTGCCTGGCCGCTCCGGCGCTCTTGCCGAGTCCGGCAGAAGGCTACGGAGCCTGGCTGCCGCCCGCGGCTTCGGTGCCCGGAGAAGGCGCCGAGCTCGTGGCCCAGCTGCGCGCGACCGAAGCAGGCAGCTTCGCGCTGCGGATGTTCGCCACCGAGCGAGGCCGGTAACGCGCACGCGGTCGCGCGGCAGACTTCGAAGCAGCGGCAGAGGTGGCGGCAGACGTGGCGGCAGACTTCGAAGCAGCGGCAGAGGTGGCGGCAGACGTGGCGGCAGACGTGGCGGCAGAGTTCGCAGCGAAGGTGCCCGTGCGGCGCGGTCGGTGATTCGCTATAAGCCGCGACCATGAACGACCACCCGAAGCCGCCCGATGCGCCGCGTCCCCTCGCCGGAACGGAGGGGCACGGCACTTTCACGGTCGATGTCATCGAGCGCGGCGCGCCCCGCGAAGGCCACCCGCAAGAGATGAACCGCCGGCTCTTCGTGCAGCTGCTCGTGTGGCGCTGTCCGCCGGAGCTGAACCTCGCGGAGCTCACCCTGGCGCTCACGGCCGCCCTCGGCGCGAGCGGGCTCGGCAGCGTTGTTTACGAGGACGTGAACAACCCGCGCGGACTCGCGGTGCTTGGGTTCAGCGAAACTCCCGCCGATTTCGTGCAGAAACTGCGTCCGGTGTTTTCGCAGGCGCCGCTCGACGCGCTCGTGTTCGTGCCCGAGTTGACAATGCTCGGGCGTACCTATTCCTCCGGCTACGAGGACAAGCTCGAGTTCTGGCTCCTCGATCGCCCGCGCCAGACCGCGAAGAATCCGGATTGGCCGTGGGCGATTTGGTATCCGCTGCGGCGCAGTGGTGAGTTCGCCCGATTGACCGGCAAAGACCAAGCGGGGATCTTGCGAGAGCACGCTGCCATCGGGCGCGCGTACGGCGAGGCCGATCTGGTGCACGACGTGCGCCTCGTTTGCCACGGGCTCGATCGCAACGACAATGACTTCGTCATCGGCCTGATCGGCAAAGAGCTGCATCCGCTCTCGCACGTCGTGCAGACCATGCGCAAGACTCGCCAGACCTCGGAGTACATCACGCAAATGGGGCCATTCTTCGTGGGCCACCGCGTCTGGAGCAGCGACGCATGAGGTGGTTCGCGACGTGGCCTTGACGCGCCGACCGCGCTGCGACAGCTGCCTCGCTGGGGTCATCGCGCTCGCGTGCGTGTTGCTCGCGCGGGACGCTGCGAGTGAGCCTCGCCACCCTGAGGCCCGTGAGGCCGCTGACGCCGCTCGCGCTCCGCCGAAGGGCCCCGCACCCGACCTCGAGAGTGGAGCGGCCGCCCGGAGCGTGACCGTCGCGGGCGATCGCTCGGCCGAGGTGCGTTTCGGCCCGAAGAAGAGCAAGCTCGCCATCCTCTACCTGCACGGCGTCTGCGGCGATCCGCTCGCGTTCTCGAGCTGGGTTCGCGCCGCCACGCGTCACGGAACGCTCATCTCACTTCGCGGCGACACGCGCTGCGAGGACAAGCCGGATCGCACGAAGTGGGGCTACGATTTCGCGGCCACCGACCGACGGATCCGCAAGGCCATCGCGGCGGTGTCGAAGGCGCGGCGAGGACGCGGCGAGGCCGAGCTCACGGACGAGGACGTGGCGTTGATCGGCTATTCGCAGGGCGCACGACGGGTCGAGTGGCTCGCGGGTCGCTTCCCGAAGCGCTATCGCCGGGTCGCGCTGATCGGCATCGCGGTCGAGCCCTCCCCCGAGCGGCTCGGCGGCACCGACGGCGTCCTCTTGATGGCGGGCGAGCTCGACGCGCGGCACCACATCAAGCTCGGTCGAGACGCGCTCGTGACGGCGAAAAAACGCGTCCACTATCTCGAGCTTCCGCAGGCGCGCCACGGCGAGTACGGACCCGACGCGCTCGCGGTCATGGGCAAGGGGCTCGATTGGCTGCTCGCGCCGCGCTGAGGCCCCGGTTTTTCGCGCTAGGGTTTTTCGCGCTCGCGCTTTCTGGCGTCGATTCGATCGGGGTGATGAACTAGGCTCCGCGGCGAAAACTCGGAACCCCAGAAAACCTGGGCTTCTGCGCCACTCTTGGCACCCCCGTGGGTGCTCACGACTCCCTTCGAACCCCGAGAAATTCCCATGAGCGATGTCCGCCAGCAGATTGAAGAGCTCGTTCGTGACAACAAGATCGTGTTGTTCATGAAGGGCACGAAGAGCTTTCCGCAGTGCGGCTTCTCGTCGCGCTCGGTAGAGGTCTTCAAGCGCTGCGGCGTCACCTTCAAGGACGTCAACGTGCTGGCCGATCCGGGGCTGCGGCAGGGGATCAAGGATTACTCGAACTGGCCGACGATCCCGCAGATCTACGTGGATGGAAGCTTTCTCGGCGGCAGTGACATCTTGCTTGAGATGTACGAAACCGGAGAGCTTCACAAGGTGCTGGGGCTCACGCCGCCGGTCGATGCGGCCAGCGTGCCGAAGATCACGCTCAGCCCTGCCGCCATCGCCGCGTTCACGAGCGCGCGCGCCACGGCCGACGCGACGGACGTGCTGCGCCTCGACGTCACGCCGGCGTTTGCACACGATCTGTATTTCGGCCCGAAGGCGGACGGGGACTTCGTCGTCGACGCCGGTGGTCTCACGCTGCACGTGGCCAAGGCCTTCGGCGCGAGGGCGAATGGCGTGCGGATCGATTTCGTGACCGGACCGGACGGCGCCGGCTTCAAGATCGACAACCCGAACGAGGCGCCCAAGGTCAAGAACCTGAGCGCCAAAGATCTGGCCGCCATGATCGCCTCGGGCGCGAAGATCACGCTGCTGGACGTGCGCGGAGAAAAAGAGCGCGACGTCGCGAAGCTTCCGTCGGCGGTGCCGCTCGACGCCGAGGGGCAAGCACGGCTCGCGACGCTGTCGAAGGACGCGTGCATCGTGCTCCATTGCCATCACGGAGTCCGCAGCCGCACCGCCGCCGAGCGCCTCCTCGGCGAGGGCTTCACCAACGTCTACAGCTTGACCGGCGGCATCGACATGTGGTCGCTCGACGTCGACTCGAGCGTGCCGCGTTACTAGCGAGCGGCCGCGGTGACGGCGGCGGTCCGCTTTGGGCGTCGCACGACTCGAGCAGCGTGCCGCGTTACTCGCTAGCGGCCGCGGTGACGGCGGCGCTGGGCGGCATGTCGGGCTCGACGAAGCACCACTTCACCTCGGGGTGACGGGCGCGAAGCTCCGCCTCGAAGGCGTTGATGGCATCGCAGATCTGGCGGGGCTCAGCGCCGTCCTCGAAGCGCGCCTTGCATGCGACCAGCACCTCACCGGCGCCCTGCTGCACCGTGATGACCTCGAAGATTTCTTCAATGAGCGGCTGCGAACGTACGAGCTCACACACGGCGTCGTGGACGACCGGATCGGCGGCCTCGCCCACGAGCAGCGATTTGATTTCTACGGCGAGGAAGGCTGCGACGAGGACCAAGACGACGCCGATGAGGAGCGTGCCGACGGCGTCGAAGATCGGGTTACCCGTCACGTCCACGGCCACGAGGGACGCGAGCGCCAGGATGAGGCCGACGGTGGCGGCAGCGTTTTCCCCGAACACGACGACGAGCGCGCTGTCCTTGCTTCGCTTCAAATAGCGGAAAAACGGGACGATTCCGCGACGGCGATTCAGCTCGCGCACGTTTTCCCATGTCGCGGCGCCCTCGATCAAGAGCGAGAAAGCGAGGATCACGTAGCCCACCCAGACGCGCTCCGGCAGCTCGGGATGCCCGAGTTTGTGGAGCCCCTCGTAGATGGAGAAGCCACCGCCGCCGACGAACATAAAGAGCGCCACGATGAAAGACCAGAAGTAGAGATCGCGCCCGTAGCCAAACGGGTGGGTCGCATCCGGCGGTTTTCGCGCGCGCTTGACCCCGACGAGCAAGAGCACCTGGTTGCCGCAGTCGGCCGCGGAGTGAATCGTCTCGGCCAAGAGCGCCCCCGAGCCGGTGACGAACGCCGCGCCGCCCTTCGCCACCGCGATCACGCCGTTGGCGACGAGAGATTGCAGGATGTGCTTCGTCGACTCGTCCGTACCCGCCATGGCGCGCGACGCTAATCAAAGCCCCCGACTGCAACAACCGATTCGCCCCGATTCGCCCGTCATGGCGCGCTCAGCTCGCGTCGCGTGGACGGCGCGCGCGTTCGCCGCCATGCTCGCGCGCATGCGGGCGCACGAGAGGCATCGCAAGGCGGCAGTGCTCGCGCGCTGGCTTGGACCGTGGGCCGCTGAAAACGCCACGCCGCCCGGGATCCGTTGCGAAACGATCGAGCTTCGCACGGCCACGGGACCGGTCGCGCTGCGGCGCTACGAGCCGACGAGCGGGCGCGCATCGGGGGTGTACGTGGTGGTGCAGGGGCTGCATTACGCGGGCCCGGCGGATCCGCGGCTCGACCGATTTTGCCGCGTGCTCGCCGCCGCGGGGCTGGTCGTGTTCGCACCCTTCGTGCGGCCCTACCTCGAGCTCACCCTCGCGCCCGAGGCGGAGCTCGACGTCGCCGCGGCGGTCGCGCACGCGGTGGGATTTGCGAGCGAGCGAGGACTGCCCCGCCCCGCGCTGTTCACGCTCTCGTTCGGGACGCCGCTCGCCGTGCGCGTCGCCGCGAGCGCGGAGCATGCGACAAGCCTCGGGGCGCTCGTGCTCTTCGGCGGGTTCGCGGACTTCACGACCACGCTTCGCTTCATCCTCGGCCGCCGCGCGTTCCGAGATGAGCGCGAGCTTACGCTCCGGCACGATCCGCTCAACGCACCAGCGGCGTTCGTAAACCTGGTCCGCCACCTTCCGCGCGAGCGCGAGCCGGCACCGCTCGAGCGCGCGTGGCTCGAGATGGCGCGGCGCACATGGGGACGGCTCGAGCTGCGGCCACGAGCGCGGCGTGAACCCATCGCCGATGCGCTCGCGGTCACGCTCGAGCCTGAGGATCGTGAGCTCTTTCGCGTTGGCTGCGGCCTCGCACCGGGCGGCCCCGCGCTCCTGGAGGTTGCGCTCGCGCGTGCCGGCGATCACTTCGCTTTCATCGATCCGCGCCCGCATTTACCCCGTGTGCGCGCCCCGGTGCTCGTGGCCCATGGGCGCGATGACGACGTGATCCCGTATCCGCAGTCGTGCGCGTTGTTTGCGCTGCTCGGCAAAACTCACCCGAAGAAGCTCGCGCTCACGGGCCTCTTCGGCCACACCGGAGCGATGTTGCCAGCGCCTTCCGCGGCTCTCGCCGAGCTCGACCTGGCGCGCGAGCTGCTTTATGCGCTCGTCGATGCGGCGCATGAACGTCTCGGCGTCGCGTGAAGAATCGAGGCCAAGCGCGGGAAGCTATTCGACGGGCTGCGGGTCGTGGGGCAGGCTCCCACGCGGGGAGCGAAGATACGCAAACGGAGTCGCGAACAAGAAGTTCGAGACCCTTGAAGTGTAGACATCCGCGTAGCGCTCGACCTGGCGCGCGAGCTGGCTCTTGTCGTTGCCGGCGCGCATCAAGAGCCCCCAGCGATCGTTGAGCGCGCGCCCGGTCTTCTCGGCGAGCGGGCCGATGCGCGCGTCCAGCAGATCAAGCGCCGTACGCACGACGCCGAGGTTCTTCGCAGCCGACTCGAGGTCCGCGTCCACGCTTGGCGCGTATCCCAGCTTGTGCCGCTGCACCGCGAGCCTGAGCGCGTAGTAGCGGCCCTCGAGCTGCTCTTTCTCCGCCATTCGCCGTGAGAGCTCCGCTTGCGACGGCGCCAGGCGTTCTGCGGCGGCGATCTCGTCCTCGAGCTCACGCAAGATGAGGCAGGTGCGCCAGCGGAGCACGCTTTTACTGACGTGAACGTCGCCGAACATGTGATCGCCGAGGTAGAGGATCTCGTCGCCGGAGACGCCGAGCTGCTGTTCGAGCAAGGTCGCGTGCCCACCGAGATAGCAGCCGTGGTTCTTGAGCGCGCCGAGATGGGGCCTGAGCAAACCGAGCTGTTGATCGACGACCTCGAAGAGCGGCGCTGCTCGCTCGAAGTACTCGGGCTTTCGGGCGCTGCACACGCTGACCTCGAACAGCTCCCGCCAGGTCGTTCCGGCCGGCAAGAAGCGGTCGAACGCGAACTGCATCATGGCTTGCGTGTATTCCCACTCCGAGTTCGTGATGAGCACGAGGCGCTTGCCCGCGTGGTGCAGATCGAGCAGCGCGAGCACCGTGTCCGGGTCCAGCTCGACGAAGCGCTCCGGGTTCGCCATCACCTCCGCCTTGAGCTCGCCCTCGGTGTGGGTGGCGTCGATGTTGTCCCGCACGATCTGGTACAGCTCCCGATAGCCGAGATGCTCGCTCGCGAGCTCGCCGCGATCGAGCAAGTCTACGAGTTGCGCGTACATGCAGCCCTCCGACAAGGAGAAGAGCGTGTTCATGAAGCGGTAGCGCGACAAGGCCAGCTCCGCCATCGTCCGTGAATAGGTGCGCCGAAGAGCGTCGAACTCGAGCATCCGCGTGCCGTGCATGGCCTGCTTCACGTAACCGAAGCGGTTGGCCTTGAGGATGTTGCCGCGCTCGATGTCCACGATGAGCCCGCGCATCACGAGGGCAGCGTCGAACTCGAGACCGCCCACGGGCCACCCGCGCTGCTGAAGACGCGCGCGGAGGTGCTCGTACGCCCGTTTTTCCCAGTCTTTCGTGTGGTATTGGACGAGCGTGTAGTCCATGTCGAAGCCGACGACCTTGATCGACTTGAGGTTCAGCGTGCGATTGCAATAGAGGCCGCGCCCGGGCGGCGGGCCACTCGCGACGGGGCTCTTCGCTTCGCTCATCGGCGCTCTTCGTAACACCGAGAGCGGGGCGCCACGAGCATCGCGAGAACCGCGAACCCCGCGAGGCTCTGCTGACGCGAGGCTCGGTGGTCGCGAGGCTCAGTCCTCGATTCGCGCGAGTCGCCGCATTACATTGGCGCCGTGTCGAGCTCGAAGGTTCGCGAACAACACGAAGCGCGGCTCGCGGCCCTGCTCGAAGAGAAGACCGCGCTCGAGCGACGCGACCTTGTGCTCTCGCGGCTTCGCGGAGCCACATTTCTGGTGACCGCGGCGCTCACGCTCGTTGGGCTGTTTCGACCCAGCGCCAGCGTGTGGCTCGGCGCGGGCGCGTGCTTCACCGTGTTTGCGACCTTCGTCGTGCGTCACGCCACTGTGGCTACGGCACAATTCGAGTGCGAGCGCCGCATCGCGGTCGTGCGTCACGCGATCGCCAGGATTCTCGGCACTTTTCGATTTTCGCAGGGCGAGGCGCGGCGGCGAGGAGACGGCCGCGGCGAAGCTCACGCATACGCGGCGGATCTGGATCTCTTCGGCGAGAGCTCACTCTACGAACAGTTGAATTTGGCGCATACGCCGGACGGACAAGAGCGGCTGGCGAGCTACCTGACGAATCGTGCGAGTGTCACCGAGATCGCCGAACGCCAGGGTGCCGCCAAAGAGCTCGCGACCCTTGCGCGCTTTCGAGAAGATCTCGCCGTCGAGGGTCGGCGTGCCGAAAAACCGCTCGCGGACTCGAGCGTCGTAGTCGCGTGGGCCTCGAGCTCAGAGCCCGTGACTTCGTGGAGCGCCGTGGTCCCGATAGCGCTGCTGGTCTTGACGCAACTGGGCGCGGCGCTGCTGGTGGCGAGAGCTGGCGAGCACCCGCAGGCGTTGAAGCTTTGGGGGGCGCTCGTTGTGGCCCAGCTCATCGTGGGGGTGTCGTCGCGCGCGCGCACCGAGTCCGTGCTCGAGCCGGTGACGCGCCGCGGGGCGACGCTCGGTCCCTACGCAAGACTCTTTGCGCTGCTCGAGGGGGCGCGCTTCACGGACGCGCGGCTCGCGAAACTCCGAGAGCGAGTGTCGGGCGACGGCGCGACGGCACCGGCCTCGCTCGAGCTCGAGCGCCTCGACCGACTCGTGGGGTTCGCATCGGTGCGGCACAACGGGGTCGTGTCGTTCCTCTTGAACGTCGCATTTCTATGGGATTACTGGTGTGCGTGCGGGCTCTCGCGTTGGAGACGGCGCGCGGGACATCGCGTGCGTGACTGGCTCGGTGCGCTCGGTGAGCTCGAGGCGCTCAGTTCGATTGGAACCTT
The DNA here is from genome assembly GCA_009692485.1 of Myxococcales bacterium. Taxonomy (GTDB): domain Bacteria; phylum Myxococcota_A; class Polyangia; order Polyangiales; family Polyangiaceae; genus SYFR01. The sequence goes on from SHZB01000041.1 coordinate 22,954, forward strand.
CGCCGGAGAGCACCCCGAATTTGCGTGGCCGATCGTCACGGCGGACGAGGATGGACCGCGCTTCTGTGCGACAGAGCTCGCCCATCCGCTCATCCTTCCGGCGCTCCGAGTACCCAACGACGTCGCGCTCGGCGGGCCGGATGCGACGCCGCGAGCCCTGCTCATCACCGGCTCGAACATGTCCGGCAAGAGCACTTTCCTGCGCGCCGTTGGCACCTCGGCCGTGCTCGCTCAAGCCGGCGCACCCGTATGTGCCAGCGCCCTCACGATGACTCCGCTCGCCGTGTGCACCAGCATTCGCGTGGACGATTCTCTCGCGGAGGGCGCGTCTCGTTTCTATGCCGAGGTGCGAAAGCTCAAGCTCGTCCTCGACGCCGCGCGCGCAGCGGACCCGCCCGTCTTGTTTCTGCTCGACGAAGTGCTGCACGGCACCAACTCTCGCGAGCGCGTCATCGGCGCCAAGGCCGTGGTCTTGCACCTCGTCCAAGAGCGCGGTCTCGGCGTCGTGACGTCGCACGATCTCGGACTCGTCGAGCTCGAAGAGCTGAGCGGGAAAAGCATCCAGAATCGGCACTTCGAAGATCACCTCGAAGAAGGGCGACTCGCCTTCGACTACCGCATGAAGGACGGCCCGGTCTTGACCTCGAACGCACTGCGACTGATGCGCGAAGTCGGCATCGACGTGGTAGAGATCCCGGCATCGTGAT
>SHZB01000042.1 GCA_009692485.1 Myxococcales bacterium
CCGTGAGAGCGGCGGGGCCAGCCTGGCCCGAAGGCGAAGGATGCGAAGGATGCGAGGGATGCGAGGGATGCGAGGGATGCGAGGGATGCGAGGAATGCGAGGAATGCGAAGGATCACGAAACGCGCCAGGATTTGCGGCAAATTCGTGAAGTTCAGCGACGCTGGGCAGGCCCGCGAGCGTGCGGCGCGCGTGGACCTCGAGCGCGTGATCGTTGCGGCGGACGGCGTTGGCAAGGAGCGCACGCCAGGTCACGGCCGAGCGCGGTGAACGACTCGCCAGCTCGAGGAAAAGCCTCGTGCCGTCGTCGTCCGCGTGGGCCAATCGTTGGCGAAATGCCGCGACACGGAGCAGCGTGTCATCGCTCTCCGAGTCGCTCGCGAGCGCGCGCGTCGCCATCGTGAGCGCGTCGACCGAGCGGCCGTACCGCTCCGCGCAGCGTGCTCGCTCGAGCCACAAGACCGCGCTGTCTCGGTCGAGCGCCTCGGCCTCGCTGAACGCCATCTCCGCGGCGTCTTCGTCACGGAGCGCGCAATGGTTGGCTCCGAGCCGCGTCCACGCGAGCAGGGCCTCGGCGTCCGTTGCGAGCACGCGCTCGAGGGCGAGGACTGCGGCGCGATGCTCACCGCGTCCTTCGAGCTCGACCGCGTGCGCGAAGTTGCCGTACGCGTGCTCGTCGATGAAGCGCTCCCTCTTCGAGACGCCGTCGTACATGCGCTCGACGCGGTAGCGGACGCAACTCGACAGCGAGAGCGCGAGCACGGCAGCGAAAATAACAGCTCCGAGCGACGCCCGAAGTCCTGGCACCGAGGGAGAGCCGACCGAGCGCCGAGCGACAACGAGCCATCCGAGCGAGCGCCGAGCGACAGCGAGCCATCCGAGCGAGCGCCGAGCGACAGCGAGCCATTGCGTGAGCGCGGCGACGACGCGGCGACGCCACCCTGCGGTCGAGACGAGAATCATGGCAGTCGGGACCATCAGCCTCGGTGAACGCCCCGTGCGCCGAAGGCGAGCTCGAGCCGGCGTAATCGAAGCCTGCTTGCGTGGGCGCGGAACTCTTCCGATGACGCGGCGTTGCCTGCGAAGAGCGCGACATCACCGCCGCCAGCGCCCGATGGTCCGAACGCGGCACCGGCGCGCGCCGCCGCGGATGCGAGCTCGGCGACTGCGGGCGTGACGATCGGGGAGCCCGCTTGTTGCCCGAGCTCCGCGAGCCAGCGCCACTGTTCGGTGAGACCGACGAGCAACGCCTCGAGGCTCTTCGCGTCATGAGCCGCCTCGGCTGCGGCGACCGCCCGCTCGATGGCCGCGCAGTAGCTCGCCCGTGCTCGTGAAGCGAAATCGCGTACGCGCGCGAGCATGTCCGCGGTCACGCTAGTCTCGGGGCAGAGCCAAGCCTCGAGCGTGAGTCCCTCCGGCAACCGATGCGGCGACGCCGTGAGTTTCGCGGGCTCGGCAGCTCGTGCGATGGGTGCGAGCCGGCACGCGACGACGCCGCCAAAACAGCTCGCTGCTACGTCGATGCCACTGCCGCCGCGTTGCGCGCTCCGATGACTGGTGACGGCTCCCTCGAAAATGTGCGCCGCGAGCGCGGACTCGGCGATGCCGCGCTCGAGTGCGAATGCGGCCATCGAACTCACCAGCACCGCAGCGCTCGAGCCCAAGCCGAGCTTGCGACTTCCACCCGCGCCAAGCTCTTCGCGCAGCGCGCTCGCATCGAAGCCGATGGGTCTTGGAAGGAGTCCGCGTTCGACGGCGGCGAGGATCTCTTCGGTGACGCAATCGGCAGCCACCGCGCTATCGGCGACGGCGTAGCGATCGACCGCGACGACCAAGGCCGGGGCGCCCTCGAACACGGAGTACGCGCCGCTGAGCACGAGCTTGCCGGGGGCGCGAGCGACACTCACGCGCCGGGCTCCGCGCCACTCGGCTCGATGAGACGCGCACCCTCGGCAGGCTCCGTGCCACTCGCCTCGATGAGACGCGCACCCTCGCCAGGCTCCGCGCTGATCGTGCGTAAAACCCCAGGAATCGCGGCGATTTCGGTCGTTACGGCGGCGGCGTGGGAGGCGAGCGTGAGCACCTTCACGTGCGGTCCGGCGTCGATCGTGAAATACGCGGGCAGGCCCTGGCGACGCAATCGCCGCACGGCGTGCATGACCTCCACGGTCGCGCCATTCCAGTAGAGGATGCCCGGTTGGGCCGCGAGCGCGGTGGCATGCATCGTGAGCGCGCTCTCTTCCACGGCGAGCCCGACGGTCTCGAGATCGCGAGCGAGGACGGCGGCGCGGATGCGGGCGAAGATGTCGGGGGCCGCCGCGAGCCATCCTGCGTAGAGCGGGCTCGTCCGGGACGTGGCGTTCATGCCCTCCGTCGAGCCGACCTCTTTCTCGGTCTCGGTCGTGACCGCGACGACGAGGCGGAGTGGCCAGTGATCCACGGCTGCGAGTGGACGCGCAAAGAGCGGCTCGGCCTCGTCACCGCCGGCTGGCAGCTCGACGAAACCGCCGTAGAGACTGCGTCCGGCGGAGGCCGAGATGCGGCGCGCGAGCGAGCTCAAGCGCTCGGTGGAGTGCCCCGTCGCAAGCACCGCGTTGGCGGCGACGGCGAGCGCTGCGAATGCCGACGCGCTCGAGGCGAGGCCCGCGGACGTCGGGAAATCGTTGTGACTCACGATCCGCAGGCGTGGTCGCTCTCCCTCACCTTGGCCCTCACCTTGGCCCTCATGTTGGCGCTCACGCCCGGCCTCTTGCCAGATGAGATCCAACAGCGCGACGGCACGTTCGCAGGCGCGCCCCACCGTAGCGACGCCGTTCAACTCCAGCGTGTCCATCGCCGCGAGCTCGACCCTCGTCGTCGTCGTCATGCCGGCGAGCGTGATCGACAAGCTCGGGACGCTCGGAAGGTTTCGCCCGTGCTCGCGCTTTCCCCAGTATTTTGCGAGCGCAATGTTGGGGTGGGCGACTGCGATGGCGTGCGTCATGAGGACCCTTGTGCGCGCGCCGCATGGGCCGCGCCGATCGGCACCGTGAAGCCGTCGTAGCCGAGCGCTCGCCACGCCGCGATGATCTGACACGCGACCGTTTCGGCCTCGCGATCCAAGACGGCCCCCGCGAGCGCCACCGCCGCGCCTCCGCCGCCCTTTCCGGTGAGCTTCGCGCCGAGCGCCCCATTTGCAAGGGCCGTGCGACAGAGTTCATCGAGCTCCATCGTCGAGAGCTGCCACGCGGAGAGCAGCGCGTGGTTCTCGCTCATCAGCGCGCCGAGTTCAGCGAGCGCACCGGAGCGAAGGGCGCGTTCGGCAGTTTCTACCAACGCCGCGATCGCCGCGAGCTCGTCGTCGAATCGCGTTGGGTTCGAGCTCCGAAGCGCACGGACGGCGTCGACCATCGTCATGGTCGAAGAACGCTGCCGGGAGATGCCGACGCAAACCAAGATTGGTTTGGCGGTGACGACTACCGTCGGCGGGCTGCCGCGCACGAAGCGCAAGACCCCGGGGTGCATCGCGGCGCTCACGTCGACGCCGGATGGATTGCCGTGAAATACGCGCTCCCACGCCATCGCGCGCAGGACGACGGCACGTTCCCGCGCGTCGTCATTGCCAACCCCGCGGAGGTCCTCGAGCGCCCGGGCCACTGCCACCGCGGCAGCGGCTGAAAACCCAAGCCCCGCGGCCGATGGCAAGTCGCCGGCAACGCGCGCGCAAATGGGACCGAGCGGCTCATCGAGCGACACCGCCCGCAACAGCTCCGAGAACGCCCGTGACATTGCGGAGTCCCCCGAGTCGAGACACAGCTCAAAGTCGAGCTCGAGTGTCGACGGTCCGTCGGAACCACGCTCGGCCGTGGCCGTCAGCGTGCGTCCGATCGCGGCGACCAGCGCGGGCGCGCCATAGACGACGGCATGCTCACCGACGAGGATGAGCTTGCCGGACGCGCGGCCGTTGCCGAGCCTAGCGACCGTGGCTGCATGCTTCGGCACCGGCGACGCTCAACGGTACGGGTTGGCGAGATCGTCGTCGGCGGGCTGCCGTGGCGACGCAGATGGCGATGGTCTCGCCGCATCGGCGCTCGGAGTTGCCGGATGCGAAGTGCCCGGAGTTGCCGCGGGCGCAGCGCCAGAAGTTGTTGCCTGCGAAGCGCCCGAAGATCCTGCATGCGAAGCGCCCGGAACATCGGCGTGTGAGGGAGCGGTCGCGCTCGATGTGGACGTGGCGCGCGGCGAGCCGCTCATGAGCCGATCGGCCTCCGCCGAAGCCGACGAAGGAGCTTGCGGCGGCAGCGACGCCCTCGCACCCGACGGCGATGGAATCACTAATTCGCCGGAATTATCGGCATTTTCTCGTGCTCCATCGCGCCTGTCCGTCGCCCCACGCGAGGACGCCGAGCGCGAAGTGTCCGCTTCGAGCGTCGCGCCATTCGGCACTCCCGAAGGATGGACTCCGGCAACGGATGCATCGCCACCCGGCGCGGCCGTGCGTGTTTGCGCCGCATCGCTCGACACCCGCGAGGGGCGAATGGCGTAGGCCAGCGCGCCGGTGGCTACGAGCGCGGCGACAGCGCCGATGGCGAAGAGACCAAGCCGAGGCGGGCGCGGTGTGTCCGCGAGGGTCGGCTCTGCGGTCGGTCCCGGCGTGTGCTCGCTCGTGCCGCGCTCGAGTCCGGCGGCGCGCGCGATCACCGCCCGTCGCTCCGAGTCGTAATGCTGGGTCGCGTCCTCGGTCACGGGAGGCGGGATGGCAGAGGTCGGCCGATCGCCGAACTCGATCTCATGGACGAATCGACCCGCGAGCGACGCGGCGAGCCAGCCACGATCGGTCGGCCGCGCAAGCGGGAGCCCGGGGTTCGACGGGCTCGCCTGCAGCCAGCGCCGCAAGAGCTCACGCTGCTCGGTGAGCTGCGCGCCAAACCGCTCGCTGAGATCGCTCGCGACGCTGCGCGCGACGCTGAGCGGCTCCTCGATCTTCGCGTCCCTTCCCCACTCGCGCGCCGCGTCCTCGAGCGCATCGACCATCGCGAGCGCGGTCGGAAATCGCTCGGCCGGATCGCGCGCCAGCGCCCGCTCGCACACGTCCTCGAACGCGGCATGCAGCTCCGGTGCGACTTGGCGGAGCCGCGGGATCGGCTCGACCAACACGCGGCGCAGCGTCTCGGCCTCGCTTGCACCCTTGAAGAGCCTCCGTTGCGCGAGCGACTCCCACAGCACGACTCCCACACTAAAGATGTCCGCGCGTCGATCGAGCGGGCCATCCTGCGTTTGCTCGGGCGCCATGTACGCGAGCTTGCCCTTCATCGCGCCGTCCCGCGTGTCCGCGATCCGCGACGCCGCGCGCGCGATCCCGAAGTCCGTGAGGCGCGCGGTTCCGTCGATGCCGACGAGAATATTCTGCGGCGAACAATCGCGATGAACGACTCCGAGCGACTCGCCGTCTTCCCCGGTCAGCTCATGCGCCGCGTGGAGACCATTCAACGTATCGACCGTGATCCGCAGCGCCGTCGGCACCGCCAGCGCTGAGCTCGTCGTCGCCGCGTGCGTGAGGAGCCGCGCGAGCGTGACTCCCTCGATGTAGTCCATGACCAAATAAAACCCGGACTCCGTCGCCCCGATCTCCGAGATCGCGACCACGTTCGGGTGATGAATGCGCGCCGCCAAGCGGGCCTCGTCGAGGAACATCTCCACGAAGTCAGGATCTTTGGCGAGGTGCGGATGGAGCCGCTTGATCGCGACCTGGCGCGAGAAGCCTCCGACACCGGGCAACCTCGCGAGGTAGACCGTCGCCATGCCGCCCGTGGCCAGCTCACCGACGAGCTGATAGCGATCGAGCCACTCGGCATCGCCTTCGCTCAAGAGCTCGATCGGCCGTACCACGACGGCTAAAATCTTCCATGGAGACTCGCGCCGCCTGGCGCGAGGGTGACCGTGAGTTCCGCGGGCTCCGAAGACTCGGCGCGCCAGTCGGTCACGAGCGCCGCGATCAGCACCGAGAGCGCCCCGCTCGCCGCCGTCCCACCGATGAGGAGGTTGGTGCGAAGCTCTTTCGATTTGCCCAACTGATACTCGGGGCAGTCCGTGCCGCGTCCGGCGCACGCCTCGCGCACAACCTCGCGCCCCGGTTCGCTCACCGTATCGATGCCGCTCCAAATCGTCGCTCCTCCGAGCGCACCCGTGAGCGCGAGCGCACCATAAAAAACTCCGGGCGCTCGCAGCCACGACCTCGCCCCTAGCGCGGCTCCCGGCTCCGGCGATTCTGGCGGCGAGCCCGCGACGCTCGAGTTGCTGAGCGGTTCAGCTCGTGCGGCCACGCGGAGCGAACCGTGCGCCGACTCGGACACGCGCGCGGCGTCGACGGTGTTAGCGCCTGCGCCAATTGGTCGCTCGAAAGCGAGTGGTCGCTCGAAGCTGAGCCGTGTTTCGCCCCCGGCCACGGCCACGAGTTGCTCTGACACCGAGCCACCGCCCGTGAAGCTTGCGCTCACGACGACGCGGCCCGCACCGACGTACAACCGCCGCTCCGTCGCGTGGCCACCAACGACGACGTAAGAGTCCACCGCCAAGACGCAAGCGGACGCACAGCGAACATCGATGCGCTGATGCGAGGGCCCGGCCCGCACGACGAGCTCGTCCGCGAGGCTGCGCGTCTCTGCGTCATCGGGATAGAGGCTCTTGGCCAGCGCGGCCAAGGTCGCGGCGCGCGCGAGCTGCCCGGCTTTGTCGCGTGCGCGAATGGCGTTGCGGAGGGTCCGCGCGTTGGGCAGCGCCTCGAAGGCCGCCTCGAATTGTGAACCCGCGAGCTCGAATTTGCCCGCGCGCGAAGCCCGCCCGCCCTCGTCGAAATGCTCCGCCGCACGCAGTACCTGAGCCGCATCCAAAGCTGGCCCCGCGGCCCCCGCCGGCGACGAACCCGTCGCGGCCAGGAGCGCCATCGCCCCCGTGAGGCTCAGTCGCTGAGAAGCACGCACCCTCATGAAATATCACCATCGTGTACGGCGCGGCTACCAGCGGGCCCGATTGAGCCGCCGCACGCAACGCGCGTATGCACGGCCAAAGGTCTAACTCATCTCGAGCCAGAGTCGATCAGGGTTCTCGATGTACGCGATGATGTCGTACGCAAAAGCCGCTCCGATGTGCCCGTCGATCAGGCGGTGATCGAAGGACAAGGACAGCAGCATCACGTCGCCGATGACGATCTCACCCGCGCGCACGACCGGCTTCTGCTTCATCTGGTGCAGCCCCAAGATCCCGACCTCGGGCATGTTCAAAATCGGTGTGGCGAAGAGCCCGCCCTGCTGACCGAGCGAGGTGATCGTGAAGGTGGAGCCGCGAAGATCTTCCGCCGCGACCTTGCCGATCTTCGTTGCCTCGCCGAGCCGCTGAATGTCCGCGGCGATCTCCAGCAAGCTCTTCTTGTCAGCATCGTGCACGACCGGAACCATGAGGCCCTGCTCGGTCGCCGAAGCGATACCAATGTTGTAATAGCGGCGCTCGACGATCTCGCTCGTGGACTCATCGAAGGCCGAGTTCAGCGCCGGATGCCGCTTGAGCGCGAGGACCACGGCCTTCACGAAGAAGGGCAAGAACGTGAGCTTCACGCCACGCTCCTGTGCCGGCCCACGCATCCGCTCGCGGATCGCCTTGAGCCCAGTGACGTCGCACTCTTCGACGAAGGTGAAATGCGCGGCGGTCTGGGTGGCACGCGCCATCGCGTCGAAGATGCGCTTGCGAACGCCCTTCAAGGGACGGCGGCTCTCGCGCTGCTGCTGTTCGGCAGTCGGCGCAGAAACGATGATCGGCGGCCGCTTCTCCGGAAGGCTCCCCGCAACAGCACCGCCCGCAACAGCACCGCCCGCGACGGCACCGCCCGCAACAGCACCGCCCGCGACGGCACCGCCCGCGACGGCACCGCCCACGACGGCGACCGCGCGACGAACATCCTCGCTGAGGACGCGGCCGTGCGTACCCGTCGGAAGGACCGCGCGCAAATCGACGCCGTGTTCGCGTGCGAGCTTGCGCGTCGCCGGGGTCGCGAGTGGTTTCGCGTTGAAATACCCAGCGCTCGGCGCCTCGGCAAGGACCGCTACCGTTGCTGACGCGTTCAGCAACTCCATGCCCGGAAGGCTCTCGCGGATGTCACCCACCGCCGTCGCCGCGGGGCCGTCGCTCTTCTTCGCCGCTTCGCTCGCGGCCGCGACTGCGCTTGCGCCGACCACTCCTGCCACGTCGCTCGCGCTCGCCACTTGCCCCGGCCTCGCCTCGGCCGTGCCGTCGCCGAGCTCGAGCGCAAGCAGCGTCGCACCGACCGCAACGATCGCGCCCTCAGCGCCCGCCATCGCGATCACCGTGCCGCGCTTCGGCGAGGTGATCGTCACCGTGGCCTTGTCGGTCATCACCTCCACGATCGGCTCGTCTTCACCCACGGCGTCGCCGAGCTTGACGAGCCACTTCACGATCTCGCCCTCGGTCACGCCCTCGCCGACGTCGGGAAGCTTGAACTCGTACTTGCTCATGGTGGCTCTCCGAACTCCTAGTAACGCGCCGTCTCGACGATCGCGGGGACGATGCGATGCGATAAGGGCAGGTACTCGTTCTCGAGCGTGTACGGGAACGGCGTATCGAAACCCGTCACGCGCTTCGGCGGCGCCTCGAGATGCAGGAAGGCCTTCTCGTTGATGAGCGTCACGATCTCGCCCGCGAGCCCGCACGAGCGCGGCGCCTCGTGCACGACGACGACGCGGCCGGTCTTCTTGACCGAAGCGATCACGGTGTCGATGTCGAGCGGCCAGAGCGTGCGTAAATCGATCACCTCGCAATCGATGCCCTGAAGCGCTGCTTTGCTCGCCGCGTCGAGCGCCTCGTAGAGCATTGCCCCGTACGCGACGACCGTGACCTGCTCGCCCGCACGCACGATCTTCGCCTTGCCGATGGGCACGGTGTAGTCGCCCTCCGGCACCTCTCCCTTGGCCGCGCGATAGATGCGCTTCGGCTCGAAGAACAAGACCGGATCGTCGTCGCGGATCGAACTCAACAACAGGCCCTTCGCGTCCGCCGGGGTCGCCGGGCATACGACCTTGAGGCCGGCTGCGTGGATGAACTGCACCTCTGGCGACTGCGAGTGGTAGTGACCGCCGCGAATGCCGCCGCCCACGGGCGTGCGGATCACCATCGGACACGGATACTCGCCGCCCGAGCGATAGCGATACTTCGCTAGCTCGGACACGATCTGGTCGTAGGCCGGGAAGATGAAGTCCGCGAACTGGATCTCCGGCACCGGTCGTAGTCCGTAGAGCGCCATGCCGATCGCCGCCCCGATGATGCCGCCTTCGCTGAGCGGCGTGTCGATCACGCGGTCCTCGCCAAACTCGTCGTGGAGCCCCGCCGTCACGCGAAAGACGCCGCCGACGCGCCCGACGTCCTCACCGAGCACGATGACCCGATCGTCACGCTTCATCTCGAAGCGAAGCGCGTCGTTGATCGCCTGAACCATGTTCATTTGAGCCATCGTCGTTCCTCTTGCTCTTGCGCTCTCGTCGGAAGCTATCGCGGCTCACCCATCAAGCGACGCGTGAAACTGCCCGTGAAACTGCCAATGCGGATGCCCGTGAAACTGCCCGTGAAACTGCCCGTGAAACTGCCAATGCGCGTACCCGTGAAACTGCCAATGCGCGTACCCGTGAAACTGCCCGTGAAACTGCCAATGAGACTGCCTGTGAAACTGCCAATGCCGCCGGTGAAACTGCCAATGCGCCTGCCTGGGTAACTGCCAATGAGACTGCCTGTGCAGCTTCAGTGTGCCTTCGGAGCGCGCGGTCCTCGCAACAGCTCGTCTCGCTGTTCGACCAGGTGCCACGGCAGCTCCGCGTAGACGTCGTCGAACATCGAAGTGAGCGCCGGCGGTGCGGTTCGCTCCGCCTCGTCGATGACCAGCTTGAGCTCGCTCTGGATCTCGGCGCCGATGCCGGCCTCGTCGGCGTCCGACCAACCGACGCGATCTTGAAGAAACAGCCGCACGCGACGGAGCGGGTCGAGGGCCAGCCACGGCTCGAGCGTCGGCTCGGGGCGATAGCGCGAAGCGTCGTCGCTGGTGGAGTGGCCCGAGAGCCGATACGTCAGTGCCTCGATGAGCGTCGGCCCCTCGCCGGCACGGGCGCGCTCCACCGCGAGTCGAGTCGCTCGCACGACCGCGAAGAGGTCGTTGCCATCGCAGCGCACGCTGGGGATCCCGTACGCGACGGCCTTGATCGCGAACGACTCGCTCGCGGTCTGCACCTCTGTCGGCACGCTGATCGCCCAGCCGTTGTTGCGGCACAAGAACACGTTCGGGGTGCGAAACACGCCGGCGAAATTCAGCGCGTTGTGAAACTCGTTGCTGCTCGTCGCGCCGTCGCCAAAATAAGCTAGCGCCACACACGAGTCGCGGCGCAGCCGAGCAGCCCACGCGAGACCGACCGCCTGCGTAATCTGCGTGCCGATCGGCGAGCTGACGCTGCCGAGCTGCTTGTCGCGGTAGCACCAATGATCTGGCATCTGCCGCCCCTTGGCCACGTCGTTCGCGTTGCCGAAGAGGTTGTCGAAATACCGCTGAAGCGGAAACCCGCGCATCAGCGCCGCTCCGAACTCGCGGTAACACGGAAAGAGCCAGTCGCCGTCCCGCAGCGCAAATGCCGAGCCGAGGACGGTGGCCTCTTCGCCGAGCGAGCCGATGTGAAATCCGATGCGGCCCTGTCGCTGGAGCAATACCGCGCGTTCATCGACGGCGCGCGTCCGCACCATCGCGCGATACAAGGCGACGATCTCCTCGTCACGGAGGTCGGGACCGTCACCGAGGAGCGTCCCGTCCGGAGAGAGCGCCCGCACGACGTCCTCCGCGAGCACGTCCTCGGGCTTACGCCGTAGCGTCGCGGTCCCAGCTGGCGAGGGCACTTCGGTCGTCATGGGGCGCGGACCTTAGTCCCTCGCCGAGCCCTTTGCCAGAGTCAGCAAATCAAGCCGAGGCGTCGGCGGTGCGGCGCAAAAGTCGGCCCGCCGGTATGAGCAGCTCCACCTCGCCCGCGACTCGTGCCGCGCCTTCGCGAGCGAGCTGCGCACGGTTCGCGAGCACCGACTCGGCGGCCTCAAGGTCTTTGCCCTCGGCGCGGAGAACGCCTCGCACGAATGCCTCCGCGGCCTTGTAGCTCGAGCGCACCAAGGGACCGCTCGCGACGTGCGCGAAGCCGAGCGCCTCGCCCGCGCGCCGGTACCCGTCGAACTCTTCGGGAGTCACGTAGCGCATGACGCTGGCGTGGCGCGGTGTCGGACGCAGGTACTGCCCGATGGTGACGATGTCGACACCCGCGGCGCGTAAATCCGCGAGCGATGCGAGCACCTCTTCTTCGGTCTCGCCGACGCCGACCATGAGCGAGCTCTTCGTGAAGGCGTGGGGCGCACGCTCTTTCGCACGACGCAGCACACCGAGCGATTGCTCGTAGCTACAGCGCGCGTCGCGGATCGCACGTTGTTGTGACCGGACGACCTCGACGTTGTGTGCGAACACGTCCGGTGCGGCATCGACGACGGTATCGACCGAGCGCAGATGACCGAGAAAATCCCCGACCAAAGTCTCGATGAGAATGTCCGCGCGCAGCTCGCGCAAACGGCGCACGGTGGTGGCGACGTGCTCCGCGCCGCCGTCGAGTAAATCGTCGCGATTGACCATCGTCATGACGACGTAGCTGAGCCCCATCGCAGCGACGGCGCGCGCGACGTGCTCGGGCTCGCGACCATCGACGGCGCCGCGCGGATTTCCGGTGGTGACCGCGCAGAACCGGCACCCGCGCGTGCACACATCGCCGAGGAGCATCACGGTCGCGGTGCCTTCGCGCCAGCACTCGCCGACGTTCGGGCAGCGGGCCTCTTCGCAAACGGTGTGAAGATCGAGCCGCCGCAGCGTGCGCTTGATCTCGTGGTAGGTCTCGCCGCCCGGGGCGCGGACCTTGAGCCAGGGTGGCTTCGGGGCGAAGCGGTTCATGGTCTCACCGAGGCGGGCGATATAGCACGGCTCACGAAATAGCACGGCTCACGAAACGACGAAGCCTCGCAGGTCGAACGCGAAGCATATGGACAAAAAAAACGAGGGCACCCTTGCGGACACCCTCGTTCGAAATTCCACTCTCGCGCAGGTGGAACCGGTATCTCCACCTTTACGGCCTATTCAGCCGCTGCGCTTTTCCACGACGTACCTGCCGGTCGTCGTGGCATCACCGGACACTGCCGATTTTTTTAGCTGCGTGGCGATTCGCGCCGCCGTGTCGCCGCCAAAAATGCCGCGGTATTTCTCCGCAACAGCTTCTCGCACCTGCGCTGCTTCGTAGCCCCTGGGCTTTTTTCGCCCTCTCCCGAAGGAGCAGCCCCCTTTCGGAAGCCGAGCCACTGACCCTCTGCGCCTTTCAGCTGAGAGAGCCAAGCATTCGCCGCACGATCTGACGCCTCTTGTCGCCCCACGGAGCGGCCCTGGACATTCCGTTTCCAGATACCTGGGGGACTCTTGCGAGCCCGCACCCTCCGCCGAACTAGAACGAGCATCGTCGAAACCCGGTTAGGGAATCGACGGCGCCTGCTCGAGACGCCTGTGACTGATCAAAGATCCCGACCCATGGTTAGGGCCGGGCAGGCCGTTTGCAATTCAGTTATTGAGCTGCCACATGACCATCGCACCCGTTCGCCTGCCGCCGCCGCTCGCTCCGTCACGAGTTTCTCGAGCTGCTACGACCTGCTGATTCTTTGTCCTTCGCGCATTCGACGCCGCCGTTGCCGACGTGCCGTCTGCGTGCCGAACTCTGAAAAGGCGCTTCTTCGCCAATCTCTGCAATCAACGAGTTGTCAAAAACGGGCACCCCTCGGATCCATTTTCTCTCGAGCGCGAACATCACTGCTCGCCGTCACCCGATGCCGGCACCTTCATCGATTTCGCACAGAGTGCGAGCGACTGAGGCCACCGTCACCGTTAGCACCGGTTCACCCCCAGCTTGCGCCGTGGGCTACCCCGATCTCGAGTCGCGTAGCGGTCTGGTGCCGCTTTCGCGAGCCGTGTTCGTCACTTCGTCGCACCCCTCGTCGGGGTCGCCTCGTACCTCTTTTGAAGGCCGATGGCTGAAGCCCGTGACGGCGTTATCTTCCGTGATCACGAGCCCAACGAAGCCGTCCACCGACGCTTCATGTCACGCCGACGCAGTGTACTGGGACGAGCCCAGCGCTTTCGCCGCCGCTAGATTCTCTTCCTCGATGACGCACCAACGTCACCGTCTTCAAGAACCGAAGCGCCTTCCGCCGATGTGTCCCGAGCTGCCTCGCCCAGCACACGCACGAGTTTCCCCGTACGCGACTGAAGCGCGGACCCGGACCGCCACTGGTGACTTGGCTTTGCCGCCTTGCCCCAGCTTCCGTGATGCCTTCACGCACTTGCTTTCGCCCGTGCGCTAGACACGCTCGCAGAGCCGATTGTTCACCGGTGCGAACGTACCCCATCACGCCCATCGACCTCTGCAGTCAATGAACCCGCGAGCACACCTTGCTGACCTCCAAACCCGTCGCTCGCCAACAAGCCGAAGCTTGCTGCCGGCGTCGGTGACACTGCCCTCTTGCGAGGCGTGCCAGCCGAGTTTGCCCGAGCCAGGGGTCCATCGACACGAATGCCGATGTGACAACCGCAATACGACCGCTCGTCTGCGGATTTACCCCGGTCCGATCAATCCGGACATCTCTTGTCGCGAGACCAACACCGCCGACGCCTGGAATAGAAGCGCCGACAGCGACCTTGCGGAACATGGCCCCTCCTTTACGGGAGGATTAGCTCGCCTTGGCAGAAGGCCGAAACCTACCCGCAGCTTTCGCCGCGGCGCACCCGCTAGGGAACGTGCCGTTAGGGCCGCCTCGTCCACCCGACCGCGCGAACGGCGGATGGCCAACTGCACCCGAGATGCCTTCCGCCTCACATCCTCTCTGCGACGACTTGCGCCACGAAGAGGGGTGCTTGGCTCGGCGGTGGGTTTCCCCGCCCGGTCCGAACCGTGCGACGCGACACCTTTTCTACCTTGCGGGGGCCCGACCCTGACTGGGATCGGGACCGCTCGGCTCGGCCCTCCGCTTCGAGCATGCACTCACCTGGTGCCTTACGGCCCGGGTGGTTGCACACTCTCTGCTGCGAGTGCCGCAGTGCCTGAGAGGCTTCTGCGTTTGGAAGGTCCGAAGGCTGATGTGCCGCGGAACTTCCAAGGGGGAATCTCTCAAAATGGGGTGCTATTTGCAAACAAAATCTACGGCGATCGCGATTTTTATTGCCAACAAGGTTGTCCACAGGTTGTCCCCAAGTCTTGAGAACTCTTCGGGTTTTTGGCCGCTGGCTCGCGGCGTCGCGTTATGCAGATAGCACTATCTTCATAACGTTCTTTGCAGATAGGCCGCCCTGACGTGGGGCGTGTTAGGAGCCCTGCCGTGGCCAGGACGGTGTCGCTCATGCACACGGAATGCGCCGCGCCGTTGCTGCAAGATCACACGCGCGCGAGCCTCGCCGAGCAGCTGTTCATGACGGGAGCTCGCTCGGCGTCGACCTGTTCGCTCACCGCCGCGAAGGCGCTCGCGCTCGCGTTCACGGGCGCTCGACGCGGAGGCGGCGAACGCAGCACGAGTGAGGCGTGGCAGGGCGATACGGCGCACGATGACGAAGCCGAGCGGCGCCGCGAAGGCAGCGCGAGTGAGGCGTGGCAGAGCGACAGCGCACTCGATGCGGTCGGGATCGGAGCGTGGGCGCGTGCGACGCTGCGCGAACACGTCGCTGCGCCGAGTCTCGCACTGGTAGAGCGTGCGCCTTCGGAAGACGGCACGCTGCGGCTGGTGCTAGCGGCTCGCGACGGAGCGCGGATCGAGTGCGTGCTCATCCCCGCCGAGGCGGGACGACGAAGCGCCCGGGTGACTCTTTGCATCTCGAGTCAGGTTGGTTGCGCCCGGGCTTGTTCGTTTTGCGAGACCGGCGCGATGGGGCTCGAGCGGCAGCTCTCGGCGGGCGAGATCGTCGATCAGGTTCGCCTCGCCGCGCGACTCTGCAGAAGCGACGACGCACGACCCGTAGACCGTCGCCGAGCCGCCGGAGCGAGCAGCGGCGGCCGCGAGACGATCTCGAACATCGTGTTCATGGGGATGGGCGAGCCCTTGGACAATTGGCGCGCGGTGAGCGGTGCCATCGCGCTCTTGACCGAGCCTCAGGTGTTCGCGGTGCCGCCTTCGCGCATCACGGTGAGCACGGTCGGGGTCGCGGATAAACTGCAAGAGTTCTTCGCCACCACGCGCGCCGAGCTGGCGGTGAGCCTCCACGCGCCGGACGACGAGCGCCGTCGCCGAATCATGCCGGTCACCGAACGCTTCGGGCTCGCCGCACTGCGGGCCGAGCTGGTACGAACCCTCCCGCGCGGGCGCCGGGTACTATTTCAATACGTGCTGTTCGCCGGTTTCAACGATGCACCTGCGGACGCCGAATTGGTCGCCGATTTCGTCGCCGGAATCCACTGCCGCGTGAACGTGATCCCAGCAAATCCAGGCCCCGATCAAGGTTTGCTCGGCTCGCCGCCCGCGCGCGTCACGGCGTTCGTGGCGACGCTCGTCGCGCGGGGTGTCGAGGTGCTCGTGCGTGCTCCCCGCGGTCGCGACATTGGCGCTGCATGCGGGCAACTCGCGGGCCGCCGCCGGGGCGTGGCGGTGGCAGAGCGAGCGGTGGTAGAGCGAGCGGTGGCAGAGCGAGCGGTGGCAGAGCGAGCGGTGGCAGAGCGAGCGGTGGCAGAGCGCGAGCGCACACGCGCGGAGCAGTCGTGAAGACCTCGATCGCGCGCGTAGACCAAGATGGCGGCGCGCCCACTCTCGCGGAGCAGTCGTGCCACTGAGCTGGGGAGAGGTCGCGAGCCTCGCGGCGGCGTGGTGCTCGTCTGCCCCCGCGGGCACGACGCGGCGGCTGATCGACGCCGAGCAGGTCGCGTCCGATGGCAGCACGCGCCGGGTCGCGAGAGGCGACGGCGCTACGGAGACCGGTCTCGCGCTCATGCCGAGCGGCGATGCGGTCGTGATGGCGACGCGCGATGCGGTCGTGATGGCGACTCGCGATGCGGTCGTGATGGCGACTCACGATGCGGTCGTGATGGCGACTCGCGATGCGCTCGGGGTGGCGACTCGCGATGCGCTCGGGGTGGCGAGCGTGGATGCGGTCGAGTTGGCGGCGGTGTTGGCGTTGGGCGAGCCGGAAAGTCCGCTGCGAATCGTGCGCGAGGTGTGCGCGCCGGACGCTACGGTCACGCACGTGTTCACCCCCTACGGGGTCCTCGTGGTCGAGCCTACGGCAGGGCTCGTGATCGTGGCGCTCGCACCGGGGATTTCGGCGACCGATCTTCAGGCGCGGAGCGAGCCGACGCTGAAAATAACCGAGTCGGTCACGGAGCTGGAGGGCACGCCTCCCGGATGATGCTCACGCGCCGTGCGCTTGGATTTGTTCGACGAAAACAGCTCGACGAAGACGGCGTGGATTTGTTGGTGCGACGGCGGCGCGGGATGCGGTATGCGTGTCAAGGACGACCGGATGAGCTGGCCCGAGAAGACCTCCCCCGACGCGAGCGAGAAGCGCACCCTCGGCCAGGGCGTGTTCAGGCTCTGCGATGGCTGCGCGGGCACGATGCCGGCCAATGAGCTCATCGACAACTTCGAGGTGTGTCCGCAATGCGGCCATCACCACAAGCTCGCCGCGTCCGAGTGGCGACGACTCGTGTGCGATGACGGCGCGCTGGACGAGTGGAGCGCAGAGCTCGAGCCTACCGATCCGCTCCAGTTCAACGACGGCAAGAACTACCTCGACCGCATTCGCGTCGCGCAGCTGAAGACGGGCGCGACCGAGGCGTTGGAGATCGGGCGCGCCCGGCTCGACGGCCGACCGATCGCGTTTGGTTGTTTCAACTTCGCGTTCATGGGCGGCAGCATGGGCTCGGTCGTCGGCGAGAAGGTGACGCTGCTGTTCGAGCGCGCGCGGGCCGAGCGACTCGCGGCCGTGCTGCTTCATGCGTCGGGCGGTGCGCGCATGCAGGAGGGGATCCTGAGCTTGATGCAAATGGCGAAGAGCGTCGCGGCGCTCGAACGACTGCGCGCGGCCGGACTGCCGTTTCTCTCTGTGTTGCTGCATCCAACGACAGGAGGCGTCGCCGCGAGCTTCGCGTTGCTTGGTGACGTGAACATCGCCGAGCCGGGCGCCCTCATCGGATTTGCCGGCCCGCGCGTGATCGAGAGCACCATTCGCCAGACGCTGCCCGAAGGCTTTCAGCGAGCGGAATTCCTGCAAGCCCACGGCATGGTCGATCAGATCGTTCCGAGGCTCCGGCTCAAGCGCGCGCTCTCGCTGCTGCTCGGCCACCTCGCACCGCCGCCGTGCGAGACGTGAGCTCGAGCGGTCTCACGACCGAGCGCGCCGCCGTCAATAAGCAGTTGGCGAAACTCCTTGAGAAGCTCTTCGCGCTTGGTCATCGCGGCGCACGACTCGGCCTCGAGCGGATGCAAGAGGCCCTCCTTTTGGTGGGGCAACCCGAGCGGGACCTCCGCGTCGTGCACATCGCGGGCACGAACGGCAAAGGCAGCACCGCCGCGATGCTCGAGTCGATCGCACGGCAGAGCGGGCTGCGGACTGGGCTCTATTCCTCGCCCCACCTGTCGAGCTTCAGCGAGCGCATTCGACTCGATGGTGAGCCCATCGACGACGAACGTTTCGTGTTGGCCCTCGAGCGCGCGCTCGACCCCGGGCTGCCACCGCTCAGCTTGTTCGAGACGATGACGCTCGCGGCTTTTCTCGCGGTGAAGGACGCGAAGGTAGAGCTCTTGGTGCTCGAGGTCGGACTCGGCGGACGCCTCGATGCGACCAACGTGATCGCGCGGCCGCTGTGCACGGCGATCACCAGCATTGCGCTCGATCACCAGGGATTTCTGGGCGATACGGTGTCGAGCATCGGGCGCGAGAAGGCGGGGATTTGCAGATCGGGCGTCCCGCTGGTGGTCGCTCCGCTAGATGCGGAGGCAGCACGCGCGGTGTCGGACGAGGCGCGCGCGCGTGGTGCCGAGCTCATGTTCATCGACCATGAGCGGCGCTCGACGGAGGGTAGCTTGACGCGAGCGAGCCTGCCCCGCGAGCACGGCCCTGCGAGTGGCGATGACGTCGCCAATGTCGTGCGGAGGCTCGCGCTCGTGACGGACGGAGCCCGCGGCAACATCGAGCTGCCCGACGGGGACGTGATCGACCTCGTGCCGGGCCTCGCCGGCGCCCACCAATTGGAGAACGCTGCCGTCGCCGCAGTGGTCGCCAGCATCGCGGCTCGCACCTTGCCGCGCTTGCGAGCGGGCATCACGAGCGGGATCGCCACCGCGCGCTGGCCGGGGCGGCTCGAGCGGCTCGAGTTCCGCGGACACACGGTGCTGCTCGACTGCGCGCACAACGTCGAAGGGGCGCGTTGCCTCGCTGCATACGTGGCCCAGGCCTGCGTCGAGCCGGCGCGGACGCTGCTCGTGTTCGGAGCGCTCGACGACAAGGCGCACGATGAGATGCTCGCGATCGTCGCGCCGCTGGGACGGCGTCGTCACTATTGCCGCCCGATCGATCCCATCGCTGGACGTCGCGCCGCCGAACCGCTCGGTTTCGCTAAGAGCTTCGCGGGAGAGTGCCACGACAAGCCCGCGGATGCGCTCGCCGCTGCCGTCGCCAGCGCCAACCATGGGGATCTCGTGCTCGTGACCGGCTCGATTTTCCTCGTCGGAGCGGCGCGCGCGTTCATCCTTGATCTGGCCCACGGACCGGCGATGCCGCTATGAACGGCGGGGCACGGCGCTCACCCAAGGCGGCACTCCTTGCGGAGGCAGAGTGGCCGCGGATGACCGGGATCGACCCATGAAGATGACGGAACGAAAGCTCTTTGGCACCGACGGGATCCGCGGCATCGCGAACGTGCACCCGATGACACCGGAGTTGGCGCTGCGGCTCGGGCGGGCGATCACGCACGTCGCGCGGCGAGGCAAGAGTCGCCAGGTGCGGATCGTGATCGGCAAGGACACGCGCCTGTCCGGCTACATGCTGGAGACCGCGCTCGCGTCCGGGATCTGCGCGATGGGCGGCCGCGTGATGTTGTGTGGCCCGTTGCCGACGCCCGCCGTGGCGAACATCGCGGTCAGCATGCGAGCCGATGCCGGCGTGGTGATCAGCGCGAGCCACAACCCCTACGACGACAACGGCATCAAGCTGTTCGGCCCCGACGGCTTCAAGCTCGACGATGAACTCGAGCATCGAATCGAGTCTCTCCTCGAGAGCTCAGAGCTCGATCGCGCGCGCGTGACCGGGGCGGCGATCGGCACCGCGCTTCGAGTCGACGACGCGCTGGGGCGGTACGTGGTGTTCTGCAAATCGACTTTCCCGCCGCGGCTCTCGCTCGACGGGATCCGGATCGTCGTCGACGCCGCGCATGGCGCTGCATATCGCGCTGCGCCGGCGGTGTTCGAGGAGCTTGGGGCCACCGTGTACCGCCTCGGCGTGAAGCCGAATGGCAAGAACATCAACCGCACCGGAGCGCTTCATCCCAGCATCGTGGCGCACGAGGTCGTGAAGCGGCGCGCCCACATCGGCATCGCCCTCGACGGGGACGCGGACCGAGTCATCATGGTCGACGAGCACGGCAATGAAGTCGACGGCGACTGCGTCATGGCGCTGTGCGCGCACGCGCTGCTCGAGTCCAAGCGGCTTCCGAAGAAGACCGTCGTCGCGACCGTGATGAGCAATCTGGGGCTCGAGCGCTCGCTCGCACGCGCCGGGGGCAAGCTCGTGAGGACGCCAGTCGGCGATCGGCACGTCGTCGAGCGGATGCGACGCGGGGGCTTCCGCTTCGGCGGTGAGCAGTCCGGGCACCTCGTGTTCCTCGAGCACGCGACGACCGGCGACGGCATCGTAGCGGCGCTGCAAGTGCTCGCCATCTTGGTCCAGCGCGAACGCCCCTTGTCGGAGCTTGCAAGCGCGGCGCTCGAGCGTGTGCCGCAGGTGCTGCTCAACGAGAAGTTTCCGTGCCGGCGACCGCTCGCACAAATGCCGGCGACGCAGCGTGCGATCGCTGACGTGGAGAAAAAGCTCGGTGCGGACGGACGCGTGTTGGTGCGCTGGAGCGGCACGGAGCCGAAGCTTCGCGTCATGCTCGAAGGCGAGGATGAGCGACGCATCGCGCTCGACGCACAGCGCATCGTCGAGGCCGCGCGCAAGGACCTTCACGAACCGCGTTGACCCGCGCACGCTGCGATCGCGCGGGGGGACGGCGCTGTTTTTTTCTACGGCCGCGCTCCGCTCGCGGCGGCCCCTCAGCCGCGGACGGGCAACTCGATGCATGAGCATCGATCGGCCAATGAAGGCACTAAAGCGCGCGGCGCATGAAGAGATCTTCGAGCGATTCGCGATGCGCAACGGCCTCGACGACCTGAGCGTTCGCATCGAGAGCCGCCCGCAGGACCTCGCCGACGCGCTCGGAACCGGCGACACGCGCGACGACGAGACCGAGCTGCTCTCTCATCTCGATCCCCATCTTCTCGAGCGTCTCCCGCAGCTCGGCTGTGACATGCGCGAGGAGAATGTCGGTGCGAACCACGTCACCGGTCAGAAGATCGCGGATCGCCCCCGACACGACGACCTCGCCGGCGCGCAAGATGACGACCTCGTCACAGAAGGCCTCGACATCGCCGAGGATGTGCGTCGAGAAAAACACGGTTCGCCCGCGGTCGCGCTCGGCCAAGATGACGTCGCGCACCTCTTTGCGCCCGACCGGATCGAGCCCGCTCATCGGCTCGTCGAGCACCAACAACTCGGGGTCGGACACGAGCGCGGCAGCAAGCACCGAGCGCTGAAGCATGCCCTTGGAGAGCTTTCGCACCTGGCGATCTGCAGCGTAGAGGACGCCCGTGGTGTCGAGCACTTCTTCCGTCCTTCGCCGCAGCGATGCGCCGCGCATGCCGCTGAGTCGGCCGCACATCTCGACGAATTCGCGCGGGGTCAAGTACGGATAGACGTACGGAGCCTCGGGTAAATAGCCGAGCCGCTCTCGCGCCTTCACGCTCGAGAGCTCCGCGCCAAACATCGTCGCCCGCCCACTCGTCGGCGCCACGAGGCCGAGCAGCATCTTGATCGTCGTCGTCTTGCCGGAGCCATTCGGCCCTAGAAAACCAACGATTTTCCCCCGCTCGACGACGAAGCTGACGTCCTTGACGGCCTCGATTGGCCGCTTGCGGATGAATCCGGCTTGATAGGTCTTCGCGAGTCGCTCGACGACGATGATGCGCTCGCGAGGCGGCGCGTCGCCGTCCGGGCGATGAGGAGGAGCACCCTCGTCTTTGATCACGGGCTGATTCACGCATGTTCCTTCTAGATGAGAGTTGCTCGGCGTCCAAGCGGTGCGATGTGGGCTGTCCCGAGGCCAGGCCCTCGCAGCGGGTTGAGCTTGGAGCTGTAGTGGAGCTGACGAAAATCCTGTTTGCGCGACGGGTGGCGATGTAAAAACGCGCCGGGCGAGTCTCGCCCCATATCGCCTCGGCGGGAGTGCTCATGCATCGTCGTCCTCAGTTCGGTCATTTCGTTTTGGCTTGCCTCTGCCCTACGGCCTTCGCCGCGATGGCAAGCTTTTCCGGCTCCGCGTACGCGCAGCAGCCGAGGACGCCCTTCGATCCGCCAGCGCCCGCCGCGCCGACTCCATGGGCTCCGACTCCGGGAGCGCCGGCTGCTCCTGCCGGTGCACCTGTGCCTGCTGCTCCTGCCGGGGCACCTGCGGCGCCGGCGACCTTCGGGCCAGGACCAGGCGCCGCACCGGGTGCGCTGGGGGCAACGCCGCCGCCAGGCGCGTGGGGTGCGCCGGTTGCCGGGGCGGATGGGGCCGCGGCATGGGGTGCGCCGCCTGCGCCTCCGGGCGTTGGGGTGGAGGGTGAGTTCGGGGTCGCGCCAAACGTGGGTGCCGCGGCTGACGTGCCCGCTGCCGAGGTCGATGAGGTGGCCGAACGCGCGAACACGCTCGCCGAACAGCTCGGGCTCAACGGCTCGATTGGCCTGCTTCGCACCGCCTACGCGGGCTCGGGTGCGCCGGGGACTTTCCGCGCCGGGTTCATCATGGATTGGTTTTCGGCGAGCGGATTTCTCTGCAACGCCGACACGCCGTGCGACGCCACCGGCAGCGAGGACGACGCCGGCCATGTCGGTGGCTGGTTCGCCGTCAACGCGACGCCACTGCCCTTCCTCGAGGCGTATGCCGGCCTCCGCACGTACGCGAACTCGAACAACCTCGGGAGCCCGACGCTCCTGCAGGTGCTCGGCGATACGACCTTGGGACTGAAGGTGTTCACGCCGAACCGCGTCGCCAAAATGCTCACCTTCGGCGGGGATATTCGGCTGCTGCTGTTGAACGGTGCCGGCGATGTCGGGCTGGCAGGCAGCGGCACCGGGTTCCACATCGATGCGCTCACGTCTCTCGATTTGCGAAAATTGCGCGGCGTCGGGGTCGGTGCGCCGGCACGCATCCACCTCAACCTCGGCTACCACGTGGACAACTCGGGCAACCTCGTCGAGGACGTAGAGAAGCTTCGCGCCGAGCGAAATCCCGACGTCGTGCGCGGTCTGGCGCGGATCCCGATCAGTCGCATCGAGCGCTTCGGCCTCGGCATCAACCGCGTCGATTTTGTCGCCCTTCGCCTCGGCGTGGACGCCCCCTTCAAGATGGCGCAACCGTACCTCGAGTATACGATCGACATTCCGGTCAACCGCCAGGGCTACGAGTGCCACACTCGTACGATTTCGCCTGGCGACGTGTGCCTCGCGCTGAGCGATCTGAGCACGCCGACATCGGGCGCGCCTGGGGCCTCCGCCGCGCCGTCACGCCTCTCCGTCGGTGTCCGCGCGACGCCTTTCGAGGGAAATCTGCGCGGGCTCAGCGGCCATCTCGGCTTCGACATCGGACTCACCGGGACCTCGACCTTCATCGAGGAGGTCGCGCCGCAAGCGCCGTGGACACTCTTCATCGGTGGCGCCTACGCTTTCGATGTTCGTGAGCGGATACCGGTACCGGTCGTCCTCGAGCCCGTTCAGCTACCTCCGCTGCCTGCGCAGATCATTCTGCCTCCGCCGCAGTACTACGTGCGCGGCGTGGTCAAAGAGAAGGGCGCCGCCGCGATCGCCAACGCGATCGTCCAGCTCCAGGGTGCGACCGAGCCGCCCTTCGCAACCGACGCCAGCGGACGCTTCCTCACGCGGCACCTCGAGCCGGGAACTCACACCTTTGCGATCACGGCCGAGGGCTTCAAGGCGGGCACCTGCACGGCCACGATCCAAGCCGCGATCGCCGAGGCTCCCGCGGCCCCGGTTGCTGTGTTTACGGGCGCACCCGCATTCCCGGGTGCTGGGCCCACGGGCGCACCCGCATTCCCGGGTGCTGGGCTTACGGGCGCACCCGCGTTCCCGGGTGCTGGGCTTACGGGCGCACCCGCGTTCCCGGGTGCTGGTGGGCTTACGGGCGCACCCGCGTTCCCGGGTGCTGGTGGGCTTACGGGCGCACCCGCGTTCCCGGGTGCTGGTGGGCTTACGGGCGCACCCGCATTCCCG
>SHZB01000043.1 GCA_009692485.1 Myxococcales bacterium
GCTACGGGCGGGGTTGGATCCCAAGCTCGACGTGAGCGCCAAGACTGCGCGTGCCGCCGAGTTGCTTGCAGAACACATGTCCTTCGAGCCGGGATGCGACTTCGCCAATCACTGGTGCGACGCCGCCGAGAACAGGTATCGCGTAGAGGGCTGCGGCTGCCGCGTTGCATCGAACGAGCCGCGTAGCGAGGCACCGTGGCTTGGGCTCGTCGTGCTCGGAGGGTGGTGTGCGCGTCGACGAAACGGCCGAAAAAAGCGCCATTTTCGCGCGGACGCCGTCTCGGAAGGGCCAATGCGTGCGACCGCGACTGCGGCTGCGACTGCGACTGCGGCTGTGACTGCGACTGCGGCTGTGCGTGCAGTCGTGCCTGCGATGGTGTTAGCGACCGTCATGGCCGTGGCACGCCCTGCGCACGCGGCCGAGCTCTGGCCCGAAGGCTCGCGCACCGGCTGGGGAGTCCATTCCTCGATCTCGGGCGCACTCGACAAGGGCGCCGCCGCCTACGGCCTCGCGGCTCGATATGCCGTTACGAACAGTTGGCTCCTCGGCCTCGACGTAGAGCACAACCCGTGGTTTTCGATCGAGGCTGGCAGCATTCGCCGCGGAGCCTTGAATGCCTATCTGACTGGCATTTATCGATACCCCATCAGTGCGCGCGTCGCCTTGCGAAGTACGGCGCATTTGGGGATGAGCGTCTTGTTGTTCGATTTGGCCGGTGCTCCGCAAGGCAGCGTCGGGCCGTATATTGGCCTTAACCTTTTGGGGCTCAGCTACGAGTTCCGGAAGCAGAATTACTTCATCATCGATCCGGCCGACGTCGTGCTGGCGGCGCCCCAGCTGAGCGGCGCGCCGTTCATCTATCGCCAATATCGGCTGACATTGGGCCTTCAGTTCGGCGGTTGACCCGCTCGACGGCGTCGCGTGCGCGGTGTAAAAGCCCGCGGATGATGTGCCATTCGCTTCGACGGTGTTCGCTCCCCGCGCTCCTTGCACTTGCCGCGTGCACTTCGCCACCGGCTGGGCCAGCGACGCCGGCGAACGCGGAGCCTGCGGTCGCGGCCGCGGGTGCGCCGGGTGGGGATGGCGCGGGCGCGACGGTGACGATCGCAAGCTCCGCTGTGACGGCCGGCGGACCCGCGATCGAAGCGGCGGTCCCCACCGAGCTTGCCCCTGCCCCAGCTCCCGGAGAGATCATTCTGCGGGTGCGCTGGCGTGATCCGGCGCGATCGATACGCACCGTCGCGGGCTACGCGAGTGTGCAGCAGGAGCTCGTCGAGACCTACATGAACGCGCCGCGTGCGCTCGCGCTCGAGCTGCTTGGCTCGCACGTCGATCCGGCGGTGTTCGGTGCGCTCGTGGACCCGTCGGCACCCATTGATTTCGTGATCGCCGCCGACACGTCGCCGAGCTTGATGCCCACGCCATTCATGGGGATCTCGATCGGCATCACGTCGCTCGACCGCGCGCTCGGCGCCTCGAGTGGCAAGCCCGACGAGATCGGCAGCGGCGTGTTCAAGCTCGGCAGCGGCGACAGCTTCGGTCAGAGCTGTGCGGTCATGCGGTCGAATGGGCGCACGCCGGCGCGGCTCGTATGTGGCGACCGGACACGCGATCTCACCAAGCTCGGGCCCTACATGGCGCGCACGCTCACGACCGAGGCTTCGGTGGGCGGGGATATCCACGGCGAGCTCACGCTGCGTCCAATCTTCGATAAATACGGCTCGAAATGGGCCTTGCAGGCGCAGGGACTACCCGTGCTTGCCAGCGAGCTGCTGATCGGCATCCCCAAGTTCGACCAGGCCGTGAAAGATTCGGCCGCGGCTGTCGCGAACGAGGCGGGGGCCCTCATGAAAGATCTCGACGGCGTTACCTTCGACGCGTCGATCGATCCAAGCGCGGGCATGACGACGACGATGGAGCTGCGGCTGCGCGACAAGACATCGTGGGCTGCGAAGACCATGGTCAGTGGGGCCTCGCGGGCCGCGCCAGCGCCGCCGATTTTCTGGCACCTGCCGGCGTCCTCTACCTCAGCAGGTTATGGATTCGGTGCGGACCCGACGCTTTGGGAGCCCATCTTCGCGACCGGTCGCGCGCTCATCGAAGGCGGGCTCGAAAAGCAGAACGTCGCGGGGGCCGCTGACCGCAAGGCGCTCGCGGCGTTGTTCCGAATCGGAGAGAGCGCGCACGATGCGAGCGTAGCGGCGAGCGGCTCGTTTCCGGATGCGTCAGCGGGTGCAAGTGCCTTTGCACAGGTGCTCGGGCAGACCGTCGGATGGCACATCGTCGGGATGCAAGGTCGCCCGAAAGCAACGACGCAATACGTGAAGGACGTGGTCGCCGCGTACAATCGGCCGGGTCTCGCGGCGTGGCTGAAGACGGCGCTCGGCGCGGAGGCTCGGTTCTTGCCGACGGTGAAGGTCGTCGCGGCCCCTCGTGAGCTCGGAGCTGGCGCTACGGCGCTCAAGCTCTCGGTCGCGAACATCCCTGATCCGATGGCGATTGCGATCGGGATTACCGCGGGCTCGGGGGCCGCCAATCCGACCACGATCACGGTCGAGCTGCATTTGTTGGTGATGGTGGACGGAGAGCGCAGCTATGTCGGGCTCGCGCTCGATCGCGACCGGCTCGCGAACTTGATGCAATCGCTCAGGGGCGCGGCTCCCGGCCCGGAGAGCCTGAAGCAGCTCGCGACGCTCGCGCGATTTAGGCAAGAGAAACACAACTCGGCCACGTTCTTCACGCTGCAAGGCGTCATCGGTGGGATGCAATCGTCCTTGTCGAACGCGCTCTCGGCGGCGCCGTCCGGAATGGGATCGATCGGTCGCGTGCTGCTCGGCCAATTGTTCTTGATGCCGAATAAGGGCGTGACGCCGATTGTCGTCTACGGAGACGTCGCCGACGGCCCGCGACCGAAGGTCAGCTTCACGTTTCATGCGCCGAGCCCTGCGCTCGCGGACTTTGGCTTCATCGTCGAGAAGGCAATTGCCCTCGCGATGGGCGTGCAACCCTGAGGGTCGCGAGCCACTGCTCGAGCGGGCGCTCGGTCGTCGTGCCGGCGCGCCGCGTGGCCTCGATGACGGGCGCACGCCAATCCACTTTCGTGAAGCGCGCGTGCTCGTCGAAGCGCTGAAAGTTGAAGCCGTCGCCGCCGTGGAAGAGGAAGTCCGTGGTGACGATTCGGAGCCGCGCGCCCGGCTGTGCCGCGACCTGCGCGCTTCCCGGCGCCGCGAGCAGCGCTTCGGTCATTCCCGCGAGCCTCGCGCCCGACAGCGGGCGGCCGTCGGTGCGCCGGCAGGTGCCGTTTTCGCAGCGAACTCCCGAGAGCACCACCTTCGGTCGATCCACCAGCTTTGCGAACTCTGCCTCCGGCACGTCGCAGACGACCAGCTCGTTGTCGAACGGCAAGATCGAATGGACCGTGCCTAGCGTGATGGGTCCCGCCGGCAGCTCTTGCCGGATGGAGCCGCGCGTCGTGATGGCCGCGTCGACCTCGGGGAAGTGCTCCTGCCATGCGCGCACGACCCAACTACCGAGCAGTTCCGACTCCATCGAGACGCCGCGGCGACTGTGGCCGATGACCTCGCCCAAGGTGCGATCGAGCTCCGTTTGCCAGCCCCTCACGAGGTCGTCGAGGCGCGGCTCGGCGCTCGCGTAGGGCGAGTCGGCGTCGCTCGAAACATCGATGAGCGCGTAGTCCGAGATCGTCGTGCGCTCTCTTGCGGGGCGGCTCGGATCGACGCGCAGTCGGATCCGCGCGTAGTGCTCCATGCGCCAATCCGGGGCGATGACGAGGGTCGCGCCCGCGTGCTCGACGGAGGTGCGATGGCAGTGCCCGGTGCCCGCGAAGGAGAGCGCCCACTCGGGATGGCGCGCGATGATCGGTGCGATGACGTCGTGGCATTCGTGGGCGATCACCACGACGGCATCCGCGCCCGCGTCCCACACTTCAGGGACGGCGCGTGCGAGCGAGGTCTCGAGATCGCGAAATGTGAGGCCGAGAAAGCGATGCGGCATGGCGGCCTTGGGTGTCTCTTCGGTCGTGAGCCCGACGACGCCGAGGCGCACACCGGCGCGCTCGACGATGAGCCACGGGCGCAGGTAGGCGGGTGGCTGTCCCTGCGCATCGACGATATTCGCCGATAAATACGGCATATTTGCGCGCGCGCGGTTGGTCTCGAAGGCCTCGTGACCGAAGTCAAACTCGTGATTTCCGAACGCGGAGGCCGAGTAGCCAAGCAGCCTGAGCGTGTCGGCCATGGTGCGGCCGCGGAAGTACGTCGAGAGGACGGGCCCCGTGTAGTTGTCACCGCCCGAGAGCAAGACCGTCGCGGGTGCCGCGCAGTTTTGCCGGCCCGGAGCGATCACCGCGCCGTCGACTTCGAGCGAGCCGGGGCAGTGACCCTCGCGCCGGATGAGCTGCGAGAGGAGCTGCGTCGCGCCGCCGAGGCTCGCGTAACGATCGTTGCGCGCTGCGATCCAGCCGTGCTCGTCCGCGGTGTAGAGGATCGTCAGCTCGCGGGTGGACGCGGGAGCGACGTGCGGCGCGGCGTGCGATTGCGCCTGCGGATCGCGTGAGCCGCGCGGCGTACAGGCGAGCGCGGACAGGCCGAGAGCGACGGCCATAGCGGTGGCGACCGCGAGCGACGTGTGCGGATTGGCGTGCCGCGCGTCGCGAGTCATCGCCTGGCGACGGCTAGCTGCCATAGCGCGTGACGACGGTGCGTACGCGCTCGATGAACGCCGCCTCGAAGTGCTCTTTGAATTGGTCCCAGGTGCAGAGCGTGCGCGTGTCCTGCACGCGGTCGAGAAACAGCAGGCCGTCGAGGTGGTCGACTTCGTGTTGATAGGTGCCAGCCGTGATGCCGCGCACGACGTGCTCGATCGCGGCGCCGTGGCGATCGAGCGCGGTGACGGCGAGCTCTGCGAAGCGCGGGACGACGCCACGCAGGTTCGGGACGCTGAGGCATCCCTCGAAGTTGTCGAAGGTCGCGTCGGTGAGCGGCGTCAAGACGGGGTTCACGAGCACCGTGAGCGGGATGTTCGGCTTATACGGATAGCGCGGGTTGTCCTTCACCTCGATGGCGACAATTCGCAGCGGCCGATGCACCTGGATGGCGGCGAGCCCGGCGCCGTTCGCGTGCCGCATCGTCTCGACCAGATCGTCGATGAATCCCTGTGTTTCCGGAGACTCAAGCTCAAAGAGCGTCACCTCACGCGCGCGCTGCCGCAGCACCGGGTGACCCACATGCGCGATCGGCAGGACAGCCACCCGTCGAGGGTATTGCATCCGCGCCGCGTGGAGCAGCGCTTTGAAAGAGTCGTGAAAGAGTCGGGTGAGCGCCACTCGCCGCGCGCCACGGCGGCCTCGCTTGCGCGCGCGGGGCGCCAGGTGATTCTCCGTGCGACTCAATACGTGGCGCCCTCGCTTGCGTGCGCGCGGGGGGCACCCTAACAACCGTGCGATGACAGCAGCGCAGCCGTTTCCGGGCGATCCGCAGGTGGATGAGAAGCTCGCCCGCGAGCACAAGCTCACGGTTGCGGAGTATGAAAAGCTCTGCGCGGCGCTCGGTCGCACGCCGACCTTTGCGGAGCTTGGCGTCGCCAGCGTGATGTGGAGCGAGCACTGCTCGTACAAGAGCTCGCGGGTGCATTTGGCGCGGCTCGTGACGACGGGCGCGCGCGTGATTCAGGGGCCGGGCGAGAACGCGGGGGTCGTGGACATCGGCGACGGCTTCGCGGCCGTGTTCAAGATGGAGTCGCACAATCATCCTTCGTACATCGAGCCGTACCAGGGCGCGGCGACGGGCGTCGGCGGGATTTTGCGCGACGTGTTCACGATGGGCGCGCGGCCGATCGCGAACCTCGACTCGCTGCGCTTCGGACGACCCGAGCATCCGCGCACGCCGGCGCTCTTGCGCGGGGTCGTCGCGGGCGTCGGCGGTTATGGCAACTGCGTCGGCGTCCCCACGGTCGGCGGCGAGCTCTTCTTCGACCGCGCCTACGACGGCAACATCCTCGTCAACGCGTTCACCTGTGGGGTCGCTCGAGCGGATCGGATTTTCTACGGGCGCGCGAGCGGCGTCGGCAATCCGGTGATGTACGTCGGCGCGAAGACCGGGCGTGACGGCATTCACGGCGCGACGATGGCGAGCGACGAGTTCAAGGACGAGGGACCGAAGCAGCGCCCGACAATGCAGGTCGGCGACCCCTTCACCGAGAAGCTGTTGATCGAGGCGTGCCTCGAGATCTTCGCCGAGGACTTGCTGATCGGCATTCAGGACATGGGCGCGGCCGGCCTCACGAGCTCTTCGGTGGAGATGGCGTCACGCGCCCAGAGTGGGCTCGAGCTCGATCTCGACGAGGTGCCGCGTCGCGCCCGCGGGCTCAGCCCCTACGAGATGCTCTTGAGCGAATCGCAAGAACGGATGCTGCTCGTGTGCAAGCCCGGAAAAGAGCCGCGGGTCCGGGAAATATGCGAGAAATGGCAGCTTGACGTCGCCGTGATCGGGCGCGTGACGGACTCGAACCGCTGGGTCGTGGTGGCGAGCCCGGGCTTCGATCCGCTGGTGGATGCGGGTGCCCCGCGCGCGCCGGTGGTGGTGTGCGATTTGCCGGTGTCGCTGCTCGCCGACGATGCGCCGAAGTACGACCGACCGCAGGCGGAAGACCCATCGCTCGCTGCGCGGCATGCCTTCGACGCGGAGGCGATCGCGGAGCCTGCGAACTACGGCGCGGCGCTGCTCGACATGATCGGCCGACCGAATCTCGGCTCGCGTCAGTGGGTGTGGCGGCAGTACGACTCGATCGTGCGCGGCGGCACGCGGGTGCGCCCCGGCTCCGATGCCGGCGTCGTGCGAGTGCCATGCGAACGGCGCGAGGCGGATGGCACGACGAGCCGCGTGGAAAAGCTCCTCGCCTTCGCGAGCGACTGCAACGGGCGCGCGGTGGAGCTCGAGCCGTACAACGGCGCTGCGATGGCGGTGGCCGAGGTGTGTCGCAACCTCGTGTGCACCGGCGCTGAGCCGATCGGGCTCACGGATTGCCTGAATTTCGGCTCGCCGGAGCGTCCTCACGTGATGCGTCAATTTGCGCGCGCGGTGGATGGCATCGCGGCGGCGTGCCGTGCGCTCGGCGTGCCGATCGTGTCCGGCAACGTGAGTCTCTACAACGAGACCGATGGCCGGCCGATCTTGCCGACGCCCACGATCGCGGGAGTCGGCCTCGTGCACGCGCCGTCGCACGTGGTGCCGATGCGATTTTGCGAGGCGGGGCGAGTCGTGGCGCTGCTTGGCGCGAGCGAGGGCGGTCCGCTCGGTGGCTCGGAGTGGGTGAGCGCGCATACCGGCGAGGTGAAGGGCACGCCGCCCAGAATCGATCTCGCGCTCGAGGCGCGCTTGCAGCGGCTCATGCTCGAATTGGCACAGAGCGAACCGCGGCTCGTCACGAGCGCGCATGACGTGTCCGACGGTGGGCTCGCGATCGCGCTCGCGGAGTGCTGCGTCGGCGACGGACCGGCCGACCCCGAGGTCGGTGCGACGCTCCGGCTCGTGGGCGATGAACCGCTCGCGGCGGCGCTCTTCGGCGAGGCCCCGTCGCGGATCATCGTGTCTGTCGCACCCGCGGATTTCGCGGCGGTTCGAGCGCGCGCGGCGGCCGCAAATGTGGCCATCACCGAGCTTGGCACGACCGGCGGCGATCGGCTCGTCATTGCCCGCGGCGAGATCGTGATCGATCTCGGACTCGACGAGCTACGTCAGCGGCGCGATCGCTGCCTCGACTCGATCGTCGGTGCCTGACGTGTCTCGAATGCGATGAAGTGGATGGGGACCACGACAAACGCACTGCTAGGAACAGTTGCCGCCGAAGCCCTTGCAGAGGAGTTGGTCCAAGCAGAGCCCGATTAGATCGCAGCAGCACGTGCCACCACAGTCGGCCGCGCTCATGCAGGTGGAGCCACCGCTCGCGGCGGACATCGCGCTCTGTGAGGCGGGGCTCGTGACCGAGTTGGTCGAGGTGTTTGACGAGCTGACGGACGAGCTGACGGACGAGCTGTTCGACGAGCTGTTCGAGGAGGATTGGCTGCTCATCGAGCCCGACGAGCTCGACTGCGTTGGTCCCATCAGACCTCCGCCCGCGCCACCGTCGCCGCCCGCGAAGTCCGTCGTCGTCCCGGTCGCACAGCTCGCCACGAGCGCGAACCCGAGCGCGAATGCACCCATACCGTGGAGCCGCGTCCAAGCCATGGCCCGACAACTAGCTGAAATAGTATGGCGGGAACAGGTGCATTTTCGGCCGTCCACCAAAAGCTCACGCGGCGGGTTGTGCTACGCCTCGCCGAGGTGGCGCGACGATAAGTTGAGCCGGGAGTAGCAAAATGATTTTTCATCGCACGCGACTTGGCTTCGGCTTGATGAGTTTTCTGCCGCTTTTCTGGGCGTTTTTGGGATGCGGCAACAGCACGGGGGAGAGCTCCGGCGCGGGTGGCGGCGCGGCGGTGACGAGCGGCACGGGCGCATCAGGCATGGGCGGCGCAGGCACGACGACGGGCGCGCCGACGAGCTCGAGCCCATCGAGCAGCACGGGCAGCGGAGATGGGTGTCCAGCGCCGGAGCCAGCCCACGCAGGTGTCAAGGACATGGTCGGCAATGTCACCGCGACGATCTTCGGCATCGACGGAAAGCCCGCGCCTTCGCTGCTCGCCGACGTGTGCGGCACGAACCTGTGCTTGTCCGGCAAGACCGACGCTGGCGGCCAGATGAGCGTCATGGGCGGTGGCAAAGAGCTCTCGGATGTGCGGCTTCTCTACGGCAACGGCATGGCCTACGTGAAGATGGGAACGCCGCTGTCGTCGCTGCCGGATGCCGCGTTCGGCATGATTCATACGGTGCTGTTACCGCCGGTCGCCGAAGGGGTCGCGCTCGAGGCGGGCAAGGTGGCGACGAGCGGCGAGGTCTCGGTGGCGATCGCGGTGGGTGCGTACATCGGCATCGATGCGACCATCTACAAACCCGGTGAAGATGGATTTCGCGCGGTCGTGTTCGCACCGAGCGATGGCACCTTCCCCGCCGTGGCCGCCGCACCGAAAGAGTTCGCACGACTCGTGGGCATGGCGCCGATCAACGCGCGCTTTTGCCCGCCGGCAAAGCTCACCGTTCCGAATGAGGACGGCTGGGTGGCGGGCGCTGCGGTCGAGGTGTGGCTCAACGGCACCGAGACCTTCGATCACTTCGCGCCCTTCGGCGGCTGGGCGATCGTCGCGGGCGCGACCGTGAGCGCGGATGGAGCCAGCATCGTCACCAACGACGGTGAGGGCCTGCCGGAGCTAGGCGTCATCGGCTTGCGCTTGAAGTGAGCTGAGCGTGGCTTCGAGTCGCGCGAGCACCGCTCTCGGTTGCATGCGCTCGCGGTAGACGTAGAGCTCGCCCGCGCTGTCTTCGTCGAGCGCCTCTTCGCTCACGCGCAAGTGTTTGCCGAGCGCGAGCAGGATCCGCACAGGAAATTCTCCGCGTCGCAGCGTCTCGATCCGCTGCCACACCGCGGCTCGACTCCAGTAACCGAAGGCCTCGAGATAGACGCGCGCGCCGGTCTGCTCGTGACGAAAGAGTAGGTCCGGGATCACCGCTCGCTGGCCGGGTTGCGCGAGGATGTCTTCGTTGGCCGTGACCAGCCACGATGACTCGAGCTTGCGAAACGCGACGATGAATGGCTCGAGCCCGGGAGCGATGCCCGAGAGCGCGCGGCCTGGCGCTGCGAGGCCATCCGTTGGAGCAAGCTCGAAGGCAGTCGGGCGCTTGGCCTTGCCCCAAAGAAGCTCGGCGCTCAGATGCCAGCTGTCGCACGCGAGCAGCGCGGGCAAGAACAGCGCGAGCGCGAGGCCATAGCGTTGCGAGGCCGAAAACAGGCTCATCGGTCCATCGAGGCGGATGCGATAGCCAGCGCCACCGTCGCCGTCGAGCCGCTCGACGTGGTGCATGAGCCCATGGAATCGCGCCGCGCGAAACAGGTTCCGCACGCGCCCCGGCTCTGCTCCTACCAACTCGATCTCGACCAGGGTGGCACGCAACAAAACACCTTGCGCGAGGGCGAGGTCGTAGCGCGCGAACAGAGCCTCGGCCGCCAGCGACTGAAAGCGCGTGAGCCGCTCGTTCTTCGCGAGATCTGCGAACAAGACGAGACGCAGAGCCTGCGCGTCGAGGCCGTGTTTTGCGGCAATTTCCGAGAGCAG
The DNA here is from genome assembly GCA_009692485.1 of Myxococcales bacterium. Lineage (GTDB taxonomy): Bacteria > Myxococcota_A > Polyangia > Polyangiales > Polyangiaceae > SYFR01. The sequence continues at coordinate 10,227 of SHZB01000043.1, forward strand.
CGCGTGATCGTCGAAGGCCTCCGTGGGACCGAGCGCACGCCGAGCCAACGCCGCGAGACCGAATACCTCGGCTCGGATCCGAGCGGGCTCGGGGCCAACAGGAGGCGCAAATTCGCAGCGATCGAGCAGCAACTTCTTGAGCCCGAGGACGACGACGCGATCGCGCGGCTCGTGAGCGACGGAGACGAGGGCCTGCTCGAGGTCTTCACGACGCTCGCCGACGTTGGCCTCGAGGACCTTCAGCAGCTCGGACGCGACTGGCGTAAGGCGTTCACGCTCGCGAGCCTCAAGCCAGCGCGGGACGAGCCGCGTGCCGACGTTGCGAACGCGCAGGAGCTCACTTGTAAGCACGATGCTCCCGGCGTTTGTCGCTGGTCGTGACTTCGCCCGTGCCGCGGCTGACGAGCTCGTAGAGGATGGCGCGCTTGTGCTCGCGCTTGCGGAGGATGCGACCGAGGCGCTGCACGTGCTCTCGCACCGAGCCGCTGCCGCTCAACACGATCGCCACGTTCGCCTCGGGGACGTTCACGCCCTCGTTCAGCACCTTCGAGGTCACGACGACGCCGAGCGTGCCGGCGTTGAATGCCGCCAAAATGGCGCTGCGCTCTTTCACTTTGGTCTGGTGCGTGATCGCCGGGACAAGGAAGCGCTCGGCGATCGCGTAGACCGTGGCGTTGTCCTCGGTGAAGACGAGCACGCGGTCACGGCGATGCGCGTGCAAGAGGCGTTCGAGCGTCTCGAGCTTCTCGGTCGCGGTGAGCGAGAGCTGCCGCTGTCTGCGATATGCGAGGAAGGCGCGTCGGCCCTCGGTGGTGCGCGAGCTCTTCCAGATGAACTCGCTCCAGCCACTTGGGCTCTGCATGCGAATGCCCTCGCTCCTCAGAAATGCGAGGTAAATGGCGCGTTCTTCCGCATATTCTGCTCGCTCGCCCTCGCTCAACTCGATCTCGATCCGCTGTGTCTCGTAAGTTGCGAGGTAGCTGCCCGAGAGCTCGTCGATGTCCTTGCGATAGACGATCGGGCCGATGAGCTCGGCATACCGCGCTTCACCGCCGTCGGTTCGCTCCGGCGTTGCGCTGAGGCCGAGTCGCATGGGCGCAAGGCATGCCCGAGCCGCCATCGCATAGGACTCGCTCGGCAAGTGATGGCACTCATCGAACACGACGAGCCCGAAGCGGTTTCCGAGTTTGTCGAGATGCAGATACGCCGAGTCGTAGGTCGTGACCGTGATCGGCGCGGGCTGGTAATAGCCGCCGCCGACGATGCCGATGGGGCAGGCGAACGCTGCCTCGAGCAGGTCGAACCACTGACTCAAGAGATCGAGCGTCGGCACCACGACGAGCGTCGAGCGTGCCCGCCGATCGATCGCCATCACCGCGACGAAGGTCTTGCCCGCGCCCGTCGGCAGCACCACGACGCCGCGCGCGCCGGCCGCCTCCCAACGGACGATGGCCTCGCGCTGGTAGAAGAATGGCTCCTGCCTCGCGCGGTCTCCGACGGGTATTTCTTCGTAGCCGCGGGCGTCATCGACGTACGGGATCCCCGAGGCGCGCAGCCACAGCACGAGCTCGGCGTAGGCGTGCGCCGTGGCGCGGTGGCAGCCCGTTCGCGCGTCGAATCGGAGCGAGGGTGGAGCTTTGCCGGCGTGCGCACCGAGGTGTTCGACCGCGAGCGTGCCACCTGCAAACGTGAGTCGCACCGGCGCGGCGGCTGCGGCATCGACGGCGGCCGTTTCTCGAACTTCGTCTAGCGGGCACATCGCGTCGTGGGCCGCGGAGACCGCGGAGTGCCGGAGCCTACGACGCACGGCGACGATTGGGCAGGCCCTGTCGAGCCGCTGAAATTCTGTTGCGTGCCGGTGCGGCGCGGTGACACGCTCAGTGGGTCGCGGTGCACGATGACGTTCAAGAGCTTGGCGCCAGGATTTCTCATCGCGTCGCCGCCGCTCGGCGATCCGAACTTCGATCGCACGGTGGTGCTGCTCGCGGCACACGATGAAGATGGCGCGCTCGGCTTCGTGGTGAACCGCGTGGCGCCGTTGACCGTTGGAGAGCTCTTCGGGCACGCCGGCTACGAAGGCTGCGGCCACGATGCATCGCCCGTTTGGCTCGGAGGACCCGTACAACCGAGGTCCGGGTGGCTCGTGATCGAGGATGGCCGAATGCGTGGAGATGCCGTGATCCCGCTCGGTCCGCGGCTGCGCGTCACGTCCTCGCGCGAGGCCTTCGATAAGGTCGCGCGCCAGCTTGCTGCTCAGCCAGACAACGCGGCGAAGCGAGCGCCGCGACGGATGGTCGTGCTCGGGTATTCGGGCTGGGGCCGGTCTCAGCTGGAGAACGAGATCGGGCGCGGCTCGTGGCTGCCGACTCCGCTCGATGCGAGCATCCTGTTCGATGTCGCGCCGGCCGATCGTTGGAGCGGGGCCTTTGCGCTGATGGGCCTCACGCCGACGCACCTGATGACGATGCGTACCGTCGGCGAGGCTTGAGACAGCGAGCGGAGTCCTTCACCCCGTGCGCGCGTGAAGGCTCATCGTAGCGCGCGATCGTGCCACGCGAGCATCAGGGCCGTGCCGCTGTCGCGCAAGAATGGCTGGTCGTGCGGCCCGGGCGGGACCTCGAGCGCGTGTTTGACGCCGAGTCGCGTCAACTCGCGGGAAAGGGCCTCGTTGACGGCGCGAAATGGATCGCCGCGGCTCGACTCGATGTGAAGGTGAGTCCCGTGCCGCGCTTGAATTTCGCGGAGGCGTTCTGCGTACGAGGCGATGCGATGCGCACCGAACGCGGCCTGCACCGAACCCCACGCACCAAACTCACCCGGCTTGCGTAGGAGCACCTCGAGCGCGGCATAGCCACCGAGCGAGCAGCCGTCGAGCCCGGTGTGGCGCGCCGCGGGGAGGACGGATGTTTCGCGCCGTGCACGCGGCACGACCTCGGTCGTGAGCCAGTCGGCGTACGCATCGAGGAGTGCCTTTCGATCGGTCGCGCGATACACGTTTGGCGTGTACGGGCACGCGACCGCGAGGCCAGCGAAGGGCCGCTCGCGGAGCTGCGTGTTGAGCTCGCGGAGGCGCTCGTCGTCCCAATGATTCGCCTTGGCGTCGAGCCGCGCGACCGGTGCTTCTAACAGTCGCAAGTACGAGGACAAGAGACCGTAGCGATCGATCCAGGCGCGCGCACCGAGGCGTTCGTCGTGCGTCTCGCCGAGGCCATGCAGCACGACGAGGAGCGGGACGGGCGCGGTCGTGTGGCGAGGGACGAGCAGCGTCATGCGACGGCCGATCACCCTGTCGCCCGGCAGCGTGAGGTCCCGAATCTCGTGGGTCGCGTCGCTCGCGCCAGCTTGTCTCGCGACGGTGACCGCAGCTAGCGCGAGGAGCGAACGGCGCGGCAGCCGGGTCGTCATCGTGGTCGCCACTCTGACCGAGCGCGCATGAAGCCGCAAATTCGGCGCGCGAATCGGCGTGCAGTTGCGTTGACCGAAGCGGCCGTGAGGTGATGACTGTTGTCGTGATGGCTGTTGTCGTGATGGCTTGGCCCGCGATCACCGTGAGGGTAGCCTCGCCCGCATGTTCCCCTGGCGAAGAGCCTTCTCGAGGACGCTGCTCGTCCTGGCCGTTCTGCTCATCACGTTCACGTCGGGCTCGTCCGTCGCGCTTGCCCAGCCTAAGAGCGTCGCGTCGCTCACCCAGAAAGCGCAGACGTTCTACGACGACCAACGCTATGAGGAGTCGATTCAGACGCTGTCGGCGGCCCTCCTTCGGCCGAGCATCGCCAAGGGCGAGAAGATCGAAGTTCTGAGGCTGCTCGCGTTCAACTACATCGTCCTTGGCCAAAACGATGAGGCCGACGGAGCCGTCCGCAGCCTCCTCATCGTCGATCAAGACTTCGAGCTTCCTGAGGCGGAATCGCCTAAATTTAGGGACTTTTTCGCCAAGACGAAGAAGAAGTGGACGGACGACGGCAAGCCCGGGCTCGTGCGAGAAGACGGCGGCGGCGCCGGCAACGCGGCTGCGAAGATCAAGCACACCTCACCCGCCCAAGTAGAGAAGGGCTCGATCGTGAAGCTCTTCGGCGAGGTCGACGACACTGCGGCGGCGGTTTCGAAGGTGAAGGTTTTTTACCGCGCCGGCTCCAGCGGAAAATTCAAGGTTGCTCGGGCAGAGTACGCGATGCGAAATTTTTCCGCGGAGATCCCAGCCTTGGTCGTGCAGCCGCCGCTCGTCGAGTACTACGTCGAAGCCATCGACGAAAACGGCATTCCGTTGGCCACGCGCGGAGACGCGGAGTCGCCGTTGCGGATCGCGGTTCCGGAGGGGGGCGGCGTCTTGACGAGCCCATGGTTTTGGGTTCCCGTGAGCGCTGCCGTCGTTGCGACCGTCGTCGTCATTGCGGTGGTCGTGAGCCGTCCGAGCGAGGCGCTCGTCACCATCAACGTGTTCGAGTGACGTGAGCGAGCCGCGCTTTCCTTACGTCGAGGTCGACGTCGCAGCGGAGCTTGCGGAGGTGGTGGCCGTCCTTCTGTTCGAGCTCGGTGCCAGTGGTGTCGAGACGCGCGATGACACGACGACGCCGCGTGGCCCAGGACTGCCGCTCGTGCGCTTGGTCGCGAGCTTCGACGAGCACGCCCACGCCAACGACGCCGCGGCCGAGCTTCGGCGTGTGCACCCGGACCTCGCGTTTGAGGTGAACGAGATCGTGGGTGACGCGTGGCGCGATGCGTACAAGCAGTTTTTTGCGCCTTTTTCGCTCACGAACTCGATCGTGGTCGTGCCGCCATGGGTCTCCGAACACGTGCTTGAGAGCGGACAAACAAGGCTGGTCATGGATCCGGGGCGTGCGTTCGGCACCGGTCTGCACGCCACCACACAGCTCGTCGCAGCTCGCCTCGAAGAACTCGCGCCGGTGCTCGCGGGAGGGCGCGTCCTCGATGTCGGCACGGGCAGCGGTGTCCTCGCGTTGGTGGCGCTGTTGCTCGGCGCCGAGCGTGCGCTCGCCATCGACAATGACCCGGACGTCATCGACGTCGCGCTCGAAAACGCGGAACGGAACGGTCTCGCCGCGCGCCTGAGTGTGGAGACGACGCCCATCGAAGCGGTCGTGGGCGAGTACTCGGTCGTGCTCGCCAACATTCAGGCGAACGTGCTCATCGCGATGGCCGACGCCCTCGCTGCGCGGCTCGTGCCGGGTGGCATGCTCGTCCTCAGCGGCGTGCTTCACAATCAGGAGGCCGACGTGCGCGCGGCCTTCGTCGAGCGCGGGCTCATCCACATCACGACGACCGCCCGCGGCGATGGTGCCGATGCGTGGGTGTCTCTGTCGCTGATGCGTCCGGCATAGAGTGGTCACCGGATCATGTTGAGGTTGCCGCTAGAAGGGCTTCATGCCGGCGAGCGCACTTTGCCCGCGGCGAGCGCTCACTACCTGACGCGTGTCCATCGACTCGAGCGCGGCGCGAAGCTCGTGGTGTTCGATCCACGGGCGCGGCTCGAGGCTGTCGCGGAGCTGCTCGACGTGCGGCCGCGAGCGGTGCGTGTACACATCGGGGAGCCGCGTCCGGCCGAGAACCTGCCAACGCGCGCGGTGTCGATCATTCAGGGCGTGGGCAAGGGCAGCAAGATCGACGGCGTGCTTCGTGATGCGACCGAGCTAGGCGCGACGGGTTTTGTCGTGGCGATCGGCGAGCGCAGTGTGCGAAAGCCGGACTCTCGGTTGCGCGAGCGACTCGAGCGCCTCGCCGTCGAAGCAGCACGGCAGTGCGGTCGCGGTGATGTGCCGCTCATTTCGGGGCCGCTGCCCTTGTCGGACGCGCTCGCCGCCGCGCCGGCCGAAGCGCTGCGTCTGCTCCTGATGCCGGGAGCGAAAGAGTCGATGGCAAGCGCGCTCGATGGCGTTCCGAACAGCACCGAGCTCGTGCTCGCGGTCGGGCCGGAGGGCGGGCTCTCCGAGTCGGAGCTCGCGACGGCACTTGCGCACGGTTATCGCAGCGTGTTCGTCGGACGTTTCGTTCTTCGGACGGAGACCGCGTGTGCGGCGGCCCTCGGCGCGATCGCTGCGCGCGGTTGATGCCGTTCGAACGATGCGTGCCCAGCCGCGGCGAGCCCCGAAGCGGACACTCAAGACCCGAGGAGCGCGTGAAAACAGTCCGGGACGTCCTTGGGCGCGAGCAGCTCTTTACGTCGATGAAATTCCGGTAGGCACCTCTGATACGCGCCGTCGAGCCGCAGCTCGCTCTCGGGTTTTGGATCGCGCCACAGACCTATCGTCGCGGCCGCGAGCGCGTCCAGGGTCTGATATTCGCCCTGTTCCATGAGGATTTGCGCCGAGAGCGCGTACATCAAGATGCCGCCTGGGATTGCGCCGATCGCGGTCGTGCACATCGCCGGATAACAAACGCGAATCGTCCGAGCCTGATAGCGCTCTCGGATCGTCGTCATCGTTTCGCGTTGAAGCACCTTCGCTCCTGCGAGTGGGCCCATCGCGTAGACCGGATCGGTCGGCTCGAAGTCGTAGTCGCAGAACGCGACGACGCTCTCACCGGCGGCGATGAGACCGGCACGAGCGAGCGGCTCGATCCACGAGAGCGACGACGTGCCCATGAACTTGTTCGTGCGCTCGATCTCGGCGTCGGTCGCGACCTCGACATCCACGAGTCCGAACTTGCGGTAGGCCTCGCGGCGCGAGCAGTCCGGCACTTGCAAGACCGGGTCGAAGGCCACGTCGAGATCGCACACCTGCGTCGGTCCGTGCTCCGCGTAACGCTTCGTCGCACCGGCGGCGATGCCGTTGACGAAGTGAACCGCGCGAAAGCGGCCCTTGAGATGTGCGATCACCTCTTCCATGGTCGAGTCACGGGTCGCGTCCGCATTGAAGTAGCGGCAGGTGAGCCCGTCTGCGTCGGCGGCGGCCTGAATCGCGGCGGTGTGATGCACGCCGATCTGCATCTTCTCGCTGTCGTAGTGCACACCGAACACGGCTGCGCGCTCTCCGAACAAGAGCTGCACGGCGAGCGCACGCGTGATGCCGTTCGAGCCGCCGAGGATCAATACCGCGGTGTCCGGCGCGATGTCGGCACCCATCGGAACCAGGCCCTGGCGCTGTTTGCGAAGCACCCCGGTCGCCGCGCTTGCACCGCTTTGCGCGAGCACCTCGACCAGCGAGCGACGATCGACGCCACCGAGCGGCAACTTCTTGAAGGTCTCGAATTGCATGGCGTCCGTGCTTTTACGCACAGCGCGCGATGCTGTAAAGGCGGCCTCTTTCGCGTCCGAGAGCACGTTCGCGCTATAGGCTTCGCGTGAGCCGACTGCGCGTCTTGTTTGCCGCGTCCGAGTGCACTCCGCTCGCGAAAGTCGGCGGGCTTGGAGATGTCGTGGGTGCGCTACCGGGGGCTCTTCGGCGCCGCGGGCACGACGTGCGCGTGGTCATTCCGCGATACCGAAGGACGATGCAGGCGGTGGCGACCAGGCTCGCGCGGCCGCTGCGAGTGACGATGCGCGATCGGGTGCTGGAGTCGGCCGTGTATGAGACGCGGCTGCCGAGCGACGACGTGCCGGTCTACCTCGTGGAGCATGACGAGCTCTTCGATCGCGACGGCATCTACGGTGGCGTGGCGCACGGATACGACGACAACGCGCGGCGCTTTGCATTCCTGTCTCTGGCAGCCGTTGCGCTTGAAGCGGTCACGGGCTTCGACCCGGACGTCGTTCATTTTCACGACTGGCCAACCGCGCTGGGGCCCGTGCACATGCGCATTCGCGGAGCGCGTGCAGCGAGCGTGCTCACGATCCACAACCTCGCGCACCAGGGCGCATTCGGCCTCGAACATTCAGAGACGCTCGGCTTCGGGCGCGACGCTGCCGCGCTTGTCGGCGTCGAGCACGCCGGCGGTGTGAATTTTCTTCGCGGTGGGATTGTCTCTGCGACGCGCGTCGCCACCGTGTCTCCGCGCTACGCCGCCGAGATGCTCACGCTCGAGGGCGGAGCCGGACTGTCGGAGACGCTCCGCGGACGAGCCAATCCAATCACGGGGATCTTGAACGGCATCGACGACGTGCTCTGGGATCCTCGAACGGACCCGCATTTACCGGCAAATTTCGACGCGTCTTCGCTCGCGGAGAAGGCGGTGTGCAAGCGTGTCCTGCAGCGATCGCTTGGTCTTCGTGAGCGTGCCGACGTGGCTCTGCTCGGCTGCATCGCGCGCTTCGTTCACCAGAAGGGCATCGACGTCCTGGCGCAGGCGCTGCCGGCTCTGCTCGCGCTCGACGTGCAGCTCGCCGTGCTCGGTGCCGGTGAGCCATGGGCCGAACGCTTCTTCGCGCGGCTGTCGGCGAGCAGCCCGAACGTGCGCGCCGTGATCGGCTACGACGAGGGCCTGGCACACCGGATCGAAGCGGGCGCAGATTTTTTCTTGATGCCGTCGCGCTACGAGCCGTGCGGACTCAATCAGCTCTACAGCCAGCGTTACGGCACGCTCCCGATCGTGCGCGCGGTGGGTGGCCTCGCGGATTCGGTCGAGCACGGAGTCACGGGCTTCGTGTTCGAGGAACTGTCGCCGGAGTCGCTTGTGGATGCGGTGAAAACTGCGCTCGCGGTGCGGCGGGACAGCGAGCGGTTTCGCGCGATCCAGCGAGCCGCGATGACGAAGCGCATGGGCTGGGATCAGGCGGCGCCGCAATACGAGGCGCTGTATCGGCTCGCCATGCGTGACCGCGCGCACGAGGCGTGAGGGCGGTTACTGCTGGCACCATTCAAGGTCTGACCTACCCGACCGCGCGCGAGGCGTGAGGACGACGCTGTTCGGCTATGTGAGCGTAACTACGCATGTTTTCATGAACATGGCGCGGCGCTCCGACCTGCGTTTTCACGACTGAATGTCAGAAACTGGACAGACATTCAGTGCTTCGTGCAGAGTGCCGTCATGGTGAATCACACGCATCAGTTGGTCCTTCGCACGCTCCTCGACATGGGGCGAGCGAACGAATTGCTCGAGCTACGGTCGCTCGCAAAACGCATCGGCACGAGCTGCACGTGCACGCTCGATGTGCTCGGTGTTCTCGAAGGCGCGGGCCTCGTGGATGCCGATCGAGTTCGGCTCACGATGGCGGGTCTCGCCGTTGCGGCGTCGAGCTCGCATCGTGCCGGAGCGCGGCGGCGCGTGTCAGCACGCTCGCGTCGCCACGCAGCGTGAGGCGAAGGATCGCGCGACTCAGTGCGCGCGCGCGACCGTGGCGACAACGTCGGCGATGCGATCGACGTCGCTGGCCGAGAGGCTCGCTTGCAAGGTGATGCGAAGACGCGCCGAGTTCGCGGGCACGGTCGGCGGGCGAATCGCCGGGACGTAGAGCCCTCGCTCGAGGAGCTGCCGGCTGAGCTCGAGTGCCGCGGTGGAGTTGCCGACGAGCCACGGCAAGATCGGGCCATGCGAACCGTCGGCCAGCTGTGCACCTGAAGCCGTCAACACCGCGCGAACACGGGCGCAGATCTCGCTGAGATGCTCGCGCTCGCGATCGGCGGCCTCGACGCGCGCGATGCGGTCGATGATCGCTGTGGACATGGCCGGGCTTGGCGCTGTCGAGAACACGAAACTGCGCGCGCGATTCCAGAGCCAGGCGCGAAGATTCGCCGTGCCCGCGACGAACGCTCCTTGCATTCCGACCGCCTTGCCGAGCGTGCCGACGAAAACATCCGGCACGATCCCCGCGGCGCGCGCGAGCCCGCCCCCCGCTGGGCCGAACACACCGAGCGAATGGGCCTCATCGACGATGAGCGCGGCGTCGTGAGCGTCACAAATTGCGCGCAGCTTTGCGAGGTCCGGGCTGTCACCATCCATGCTGAAATAGGCCTCGGTGACGACGAATCGACGCCGTGCAGCGCGGCTCTCTGCGAGCGCGAGCGCATGGGCGACGGCGCTGCAATCACGGTGCGCGGCGATGTGTACATGCGCGCGGCTCAGACGACACCCATCGATGATGGACGCGTGATTGAGCGCATCCGAGACGACGAAGTCTTCTCGTGAGCAGAGCGCCGAGAGCACGCCGACGTTCGCCGCGTAGCCGGATGAAAACAGCAGCGCCGACTCGAGGCCAACCCAACGCGCGAGGTCCGCCTCGAGCAGCTCGTGCGCCGGGTGGCTGCCGCTGATGAGCCGTGATGCACCGGCACCGGACGCGTCGCCGGGAGCTGCGTCGAGCGGCTGCGACGCGAAGCCGAGGTAGTCGTTCGAACAAAGTACCAGCGTGCCGGGCGGGAGCGATGGCTGCCGAGAGCGCAGGAGATCCGCCCGCGCGAGTCGATCGAGCTCGTCCTTGAGATAGGCGAGCGCCGTCATTCGCCGTCGCGGTCGTCGCCAAGCGAGCCGGGCGAGCCAAGCGAGCCAAGCGAGCCGAGCGAGCCGAGCGAGCCAAGCGAGCCGTGCGAGCCGAGCGAGCCAAGCGAGCCGTGGCGCTTTGCATGCAGCGAGCGCGTCGAAGCGGCATCGCCGGCACGTGCCGCGGGTCGTCGAAGTGCCGGGCTCGCCGCGCCGATGGGCTCGCGCAGCCGCTCGATCTCCGACCCGGGTGGTGCCGCACGTCCGGTGCGCAGCGGGGCGCGCTCGACGGAAGGGCTCGGTGGCGGCGCGGCACCGTCGGCGCGTTCCGTCATGCCGGGTGCATCGGCGGCGATGACCTCGCTCGCGGCGAGCGCCGTATCGACACGCTGCAGCATTCGCTCGAGCTGCGCCCGCGTTTCGCTACGGATGAGGGACGTACGCGCGCGAGCGTCGGCGGCGTCGTGGGCCAGCGAGATCGCGACGAGCAGCATGGCTTGCTTCGTGACCGGCCTGCCAGGGAGGAGTACGGCGCGGATCTTTTCCTCGACCATCGCCGCGAGCTTCGCGAGCTCGGCGTCGTCAGCGGTCGTGACGACCCGGCAGCTTGTGCCTGCCACGCTGATGTCCACCGCGCGCCCGCTCATCGCGTCGCAAGCTAGCACGAACGAATCTCCGGGGAAGGTGACTGCCGCCAGCGCCGTAACGCTCCGCGGTGCCGCCGTCCGTCTCGTGATTTGTCGCGTGATTTGGAGTGCGAATCCGCGAGGCGCGACGCTACGATTCAGCGATGCGTGCCTGCGCGCCGTGGTTCGCGTTCGCTGGAGCGAGCGCCCTGTTTGTGCTGACGGGCAACGCAAACGCGAGTCCTCAAGCGAGCGCCACGCTCGACGTCGGAGCCGCGGCAACGGGTGCGGACGGTGGCGTCACGGACCACGCAGAGTTCTTCGTGGGACTGCGCGGCGATGTGCTCTTCGGGCGCGATGGCCCGCGCGAGATGGGTGCCGGTCCCTTCTTTGCCGTGGGGACTTTCGCGTTCGACGCGATCGAAATAGGCGGGGGCGTCGCTGGCCTCTTGCCGGTGCATGAGACCTTTCCGCTGGTGGCTTCGCTCGGCGCCTTCGTTCGCGCAGACACAGATGCCGGCGTCGAACCCGGGGTGGCGGCGCGGCTATTTTGGGGCAGCCGGAGCTACAATTTTCACGGCGTCTACGGAATGTCCGCCGGCGTGGCGCTCGAATTTCACCAGACGCTTGGCGCGTCGAAGACCTCTGCGTTGCTGGTGGCAGCTTCGCTCGATCTTGGTGTTATGACGCTGCCGATCGTCGCGCTCGTGAATCTCCTGCGCGGACCGAGCGTGAGCGCCGCGACTTGGTGAGGGATGCCGGCCCTATGGGCATGAGCTCGTTGCACCGGAGAGCCCCAACTCCTTGTTCACCATGCGGCAGTCGTGCGGCACGTCCTGGCCTCGCCGGCAGGGAGAAAGGATGGGATCCTCCAAGTCCTCCGGCGCATACGTCGGGATGCACGTTGACGGCGTACTTCCAGAGGCACCGCAAACGAACACGGGCAAATCATAGTCTCCGGTCTCGACGTCGGTGCCGCCGAGCGACCGCCCGAAGAGCCTGATGCGCGCGATGACCGTGCTGCCACCGGTCGTCGTGTCGATGAGGAACGGCGAGGTTGGGTTGGCAGGGTCCAACCTGGCGCCCACAGTCAATGAATCGATCACGGGAGAGACCTGGATAACCCCGAAGCCCGGACTGGTTCCTTGCGCCTCTTCCGCGAAACCGGCGACCGGGACGCTGAACGAAGCGAGCGTGGCGCCATCGTTTCGGATCACCGTGACCTCGGCCTCGAACATCGTCACGCGCGAACTCTCTGGGCGCAAGGTGTCGGGATCGCCACGCAGCATCAGCTGGTTGGCCACGAGGAAGACCTGCGAGTATTCGGTCGTGAGCGACTTGTCGAGGATGCCGCCCAGAAGAGCCGGCCCGCCGGGGTCGGCCGAGACTGTACACTTGTCTTCGACGTCCGCTATCGGGACGTGTCGAACGTACAACGTGACGTTGTTTTCGGTGCAGCCGGCGCCGAGCCCAAGGGAGAAAACTCCGAGGGCCGTGCAGACCCAATTTGTCGCGTGTTTCTTCATGGCGTCGCCGAGTGTATCGGGCCGTGAGCCCGACGGCAAAAAAGCAGCCCTAACGCGCGTGCTGCCCGAGCCACGTCGCCGCGACGCGCGCGGCCACCTCCGGGGGAGTGAGCGCATCGGTCGCCACCCGGACGTGCGCCTCAGCATAGGCCGCGGCTCGAGCCGTTTGTAGCTCTGACAAAACCATCTCCCCGGGGTGCGATGCCAGCAATGGGCGGTCGCTCCCCTTCGTGCGCTGCGCGATCACCGCGGCACTCGCGTCGAGCACGACGACGAAGGCACGTGCGAGCGCCACGCGCCGCAGCTCATCGTCGAGCAAAGTGCCGCCACCGAGCGCGACTACCGTGAGGGGCGATTCCCGGAGCGATTCCGCATGATCTTCGCTGGCGTGCTGCTCATCATCGAAGATACGGAGCAGCTGCTCGCGCTCGAGCTCTCGGAAATGCTGTTCCCCGTGCTGAGTGAACAATTCTGCGACCGAAACGCGCTCGGAAGTTCGTCGCGTGCTGTGCTCCTCGAGCCGCCTATCGAGGTCGAGAAATTTCGCAGCGCGGCTTCGTGCGACGAGGGGCCCGACGGTGCTCTTGCCCGTGCCCATGAAGCCCCAGAGCAAGAGCAGCGGCCGTGCTGCCGGTCCGGATCTTGGAGTGGCGGGATGATCTTTCACCGGGAACGCTCGGTGCCTGCATGGCGCGTGACCCATGGGGGAGGCGGCACGTCGGGGGCGAGCTCGCAGTCCATCGTCGCCGCCGAAATACCGCGAGCCTCAGTGGACACTGCTCGCAGGAGCCACGAGCGGCCCAGCTCGGCGGGGATGAACGCGCGCATGCCACCGCGTCGTTCAGAGTCGGCTATCCAGCCGAGCGTGCACGGTGCCGCCGGAGTTCCATGCAGGATCGATTCGCTCGTCATGAGGCCTTCGGAGAGGCCCTCCACGATCACCGGGTGGCGAGTTCCGAC
>SHZB01000044.1 GCA_009692485.1 Myxococcales bacterium
GCTTGCTGCGGCTGCGCTTGCTGCGGGTTGTTGCCCCACGCTGGCTGCGCTTGCTGCGGCTGCGCTTGCTGCGGGTTGTTGCCCCACGCTTGCTGCGCTTGCTGCGGCTGCGCTTGCTGCGGGTTGTTGCCCCACGCTTGCGGCGCTTGCTGCGGCTGCGCTTGCTGCGGGTTGTTGCCCCACGCTTGCGGCGCTTGCTGCGGCTGCGCTTGCTGCGGGTTGTTACCCCACGGTTGCGGCGGGCCGTTGCCCCACGGAGGTTGAGCCACGGCTCATTCAAGGCGTGCGCGGAGGCCATTGTCAACCAATCCCTCGCGCGCCTTGACGGCATCCCTTTCGCGCGTAAAATCCCGGGTCCCGCGCGGCCTGACGGTTCGCATCGACGCGCGCTCGACAGCCTTGCAAGGACAACCTGGTGGCGCCATGACCCAAAAACTCTTCGTCGAACGACTGCACAATTTCATCGGTGGCGCGTGGGTGGCCTCGACCGGCGCCGACCACGTGGCGCTCACGAACCCGGCGACGGGCGAGCCTGTCGGCAGCTGCCCCGTCGGCACCTCCGCGGACGTCGACGCCGCCGTCACCGCGGCCAAGCTCGCATTTCCGGCTTGGCGCGACACACCGGTGCCGACGCGTTCGCGCTACCTCTTCGATCTGCGCAATCTCCTCGAGCAGAATTTCGAAGAGCTCGCGCGCATTTGCACCCAGGAGCACGGCAAGACGCTGAGCGAGTCGCTCGGTAGCGTTCGGCGCGGGATCGACATGGTCGAGTGCGGCGCCGGCATGCCGAGCCTGATGATGGGCAAGGCGCTCGAAGACATCTCGAGTGGCATCGACTGCATCGAGCAGCGCCAGCCGATGGGGGTGTTCGCCGTGATCGCGCCGTACAATTTTCCGGCGATGGTGCCGCTCTGGTTTTTGCCGTTCTGTCTCGCGACCGGCAACACCATCATCGTCAAGCCGAGCGAGCAGGTGCCGTTTTCGCAGCACTTCGTGGCCACGCTCATCGACAAGCTGAAGCTCCCGCCCGGCGTCGTAAATTTCGTCAACGGCGGCAAGGACGTCGTCAACCGGATCATCGAACACCCAGAAATTCAGGGCGTTTCGTTCGTCGGGTCGAGCAAGGTCGCCAAGATCGTGTACGAGGGCGCGGCCAAGACCGGCAAGCGCGTCCAGGCACTCGGCGGTGCCAAGAATTTCATCGTCGTGGCAAACGACTGCGACTGGGACAAGAGCGTCCCGAACATCGTCGAGAGTTGCTACGGCTGCGCTGGCCAACGCTGCCTCGCGGGCGCGACCATCATCGCCATCGGCGACGCGTATGAGCCCCTCGTCCGCAAGCTCAAGGAAGAGATTGGCCGGCTGGTGATGGGCAATGGGCTTACCCCTGGGGTCACCCTCGGCCCGGTGATCTCCCCTGCCCACAAAGAGCGCGTCCTCGCCTTCGTAGAGCTAGGACTCAAAGAGGGTGCGACCCTCGCGCTCGACGGGCGTGGGGCCACGGTGCCCGGGCTCGAGCAAGGCAACTGGGTCGGACCGTCGCTGTTCGTGGATGTGAACCCGACGATGACCATCGCTCGAGATGAGATCTTCGGGCCCGTGATGTGCGTGCTCCGGGCCACGGACCTCGCCGACGCCATGAAGATCGTGCACGCCCAGCCGCTCGCGAACGCAGCCTCGATCTACACCTCGAATGGGCGCACGGCGCGCGACTTCGTGAAAGAGGTCCCGGCTGCGATGGTGGGCGTGAACATCGGCGTCGCCGCTCCGATGGCGTTCTTCACCTTTGGCGGCTCGAAGGGCTCCTTCTTCGGCGATCTCAAGGCGCACGGAAGCGACTCGGTGTCGTTCTATACCAACAACAAGACGGCGATCTACCGCTGGCACTGAGTCGCGGCAGCTACGACGCGCTGCTACCTAACAGTCCGCTACCTAACACTCTGTTACCTGCCAGTCCGCTACCTAACACTCTGTTACCTAACACTCTGCTCATTACTCAACTGTCCACGAGGGAACGAAACATGGCACGCATCGTCAAGGTTGGGCTCATTCAGGCGTCGGACGCCGCCAACGACGGCAATCTCCCGATCGCAGAGATCCAGGCGCAGGCGCTCGCCAAGCATGTCGCGATGATCGAGGACGCGGGCAAGAAGGGCGTCCAAATCCTCGGGCTGCAAGAGATCTTCAACGGGCCGTATTTCTGTCCAGGACAAGATCCGCGCTGGTACGAGGCGGCCGAGGCGGTCCCCGGGCCGACGACGGAAGTGATGCAGGCGCTATCGAAGAAATATTCGATGGCGATGGTCGTGCCGCTCTACGAGCGCGAGCAGGCGGGCGTCTATTACAACACCGCCGCGGTCATCGACGCCGACGGAAGCTACCTCGGCAAGTATCGCAAGCAGCACATCCCGCAGACGAACGGCTTCTGGGAGAAGTACTTCTTCAAGCCCGGAAATCTGGGCTATCCGGTGTTTCAGACGGCCTACGGAAAGGTCGGCGTCTACATCTGCTACGACCGCCATTTCCCCGAGGGTGCGCGTCTCCTCGGGCTCAACGGTGCCGAGATCGTCTTCAACCCATCGGCGACGGTCGAGGGCCTGTCGAAATATCTATGGCAGCTCGAGCAGCCCGCGCACGCCGTAGCGAATGGCTACTTCGTCGCAGCGAGCAACCGTGTCGGTGTCGAGAAGCCATGGAATCTCGGCAAGTTCTACGGCACGAGCTACATCGTCGATCCGCGCGGCAGCTTCCTCGCAGTTGGCAGTGAGGACAACGACGAGCTCGTCATCGCCGACTGCAATCTCGACGTGATCGAAGAGGTGCGTCGGACTTGGCAGTTTTACCGCGATCGCCGGCCCGAGACCTACGGCGACATCGCAAAGCTCCTGCCCTGAGGCTGGCTGCGCCACGGCGGGCACCGACAAAGCCTCAGCCGTCGCGGTCAGCGCAAGAGCTCCCCGACGCGCGCTCGCTTGATGAAGCGCCCTCCGCCTTCGGTCGCGAGCTTGCCGCCCTCGACCATCACGCGGCCGCGCGACAGGACGACGTCGCTGAAGCCCTGCACCTGAAAGCCCTCGTACGCGCTGAAGTCGACGCGCATGTGGTGGGTGAAGGGGTTGTTCACGCCGATGGTTTCTTTGCGATTCGGATCGAACACGACGATGTCCGCGTCGCTGCCGACCGCGATCGTGCCCTTCTTCGGGAAGAGGCCGAAGGTCTTCGCGGCCGTGGTCGAGGTGATCTCTACCCAGCGGTTGAGGCTGAGTCGCTTCTGCACGACGGCGCCGTGATACATGAGCGTCATTCGGTTCTCGAGGCCGGGCGCGCCATTCGGGATCTTGCGGAAATCCCCGACGCCGAGGTCTTTCTGGCCCTTGAAGCAGAATGGGCAATGGTCGGTGGCGACGTTGCCGATGTGACCGAGCTCGAGGCCCTTCCACAGCACGTCTTGGTTCCACTTTTCGCGGAGGGCCGGGGTCATCACCCATTTGGCGCCCTCGAAGCCCTCGCGCTCGTAGTAGCTGTAGTCGAGGAAGAGGTACTGCGGACACGTCTCGCACGTCACGTCGACGCCGCGTGCGCGCCCGCGTTTGACCTCGTCGAGGGCATCGGCGCACGAGAGATGCACGATGTAGAGCGGAACGTTCGCGACCTCGGCGATGGCGATCGCGCGGTGCACGCCTTCGGCCTCCATGCGGGTCGGTCGCGTGAGGGCGTGATACTTCGGCTCGACCTTGCCGTCGGCGATCGCCTGCTTGACGATCTCGTCGATGACGATGCCGTTCTCGGCGTGCATGCAGATGCGCGTGCCGTTTTCGCCGGCGCGGCGGAAGGCGCGGTAGAGCGTGCCGTCATCGACGTAGAGGACGCCGGGGTAGGCCATGAACAGCTTGTAGGAAGTGACCCCCTGCTCTGCGAGGCGCTCGAGCTCGGGCAACCGCTCTTCCGGCATGTCCGTGACGATCATGTGAAAGCCGTAGTCGATCGACGCCTTGCCCTCGGCCTTGGCGTGCCACGTGTCGAGGCCCGCGAGTGTCGATTGGCCCTTGGTCTGGATCGCGAAATCGATCAAGGTCGTCGTGCCACCGAAGGCGGCCGCGCGCGTCCCACTCTCGAAATCGTCCGCGCTCGTCGTACCGCCAAAGGGCATGTCGAGGTGCGTGTGCGCGTCGATCCCGCCCGGGATGACGAGCTTGCCGGTGGCGTCGATGACCCTGTCGGCGTGGACGTCGAGCGTCGCACCTATCTGGGTGATCTTCTCGCCCTCGACGAGCACGTCGGCGAAGTAGTCGTCCGTGGCGGTGATGACGCGGCCATTCTTGATGAGCACACTCATGCGGCGACGGTATGCCGGCCCGCGCGCCGTGGTCAATGACTGGAGGCCACTGTGCTAACACGGCACGCGCGATGAGCTCCGACGACGACTCCGCTCCCTGCACCGGAGCTTCGGGTGAAGCCACCACCGAGGCATCTGCCACCGAGGCGGACTCCTCCGAAGACGACTCGAGCGGCGCGGGCGCGACCGAGACGCGCTCGACCGACGCGGGCAAGACTGCGACGACGCTGGCAGACTGGTTCGCCGGTCATCCGCTGTCCGCGCGCGCGCACCACGTGTTTGGTCTCGTGATTCCGCTCGTGATCGCCGCGGTGACGATGGCGCGGCTCGCGGCCTTCACCGTCGACGACTCGTACATTTCCTACCGCTACGCCCGCAACTTCGCGCGTGGGCTCGGCCTCGTTTACAACGAGGGGGAGCGCATCGAGGGCTACACGAATTTCTTGTGGACGGTCATCCTCGGAGCCGGCGCATTCTGTGGCGCGGATCCGCAGGCCTTCGGCAAGGTGCTCGGCTTTGGGTGCGGTCTTGGCGCTGTCGGGTTCGTGTATTTGCTTGAAGCGCAGCTCAGGCCCTTGCGCGTTGCCCCGGCGATCGCACCGTACGTCGTCGCTAGCACCAGTGTCTTCGCCGGATATGCGGTCTGGGGGCTCGAGACGTCGCTGTTCGCGATGCTCGTGCTCGCCGGCACGTGGCAATTCGCGCGCGAGCAAGAGCGGGACGGGTTTCCGTGGTCGGGGCTCGTGTTTGCGGCGGCGGGGCTCACCCGTCCAGAGGCGCCGATGTTTCTCGGTGTGCTGATGTTGTTTCTACCCGGACCGCGGCTCGTGTCGCTTCGTGGTCGCGCCGCCGAGGGCACGCCCGCGATCATGTTGCTTGGCCTCGGCGCGCTGTCGGCGTCACTGATTCTGCGCTTGTCGCCGGGACGACCGGCTTGGTTTGGAACGGTCGCTTGGGCCGTCGCTGCGGCGGGTGCGGTCGCGATCGTGGCAGAGCTTCCACGCCGACTATTCTCGGCGAAGAACCTCATGCGCGGAGGGCTCTTCGTCGCCATCGTCGGCGCGCACCTGATTTGGCGAAGGGCCTACTACGGCGCGTGGGTTCCCAACACGCTGAGCGCGAAGACCGGCGACTTTCGACAGCAGCTGCTCGGCGGCGTCGACTACCTCGAGAAGTTCGCCCAGCACGAAGGACCGCCGCTGTTTCTTGCGCTCTTCGGCCTTGGCGCCGCGGTCGCGTGGCGTCACCGCGGTGCTCTCGCCGTCGCGGCCGTGGTGGTGTGCGGAACGACCTACGTGGCGCTCGTCGGGGGCGATTGGATGCCGCTCTTTCGCTTCATCGCGCCGCTCGTGCCGTTTCTCGCCCTGCTCACCGGCGTCGGCGTGCGCGTGATGCTCGAGGCACGAAGCCGCGCGATCCACTACGGCCTGTTGGGGCTCGCGCTCTTCGCGATCGTGCATCGCGCGGACGCCATGACCCGCGACCAACGCAAGATTTTCGGCGAAGAGAAGGCCTTCTGGGATCGCGCGGCGGGAGGCGTCGCGACCTGGATGAACGAGCGCGTGGCGGAGCGTGGCCGGGACAGCGTGCAGGGTGAGATCGCCCTCGGGGACATCGGCCAAGTCGGCTACCAAACCGACTTTCCAATCGTCGATCTCCTCGGCCTCGTCGATCCGGTCGTCGCTGCGCTGCCCGGCGGTTACACCAACAAAATCGGACAGGGTTATCGGGACTATTTCTTCCAGCGGGAGCCGCGCTATTTCATTCTGATTTCCGCGCAGAATGACTGCCAACATCCATCCGTCCCGGGCTCCCAGTCGCTCTTTCGCGACCGACGTTTTCGCGAACGTTACGCGGTGAGCGGACGGGTGCATCTGGCGCAAGGGTTCTCGTGGTGCGTCTACGAACGGCGCTCGTCCATCGACGCTTCACTGCCAGTCTACGAGCTGGACCAGCTGCGCCGCTTTCAGACCGATCGCCGAAATTTCGAGCGCAGCGCACTGCCATAGCGACTTGGCTTAGCCGGACGGCACTGGCTTTGGCTGCGCGAAGATGCTTGCGGCGCGGCGCTTTTCTTTCTGCTGCAACGCGCGATCGCGATAGGTCGGAATGGCGACTCGCTCACGCGGTGCGAGCTGTTGCCCATCGACGAGCGCGTCGATGTCCGCGGTGTCGAGGGTCTCGCGCTCGAGCAGCGCATTCGCCATCTTGTCGAGCAGCGGGCGATTGGCCGAGAGCAGCGTCTTGGCCGTCTCTTCGCCGGCGCGCACCAGGGCCTGGACCTCTTCGTCGATGAGCTTCGCGGTGAACTCTGAATAGGTGCGCCTCGAATTGCCGAAGTCGCGTCCGAGAAACACCGCGTCTTCGTCGCCGCCGCCATACGCGACCGGCCCGAGCTTCTCGCTCATGCCGAACTCGGTGACCATGCGCCGCGCGATCTCACTCGCCTGCTTGATATCGTTCGACGCGCCGGTCGTGTAGTGGCCAAACACAAGCTCTTCCGCGACGCGGCCACCCATGAGCACCGCGAGCTTCGCCATGGCGAAGTTCTTCGAGAGGCTGAGTCGATCTTGTTTGGGTAGCTGTTGGGTGAGACCGAGCGCAGGCCCGCGCGGAATGATGGTCACTTTGTGAACCGGATCGGTGTCGGGCGAGAGCAGCTTCGCGACCAGCGCATGACCGGCCTCGTGCCAGGCGGTCGTGCGCTTTTCTTCCTCGCCGATGACCATGCTGCGGCGCTCTGAGCCCATGAGCACCTTGTCTTTGGCCATGTCGAAATCGATCATCGCCACGTGCTCTTTGTCCTGGCGCGCCGCGAGCAGGGCCGCCTCGTTCACGAGATTTTCGAGATCCGCGCCCACGAATCCGGGAGTTCCGCGCGCGATGATCTCGAGATTGACGTCGGGGCCGACGGGCACCTTGCGCGTGTGGATGGACAGAATCGCCTCGCGTCCGCCGACGTCGGGACGATTGACCGTGATGCGACGATCGAAGCGACCGGGGCGCAAGATGGCCGGGTCGAGGACGTCCGGTCGGTTCGTGGCCGCGACGATGATCACGCCCTCGTTCGACTCGAAGCCGTCCATCTCCACGAGCAGTTGATTCAGCGTCTGCTCGCGCTCGTCGTGACCACCGCCGAGACCCGCGCCGCGGTGCCGCCCGACCGCGTCGATCTCATCGATGAAGATGATGCAGGGCGCGTGCTTCTTGCCTTGCTCGAAGAGATCACGCACCCGGCTCGCACCGACGCCGACGAACATCTCGACGAAGTCCGAGCCAGAGATACTGAAGAACGGCACGCTCGCCTCGCCGGCGATGGCGCGCGCGAGCAGAGTCTTGCCCGTGCCCGGTGGCCCGACCATCAACACGCCCTTCGGAATGCGGCCGCCGAGCTTCTGAAACTTCTTCGGGTCCTTGAGAAATTCGATGATCTCTTCGACTTCGTCTTTCGCCTCGTCGACGCCCGCGACGTCATCGAAGGTCACCTTGTTGGCGGACTCGTTGAGCATGCGCGCGCGGGATTTTCCGAAGCTCATCGCCTTGCCGCCGCCCGCCTGAAGCTGCCGCATGAAGAGGTAGAACATGCCGAGCAAGAGCAGCATCGGCACGATCGTGACGAGCGCGCCCGACCAAATCGGTGAGCCCTCGTCCTTCTCGAAGGTGACCGACACGCCGTGCTGCCGGAGCGTGTTGACGAGCAGCTGATCGACCTTGTCCGGGCCTTCGGTGACCTTCTTCGTGGTCTGTCCGGTCGCGGGATCTTTCGTGACGAACAGGTACGCGCCATCACGAATGACGACGGACTCGACGAACTGTTCTTTCGTCTTGTCGGCCTCGACCATGGCCAGAAAATCGGTGTAGTTCACCTTCTTGGCGGAGGGGCGGTCGGGGCTCACCATCGTCCAGATCCCCAGGAACGCGACGATGAGCATCACCCAGAGGAGGAGTGTCTTATGCGATTGCTTCACGGATCTCTCGAGCAGGGAATAAGGCTGTTCGGCGCGCGGGACGGTTGGCCTGCGGCCGGTCGGAAGGGCACAGCATGATCATCGTTCGTCCCGAGGGACAGACGTTTTTTCCGAAATCTCCACGGTGACGTCGCGGCCGCCGGGGAGTCGTAAGGTGGTGTAGCGCCGTCCGAGCCGGATCGCTCGCGTGATCTGTTGGCGCTGGGCGCGTCCGAAGGGGGCGAGGCCCTCGTCGGTGGGCAAGGCGGCGAGCATTTCAGCGAGCTCGGCGAGGTGCTCGACGACGCCCGGCGAGAGCTCTTCGAGCAGCGGGATGAGCTCGTGGCGGACGCGCGCTCGGAGGAATCGTCGATCGCGATTGGAAGGGTCATCGGCACACGCGAGCTCGGAGCGCGCGACGTGTGCGAGGACATCGGCACGCCTCGCGAGCAAGAGCGGCCTCACGAGCTCGACGCCGGTGCCGGTGGGGCACGGTGCGCGTGGCGGCATCACCGCGAGTCCGCGCGGTCCCGCGCCGCGCAAGAGCCGGATCAGAAGCGTCTCGGCGCGATCGTCCCGGGTGTGTCCGAGCGCGATCGTCGTGATGTCGAGGCGCCTCGCGGCATCTTGAAGCGCGGCGTGACGAGCGAGCCGTGCGCGTGCTTGCAGGTTCGAGCCCGAGGCGACTTCGAGCCGGATCACTTCGAAAGGAACGCACGCATCCCGTGCCACGCGTTCGGCCAACGCGAGCTCAGCGGAGGCTTCGCCGCGCAGGCCGTGATCGACACCGACGGCGACGAGTGCGTGGCCGAGATCGCCGCGCAGAAGTGCGAGTACGTGCAAGAGCGCGGTCGAATCCGGGCCACCCGAGACGGCGCACAGGACTCGGTCACCGCGGCCGAAGAGACGCTCGTCGACGACCAGCCGACGGGTGAGCGTCATCAGGCTCGGCGGATGACTACGGCGCGGCATCGCGGCGGCTCTCTGCCCGCGAGCGCAAGGACAGGGTCGCGATCGTTTCGAGTTGACTGGTCTGAGGGAAGAGATCGAACAGCGCGAGTGCGTCGATGGTGTAGCCAGCCCTCGCAAGGGTCGCGAGATCGCGCCCGAGCGTCGACGGATTGCAGGATGCGTACACAACGCGTCGGGCACGAGCCACGATGATGCGCGCCATGGCCCCCGGCGCTCCGGCTCGCGGAGGATCGAGCACGACGAGCTCGGTATTGCGCGGGATCGCGAAGGAGTTGGCGTCTTCTTCGCGCACGCGGACGTTTGCGAGCGAGCGCGCACGAAGGTTGTCCTTGAGCGCCGCCGCCGCGTCTGCGTCTGCTTCGATGGCTAGCAATTGGGCAGCTTGCCGAGCGAGCAAGATGGTGAACGTTCCGCTACCGGCGAAGAGCTCTACCGCATGCTCGACGCGGCCCGCGGCAGCGTTCACGGCGTTCGCGATGGCGCTTCCACCGGCCTCCGACGCTTGCAAGAACCCTCCGCTCGGCGCCGTCAACGGCAGCCCGTCGGCACCCGTGACGAAGCAGCGCGGATCGCCCACCGTGAACGGAGCGGTCGCACCTTCGAGCCAGACTCGCGCACCGGCGATGCCACGGAAATCGCGCTCGATGCGACCAAACAAGGTGCCGTCGAGCTCGCCGCGAAACGTCACCTCATAGACCCGCCGGCGATCGATTCCGAGTGCGGCGCGTGCCTCGCCCTCGCCACGGCTCGTCGAAAAAAGCGACGCGAGCTCGGCGATGGCCGGTGCGAGCGCGTCTTCGAGGATCACGCAATGGTCGATCTCGGCGAGCCGATGACTGCGTGGCGCGCTGAAGCCTACCTTCGCGCGCTTGCCGTCCGCTTCGATGCGGAGACGGGCGCGGTTGCGATAACCGAGCGCTGGGGTCGGCGCGTGCCGTGATGGGGTCGGCACCGGCGTGACGGCTCGGAGCTCGCTCGCGAGGGTCGACAAGAGTGCGCGCTCTTGCCAATGAAAGCGCGTCGCGGGAGCGAGGTGCATCAAGTCGCAGCCGCCGCATTGGACGACGTATGGGCACGCAGGCTCGATTCTGTCCGTGCTGGGCGAGACGACACGGAGCAGGGTCGCGCGGCGGGGTGAGCGCGCACGTTCATCGATGGCCACGAGCACGCGTTCGCGAGGCAGCGCGCCGCTCACGAACACGGCCGCACCGCTCGTGTCACGGCCAACGCCCTCACCGGTGTTGGCGAGATCGTGGATCTCGAGCTCCACACCGCGAGCGGAGTGGGCGCCGCGCCCCGTATGATCGCGGGGGCGTCGACCCTTCACTGCATCGGTACCGAGTGCGTCGACAACTGGCCCGCGGCGACCACGACGACGATGGTCTTTTTCACAGCGCCGCGCTTGAGCGTGACCTGGTATTGGCCCGGGGCGATCGGATGTTGCACGACCGGCGACGGGCCGAGGGAGCGTCCGGCCGCGATGACCTGGTCGCAAGCGGGCTTGCAATCCACGGTGAGCGTCCCTTCCTTGATGGGAAGGTCGGTGGGCTTGGAACCGCTGCGATCCGCAGTCTTTTCGCCGCGGGCCGCGGTGGCCTCGACGGTCGGCGTCGCTGTTTCGCTGCTCGCCGGAGCCGACCCTGGGCCAGGCTTGTTCGAGCTCGCGGGAGCTGCGCCGAGCACGGGCGTATCCGGTGCCGCGACCTGCGCGGTGGACGGCTCGCCCGCGGGCTGCGCCTGGGTCAGCTTGTACGTCACGAGCGCACCGACGCCGATCACGCACAAGGTCGCGAGCAGCGCGATCGCCATCAAGATGGCCGTGCTGCGCGGCGGAGGGATCTGCACATCGCCTTGTTCGGCGAGCCACTGGGCAACCCCGGTCGGTCGCGCCAAATTCAAGCGCGTCTCGATCGCTCCCTGGGTCGGACCGGATGGGCTCTGCGCGCGGACTGGCGGCGGAGGGGGCGTTGTCACCGGACCGTACTCGGGGCCTTGTGCAAACGCGCCGGGAGGCGGAGTCGCGCCATGCGATGGCATCCCGTGCGGCATCCCGTGCGGCATCCCGTGCGGCACTCCGACACGAGCATCGGGCGGGCGCGCCGAGCGATCGTCGATCTGATTTTCCGTCATCGCCACCGTCGACTCGAAGGCGTGCACCGGCTGGTTCGCTTGCCAGGGCGACTGCGCCGCGACCGGCCCGCGTGCCGTGGCGATTTGCTGCGATGGCGCCGCGGCCGCAGCCGTCCCGCTCCCGTAGGCGCGCAGCTGCGACTCGTGCGCTACGGTCGCGACCATGGTCGGAATGTCCTCGTCCTCATCCATGAGGGACGTAGATGCGAGCCCGCCGTGGGGCTCGGGCGCTGGCTGACGCCGCAGCGCCGCTGAGGTCACGACCACGGCCCGGTCAGGCGCTCCCCAATTTGGAGGCTGCGCGGCGCGGTTCGGCTGGGGCGCCGGCTGAAGCACCGGCTCGGTCACCGGCTGGGTAGGTACCGGCTGCGGAGGTGGCGGCACGCGCGTTTCGCGATCCCGCAAGGCCTGCTTCTCGTCGAGCGCTTCCTGCTTCGCATGCAAGGCGTCGATGTCGACCGATGACGTCACCTCTGCGGCCCACTCGAGATACCGCTCGCGCTTCTTCACGCGGTCCGCGAAGAGCTGCTTGAGATAATCGCCCACGTCTTCGGGACCGACCAACATCCCCTGTTTCAGCAAGCATTCTTGTAGCGCCCGCGAAAACTCGCGCGCCGTCTGGAAGCGATCTTCGCGTCGTTGTGCGAGCGCCCGCATGACGACCGCCTCGAGCAGCGGCGGATATCCGTGCACCAGGCTCGACGGCAGCGGCACCACGCACGACTGCACCTTCTCGAGCGTCGCGAGATCCGTATCCATTCGGAACAAGCGGCGATTAGCGGTCAGCTCCCACAGCACCACGCCCAGCGCGAAAATGTCCGTACGCCGATCGACCTCCTGCCCGCGCACCTGCTCCGGTGACATGTACGCGAGCTTGCCCTTGAGCGTGCCCGCGCGCGTCGAGGCGAGCCGATCGAGGACCTTCGCGATGCCAAAATCGACGACCTTCGTGTAGCCATCGAAGGTGACGAACAAGTTGTGCGGCGTGACGTCGCGATGCACGAGATTGAGCAGCTTGCCCGTACGCCCGCGCAGCTCGTGGGCACCGTGAAGTCCTTCGGCCGCATCCGCGCAGACCCGCGCTGCGATGTGGAACGGGACCGAAGTACCGAGCTCTTCGGTGCGGCGCATCGCTTCACGCAGCGGCTCGCCATTCAGATACTCCATCGCGATCCAGTAGGTGTTGTCGTCCTTGCCAAGGTCGAACACCTGCGCGACGTTCGCGTGGTTGATGCCCGCTGCGATGCGCGCCTCGTCGAGGAACATGTCGACGAACTGATCGTCCTCGACCAGGTGCGGATGGATGCGCTTGATCGCCACCCACTTCTGAAATCCACCTGGACCATCCACGCGCGCGAGGTGCACGCTCGCCATTCCGCCGACGCCAATCTCGTCGACGACGCGATAACGCCCCAGGAAGAACGTCTGCGGCAATTCGCGTTCATCCGGGACAGACTCTCGCCCGGCTTTCGCGTGCACCGCCGCGTTGCGCCCGTCGACGACCGTGCTTCCGAGCGAGGTGTCGGATGCCGCCGCCGGTGCCACCTGCGCGTAGCCTTGCGGCGCGGCTTGCTGCTGCTGCGGCGCGTAGCCTTGCGGCGCGGCTTGCTGCTGCTGCGGTGCGTACGCTTGCGGCGCGGCTTGCTGCTGCTGCTGCTGCGGTGCGTACGCTTGCGGCGCGGGTTGCTGCTGCGGCGGCGCGTACGCTTGCGGCGCGGGTTGCTGCTGCGGCGGCGCGTACGCTTGCGGCACGGGTTGCTGCTGATGCGGCGCGCGCGGTGGGGTGTACCCCGCGGGCGCGGCGTGTTGCGCGGGAAGTGCAGGAGGCGAATATGCCTGTGGCGCGTAGGCCTGCTGTGCCGCGGGCGCGGCCACGAACTCCCCGGCCGGGACGCTGTTTCGCAGGCCTGCGTCCGCGCGGGTTTGTGTCATCGCACCCGTACGCGGCGGTGGCGGGCGGCGCGGGGGCGGCGGCAGGCCGGTCATGGGACCGCGCACTCTAGCAGGAGGTCCGGCCACGCTCTACACTTGGTCTCCCCGCGTTTCTCACGCGTCAATTATGCTGCCAAGCATGCTCGGCGACGCTCCAGACGGGACAGCCCAGGCGGCACCTTCCGCGACACCGGTTCGCCTCCTCGTGGCGATGTCCGGCGGCGTCGACTCGGCCGTCGCGGCGGCGCGCCTCACCGATGCCGGCCATGACGTCATCGGTGTGACCCTGCACCTCTGGGATTACCCTTCCGGCTCGCCAGAAAAGTCCCGCTGCTGCGCTCCCGAGGACGCCCACGACGCGCGTCTCGTCGCCTCGCACCTCGGCATTCCGCACTACACCTTCGACCGCCGCGAGCTCTTCGCCGCCGAGGTCGTCGAGCCCTTTGTCGGCGCATACCTCGATGGGCGCACGCCAAGCCCTTGCGTAGCATGCAACCGCACCGTGAAAATGCGCGAGCTGTTCGCCCTCGCCGATCGCCTCGGCGCCGCCGGCGTCGCGACCGGGCACTACGCGCGCATCCGCACAGAAGGCGGCCGTACCGAGCTGCTCCGCGGCCGCGACCAAACCAAGGACCAGAGCTATTTCCTCCACACGCTGGGGCAAGCGGCGCTCGCTCGACTGGTGCTGCCGCTCGGCGATTCCCTCAAGTCGGAGGTGCGCGCGGAGGCCGTCCTGCGCGGGTTGCCCGGCGCCAACAAGGGCGAGAGCCAGGAGCTCTGTTTCGTGCCGACCGGGCGTTACGACACGTTCGTCGCGGAGCGCGCGGGCGAGCGCGTGCGGCCCGGCCCGATCGTCGACGAGCGCGGACGCGTGCTCGGTCAACACGGCGGCGTGCATCGCTTCACGGTCGGCCAGCGCCGCGGGCTCGGGGTCGCGCTTGGAGCCCCGATGTTCGTCTCCGCGATCGATGCCGAACGAGCGACCGTGGTGCTCGGAACGCGCGACGATGCGAGCGCGCAGGTGGCCCGTCTCGTCGATCCTACCTTCGCTGCCGACGTGGTCTTTCCGCTTCGCGCCGAGCTTCGCGTGCGCTCTCAACACCGCGGCGCGCCCGCATGGATAGAGCAGCACGGCGATGACCTCATGTGCCGCTTCGACGAGCCGGTAAGCGCCGTTTCGCCTGGTCAAATCGCAGTTGCGTACCTCGGAGATCGCGTCCTCGGCGGCGCAACAATCGCCTGGGCAGGTCGCGAACTCGGCCCTCTCGAAGCGAGCCTTCCGCCGTGAGCGAGGCCCCGCCGTGAGCGAGCCTTCCGCCGTGACCGAGGCTCTGCCTGCCGTGAGCGAAGCCAGGTCCCGTGTCTCGCGAGCCGCTCTCGCTGCGGTCGCGATCCTGTGCGGGAGCTGCGCCTTCGTGGGCACGGGCGAGGGCGAGCTGCACAGCGAGCTGCTCGTCGTGCGCGACTGCTGGGGCGGGCCCTACGATCTTGCGCCGGACTTCTTCGCCGCGGTGCCGTTTCGCGACACGCTGCAAGTTCGCGTGCAGCACGGCAGCGACCTTCAGGAGGTCTCCGACGGCCTCGCGGTGATGATCGACGGCGTCACGGACATCCGCGCCGACTCGCTCGGAACGTCGCTCGCGGTCGGGCTGTCTCCGCAAGTCCTCGAGGACATCGCGCCCGGAATTGCGAAGGGCGAGCCGCCGCCGGTGAGCATGGCGCTCTACCTCCAGTTCTCGTGCCACAACCAGAACGCCGTGCTCTACGCCATCGACGGCACGATCACCTTCGCGTCGCTCTTCAGCGGCGATCCGAACGAGGACGTGGGCGCCGACAAGCTCACCGACGCCACCTTCGACGTGCGCGTGGCCGACCCGCGCGACGCGCTCCCGGGCACCCTCGACGTCCCGAGCGAGCTGACCTCGCGGGTGACCGGAAATTTCAAATTCCACTTTCGACGCGGCCAGCCCGGCCAGCCATTTCCGTAGCGCGCCAACCCGGCCAGCCATTTCCGTAGCGCGCCAACCCGGCCAGCCATTTCCGTAGCGCGGTCAGCCCGGCCAGCCATTTCCGTAGCGCGGCCAGCCCCTCGTGCGGCGTCGTCACGTACATCCCATACGCGTGAGCGCGATGACGCATGAGCGCGGCTTTGCGGCGCGATACGATCAACGCTACGAAGCGACTTCGATGCGTGCCGCGGTGCTCCTCTTTCCAGGCTCGAACGCGGACGTCGAGATGGTGCGCGCGCTCCGCGACGTCGTCGGCGTGACGACCGAGGTCGTATGGCACCGCGAGTCCAAGCTGCCCGCCGACACCGATTTGGTCGCAATTCCCGGGGGATTCTCGTTCGGTGACTATCTCCGATGCGGGGCCATTGCGCGCACGAGTCCGATCGTGGCCGCGCTTCGGGAACACGTCGCTCGCGGCGGCTACGCACTCGGCGTGTGCAACGGCTTTCAGATCTTGACCGAAGCCGGCCTCTTACCTGGCGCGCTCGTGCAGAACGCCCACCTTCGCTTCGAGTGCCGCGACGTCTTCGTCCGCACGGAGACGGTGGGACCCTTCACCGCTCGTGAAGGCACGGTGCTCCGCTTGCCGATCGCACACGCCGAGGGCCGTTACCACGCCGACACCGCGACGCTCACGCGACTCGAGGGCGAGGGGCTCATCGCGTTTCGCTACTGCGATGCCGGCGGTCAGGTCGGTGGCGCTTCGAATCCGAACGGCTCGCTGCATGACATCGCCGGAATCTACGGCGGTCCGCGCCGCAACGTGCTCGGGCTCATGCCGCACCCCGAGCGCATGAGCGAGCCCCTTCACGGCAGCAGCGACGGTCGCAGTCTGTTCGACGCGCTCCTGAACGCAGTATCGTTGGCGGCATGAGCGACGGGGCTTCGCGGGCGAAGGGGGCGACACCGGCCGGCGCGCCGTGTCCGCATGGCAATCACTACGCGAACACCGGGCCGCACCACGAGCTGCGTCGGGTGTGCAATATCTGTGGCGCACCGCGCGTCGAGCTGCGCGCCGAAGGGCTGGCGCTCTCGGGCGATGAGGCCGCGCCCTTGCGTCGTGCACACGCCGCGACCAAGAGCCGCGCACTCTCACGATTTGCCGGAATTTGCGGCAGTTTAGGAACTTTCGGCGGCGCCATGACGCTGCTCTTGACCCTCGTCATCGACGTCGTGCCGGTGCAGGCTTCCGTCGTCGTTGGCGTCTTGACGCTGCCCTTCGTGCTGCTCGCCGCGCTCGGTCTCGCTCGTGCGCGCAGCCACACCAATGTGCTCGGGGCGGCGCTCGCGGAGGCATGGACCTCGGCCGTGGCGGACCTCGTTCGCGGCGCACGTCGAGCCCTCTCCACGAAGGACGTCGCCTCCGCCTTTGCGATCAGCGAACCAGAAGCGGATGCCTTGCTCGCGGCCGCGTCGGCGCACCATCCCATTCGCAGCGACGTCACGGACGACGGTCAACTCATGTATTCGAGCACCGCTCCGCTTCGCATCGACGCCGGAGACACGCCCGCGTTTGGGCCGCCCGCGACGACGGCCGCCGATGCCCACGACGAGGAGGCCGAGCTCGAGGCCCGCTTCGCAGAACTCGCCGCTCGCGAAAACGAGGCGCGTCGAGGCAGCTGATGCCGAACATCCTCGTTCGTTCCAATTCGATAGGCGCTGGCATGCGAGCGATCATCCGGAGACGAGGCAGCTGATGCGAAACGTACGCGCTCGTTCCATGCTGCTCCTATCGCGTCTCGTCGCGGCGTGGCTCCTCTTCTCTGCGGCCTGCGGCGGCGAGACCGGCAGCGGCGACTCGGCGTCTCCATCGGCTGCCGGCGCGGGCGGCGGTGGCAACGGGGCCGCGACCAGCTCGACCTCGACCTCGACCAACGGCGGTGCGGGCAGCGGCGGCAGCGCGGGTGCCGGTGGTGCTGCGACCCAGGCGAACGGGCGGTATTTCCCGGGCGACGCGGTCTGGTACGAGGACGTCTCGAACGCCGCGACGGCCAGCGACTCGAAAGCCATCACCGCGTGGATGGTCGGTTTCGCGCCGCCAAACGGTTGGGGCACCGGCAAGTTTCGCGTCGACTTCAGCATCGTCGCGGTCCAGGTCGCGCCGGGCACCGCGAAGCGCAGCTACGAGCCAGTCGCGGACAGCTATTACGTTCCCGATTGTGATCTCGCACCCGTGCCCGTTTCACACGGCGGAGCGGTCGAGGAAATGTACGGAGTCCCAACCGATCTCAGCGGCCCATTTTCCGGCTACGCGTGTGGCGGGTTTCAAGATGGCTCGGATTGCCACATGGTTTTCTTCGCGCCCGCCGAGCAGCGTCTCTACGAGATCTATCGCGCGACGATCGACGCGACGGACACTTTTCGCGGTGGCTGTCTCGCCATCTGGGACACCGCCAAGCTCTACGACAAGAACGGCCGGGGACAGCAGTGCACCAGCGCGGACGCGGCCGGCTTTCCGATCGCCGCGCTGCTGTTCACACCCGAAGAGCTCGCAGCCGGCGTCATCGATCACGCCATCCGTTTCACCCTCCCGAACAACATGATTCGGACCATGAAATACGTGTCGCCCGCGACGCACGGCACCAAGACCACGGGGCCTGCGACCAGCATTCCGTATGGCGCGCGGCTTCGGCTGCGTGCGGACTATCCACTCGCGACCCTCAGCCCCGCGGCGCAGGTCGTCGCCAAGGCCATGCAGAAATACGGAATCCTCCACGCCGACGGCGGCAACATCGCCCTCACGGCACAGAGCGACCTCCTCTCGCCCGTCAAGTGGGCAGACCTTGGCTTCGACACCCACTCGCTGAACACGCTCGCCGCGACCGACTTCGAAGTCATCGACGCCGGGGCTCCCATCGACGTGACCTTCGATTGCCAGCGATCGCAAATCATCGAGTGATCGCGTGCGCGGCGGGTGATCGCGATGTCCGCTCAGCCATTCGCTGCTCGGCGTGCTCGAGGTCGCGACATTGGCATGTCGTGCGTCGCGAAGTGGCGCTGCCGCGGGTCTTGATGCCGGTCTTCACGCTGTTCGTCATGCTGTTCGTCATGATGGGGCTACCGGCGTGCCGCTCGCTCCCGCCCGTCGCTTCGGTCGCGGCGGTGTTCGATCGTGACCTCGACACCGGGGCGCTCATCGTGCGCGAAGTTGCCGTCGGCGGCGCGGCCGAGCTTGGCGGGCTTCAGCGTGGTGACCACATCAAGATGATCGATGGGCTGCTCGTCGATGGTCACGACCGCGACCGCATTCGGACGCTCTTGCGCGGCGCCGTCGGCACGCGCGTGTCGCTGACCGTGCTACGCGGGCACAGCGTGTACGAGCTCGTGATCGTGAGAGCTGCGACGCGGCCGCGAGTCGGTCCCGCGCGGTAGTATCCGCGACCGAACCGTGCGCCGTTGAAGCGTGGCGGCTGACGGAACATTGCGCCGCTGAACCGTGGCGGCTGACGGAACATTGCGCCGCTGAACCGTGGCGGCTGCCGTAGAGTAGGCTGCCTGCGGTTCCGTTCGCTGCGGCTCCTATCGTGTGATAAGCGGTGCGCCCGCCGTCGTGCGCCCGCCGTCGTGCAAAGCGCTCGCGACCCGAAGTTTGCAAGCCCAATTTCCAGGAGTTTCGACCATGTCCTTCACGAAGAGCCTCGCCACCTTGGCTGCCGCGGGCATGCTGCTCGCGGGCACGACCCATTCCACCCAAGCCGACGCCAAAGAGCTGAGCTTCGGCACGCTCGCCCCCAAGAAAAGTGCTTGGGGCAAGGTCTTCAAGAAGTGGGCAAAGGCGGTCGATAAGAAGACGAGCGGCGGGGTGACGCTGAACTGGTATTACAACGGCCAGCAAGGCGACGAGAAGGCGATGGTCAACAAGATGCGCGCCGGTCAGCTCGACGGGGCGGCGGTGACCTCGGTCGGCCTCTCGGCGATTCACAAGCCGATACTCGCGCTTCAAATGCCCGGCCTGTTTCGCGACTGGGAGACCCTCGACAAGGCGCGCGGCGAGATGCTTCCGGAGTTTCAGGCCGCGTTCAACAAAGAGGGCTTCGAGCTCGTCGGCACCGGCGACGTCGGCCTCGCGCGCACCATGTCGAAGGGCAAGCCGATCAAGAGCCCCGACGATCTGAAGTCGATGAAGGTTTACGCCTGGTCCGACGATCCGATCGCGCCCGTCATCGCCTCGGTCGTCGGCTACACACCCGTGCAGTCGAGCGTGCCCGAGCTGCTTCCGAAGCTCTCCAGCGGCGCCATCAACGTCGCGACCGTGCCTGCGCTGCCGGCCGTGGCGCTCCAGTGGGCCTCGCACCTCGATCACGTCAATGACGACGTCGCGGGAGTCGGCGTCGGCGGACTCGTGATCGCCAAGAAGACCCTCGAAGCGCTCTCCGCGGACGAGCTCGACATCGTGCGAAAGACGGGCAAGAAGGCGGGCAAGCTCCTCACGAAGAAGATCCGCAAAGAGGACAAGAAGGCCTACGACATCGTCTCGAAGAAGATGACCGTGGTGACCCTCACGGATGGGGAGCGCAAGCGTTGGCAAGACGTCTTCGCAAAGGTGCGCCAGCAGCTCGCCCAGGGCACCTTCTCCGGCGAGCTCGTGCGCAGGCTCGAAGGCTACGCCGGCAAGTAGGCCCGCTCTGTTTATTGGGGGCGAGGCCGCGCTTTCTATCTGAGCTGGCGGCGAGGCCGCTTCGAGCGATGGCCCCATCTCGGCGGGGCGTCACCGGGGCGGCCACCTTGTTTTTGTGGGCACACGGGCGCGCGCGTCGTAGAGCCGCACCTACTCGTTGACGCGCACCGGAAAGCGGAGCTATCCCACCGCGCCTGCCGTTGTGGCGAGTCACGTTTTGACGAGCACGATCACGAATGAATGAGCGGCATCGCCGCCGTAGTCCACGAGGAGCCAGCCCCATGCGTCGCTATCAGTTCACGTCCGAGTCCGTCACCGAAGGCCATCCCGACAAGATGTGCGATCAGATCTCGGACGCCATCCTCGACACGATCCTCGCGCAAGATCCGAGGGCGCGCGTCGCGGTCGAGACCTTCGCGAAGACGGGCTTCGTCGTCGTGGGCGGAGAGGTGACGACGACGGCCATCTTCGACGTCCCCTCGGTCGTGCGCGCGACCATCAAAGACATTGGCTACACCAGCTCGGCGATGGGCTTCGACTTCGAGACCTGCGCGGTGCTGAGCGCCTTCGAGAAGCAGTCGCCCGACATCGCGATGGGCGTCGACGAGGGCAGCGGAAAATACAAAGAGCAGGGCGCCGGTGATCAGGGGCTCATGTTCGGCTACGCGACCAACGAGACGCCAGAGCTGATGCCCGCGCCGATCGCGTACGCCCACAAGCTTGCGCGCAAGCTCGCTCAAGTCCGCAAGAGTAAAAAGGTCGATTGGCTCCGGCCCGACGGCAAGACGCAGGTCACCTTCGAATACGAGAACGACGTCCCCGTGCGCATCGCGACGATCGTTCTTTCTACCCAACACGGGCCCGAGGTGAAGCAGAAGCAGCTCACCGAGTTCATCCGTTCGGCGGTCATCGACAAGGTGATTCCGAGCAAGCTCGTGGACAACAAGACGCGCGTCCTCATCAACCCCACGGGGCGCTTCGTCATCGGCGGACCGCAGGGCGACGCGGGACTAACCGGGCGCAAGATCATCGTCGACACCTACGGTGGCATGGGTCGCCACGGCGGCGGCGCGTTCAGCGGCAAGGACCCCTCGAAGGTGGATCGCTCGGCCTGCTACTACGCGCGCTACGTCGCTCGCAACGTCGTCGCTGCCGGGCTCGCAGACCGCTGCGAACTTCAGATTGCGTATGCCATTGGGGTCGCGAAGCCGGTCGGCGTGCACCTCAATACCTTTGGCACGGGCAAGGTCGACGAGCAGCGCCTCGAGAGCTACATCCTCGAGCACTTCGACATGCGGCCCAAGGCAATCATCGACCAGCTTGGCCTGCTCGCGCCCATTTATCGGCAAACTGCGGCGTATGGCCATTTCGGCCGCCCCGAGCTCCCGTGGGAACGCGATCATCGGGCCGCAGAGCTTGCCGCGGCGTTCTTGCCTACCAAGCGCGCTGCGACAAACGGCGCGGCGCCAAACGGAGCCACGGCGAAGAAAGCATCAAAGCGAATCGCTGGCGCGGAAGTTGCTGTTGGCAATCCCCGCCGTCCAGGTGCGCGCCAGGTTGCGCCACCCATCGACTAGCGTTGCCTCCATGGGCTGGCCGTGACGACGATTGTCGCATCCTCCATCCAATTCACGGACAGGATCTCATGCCATGAAGCCTAGAGTCATCGTTGCTTGCACGCTCGTTGCTGGACTGTCTGCTGGCGCATGCTCCGCGTCCCGCCAGTCAGCTTTTGGGGAGGATGATGGCGCGGGCGCGGGCTCGACGACCTCGAACGTCGGCAGCGGTGGAGTCGATGGCGCTGGCCCGAGCAGCTCGTCGGGCTTCGAGCCAATGACGAGCGGCACTGGTACGAGCGGCAACACTTGCGCGACCGACGCGAGCCTCGACGACGACAAGGACGGTTTCTCGGAGGACGAGGGCGACTGCAACGACTGCGACATCAACGTCAGTCCGGGCGCGATCGAGGTCCCCACCGACCTGATGGACCCGATGGCCGTGGCGTCGGATGAAGACTGCGACACCGAGACCGATGAGATCGATCCTCCGTGTGATACGGGCCTCATGATCGGCGATCTCGATCCGCTCAAGGGCGCCGCCGCGATCGGGCTCTGCAAGCAGGCCACGATGGCCAACAAATTCGCCGGCGTGCTCAGCGCCGCCTACGTTCGCGCGGACGGCACACCGGCCGCACCCGGAAGCGCGGTCGGACTCCTCGACACCTTCGGCCCCAACGTGAAGCCGCGCGAGGGCAGCGCGATTCTCGGCCTTTCTTCGGGCCGCGCGCGCGACGCGAGTGACCCGGACAATTGCGGCGCGCTCACGTGTTCCGCGCTCGGGCCCGGGGTAGCTCCGCCGGGTTTTCCGCAGGACGTGCCGAACTGCAGCGGCTCGACCAACATCAATGACGATGTCGGGCTCGAGGTCGTGCTGCGCGCGCCGACGAACGCGACCGGCTACTCGTTCGATTTCGATTTCTATTCGTTCGAGTATCCCGAGTGGGTGTGCACCTCGTTCAATGACCAGTTCATCGCGCTCGTCGATCCGGCGCCGATGGGCTCGATCAACGGCAACATCTCCTTCGATTCGAAGAAGAACCCGGTCAGCGTCAACATCGCGTTCTTTGACGTGTGCGATGGCTGCGCGCTCGGCACCGGCGAGATGGAAGGTACCGGCTTCAACAAGTGGGACGACGCCGGCGCGACCAGCTGGCTGGTGACGCAGGCGCCCGTAACCGGCGGCACGACGCTCAAGGTCCGCTTCGCGATCTGGGACACCGGCGACTCCGCGTGGGACTCGACCGTGCTCGTCGACAACTTCAAATGGATCGCGACGCCCGGCACGACCGTGAGCGTCGAGACCACCCCCATTCCCAAGTAGCGCCGGCATTGCCCATTAGCGACGGCATTGCCCATTCGCGCCGGCATTGCCCATTAGCGCCGGCATTGCCCATTAGCGACGGCATTGCCCATTCGCGCCGGCATTGCCCATTCGCGCTGCCTAACCCGAATAGCGCGTGTGGTGGCTCAGTGATCCACGTGGCGGATCGCGAATGACCCTGTTTTCGCGCGCGAGGCGCTCCAGTTCGCGGAACTTCGCCATCGCTGCGCTTGGCGCTGAAGTTGCTTATTGGCTAGTCGCGCGTCTGCGAAGGACGCTCCGTTTATCCCCGCTTCGTTCCCAAAATCTGGTGCCCCCCATTTCCCCTGGAGCGGGGATAAACTGAGCGTCCTTGGCGCGGCCTGACGCGAGTTGTTCGAGTCGTCCGCTCGGTGGCGCGACCTGACGCGAGTCGCTCGTCCTTTGCTTTTTGGCGCGAGCGAGCGTGGCTCAGACGCGGCGAGCGCGGCCGAAGGGGAGCATGCCGAGGAAGATCGCGCGCAGGAGGCGTCCGTTTCGCACGCGGCCCTTCGCGAGGATCCACACGCGCACGCCGCGGCCAGCCGCACGATACAAGACCCACCAGACGAACAACCCCAGCGCGATGGAGCCGCACCCAAAGACGAGGGAAGTCGGCGACCGCATCGCAAAGGACTCGCGCACGCCGTAAAGCGC
>SHZB01000045.1 GCA_009692485.1 Myxococcales bacterium
GAGCAGGTGCTCGAGAAGGACGCGCAGCTGGTGCTCGCGCCGGCCGGATTCGCACCGCGCGCGTGGACCCTGCGGGTCGGTCACCTCGATTTTTTGAAGATCGAAGACGGCTCGCTTCGCTACGCGCTCAATCTCTACCCGGCGCTCTGGCTCCTTCGCTTTACGAAAAACACGCGCAAATTCCGGGATCAATCCGCGCAAGAGATCATCTCTGCCATCCTCGGCGAGCATGGCATCAAGCATCGCTTCGAGCTGATGCGCGAGACCGAGACGCGCAAATACTGCGTTCAATATCGCGAGACGAACCTCGAGTTCGTGCTGCGCCTGCTCGAATGGGAGGGGATCTACTTCTCGTTCGAGGACGACGGGACGCTGCTCCTCGCCGACGATTCTCCGAGCAGCCAGCCCATTCTCGGGCCGCCCGCGTTCGAGCTCTCCGAGGCCGCGGGGGCTCTGCAATGGGCCGACGTCGGCATCTTCTCTTTTCGCGCCGGTCGCAAGGTCGTGAGTGGAGCGGCGACGGTGAGCGATTTCAACTGGAAGAAGCCGAAGGTCGCGCTCCTCGCCACCGAGAAGGCGAAAGAGGACTCCGAATTGGAGGTCTACAGCTACCCCGCCGGTTATCGCCGCGGCGATCAGGGCTCGGTCATCGCCAAACGCCGGCTCGAGGCGCTGCGGGTCCCGGCGAAATTCGTCAAGGGCAGCGGCAACGTCACCACCTTCACGCCCGCGCGTCGCTTCGTCTTTGGCATTCTCGCCGACCTGCGCATGGCGGGGCCCTACGTGCTGACCGAGGTCGAGCACCACTACATCAATCGCCAATTCCAAAAGAGCGAGCTTGGCAACGAGGTGAACTACCGGAATCACTTCACCGCCATTCCGCGGAGCATTCCCTTCCGACCGCCGCTCGTGACCGCGGTCCCGGAGGTCGCGGGCACCCACACCGCCATGGTCGTCGGACCCGACGGCGAAGAGATCCACACCGACACGCACGGTCGCTTCCGCGCCAAGTTTCATTGGGACAGAGACGCGAAGGGCAACGACGAGGACTCGCGCTGGCTGCGCAGCACCCAAGAGGTCGCCACCAGCATGGTGCTCGCGCGCGTCGGCTGGGAGCAGACCGTCGCGTACATCGATGGCGATCCGGATCGGCCGATCGGCGTCGCGCGCAACATCAATGGCCACATGGTCTCGGAGTATGGCCAGCCCGCCAACAAGACCCGCATGACCATGAAGAGCCCAAGCTATCCGAAGGCGAGCGGCGGCTTCAACGAGCTGCGCCTCGAGGACGTCAAGGGGCTCATGCATTTCGACTGGCACGCCGAGAAAGACATGGTCAGCGCCATCGAGAACGACCGCTCCGAGACCATCGTTGGCAATGACACGAAGGACGTCGGCTCGGCCTCGAGCGGCTTCGTCGGCCACGATCAGAACGTCGAAATCGGCGGTGACTACGAGGTCACGATCGAACAGAGCCAGCTCGCCACCGTCACTGGCAACCGCACGAAGAAAGTCACCGGCAACGAGACGTTCGAGATCACCGATGGCTATGCGTACACCGTGCAGGGCGACGACACGGAGCAGGTGAAGGGCAACCGCGTCGTGAAAGCTGCCGAGAAGAGCGGCGCCATCTCGCGCGTCGTGGTCGACGAGCTCGAGCGCGAGATCACCGGCACGTACCTAGCGAAGGGCGGCGGCAACATCCTCGTCACGGTGCAGGGTGAGTTCACCGAGACCGTCGGCACAAACAAGACCATCACGGTCGAGGAAGGCGGGATCTCGCTCAGAGTGGGCGGCAAGCTCGAGGTCGAGATCGGCGGCGACGCGACGCGCGAGGCCAGCTCGAACATTGGCCACGCGTCCAAGCGGGCGGTGCGCGAGGTGACCGGGACGGTGACGATGCATGGCGGCACCAAGATGCTGCTCGCCGGTGACGAGATCGTCCTCTCGGCTCGCCAGTCCATCCGCTTCAAGTCGGGCGCGCTCGAGCTGTCGCTCGCTCCGGGTCAGACGACGATCGCTGGGACGATGAAGATCGACGCGAAGGGTGCCATCAGCGTGACGGGCGGCCCGGACAATCTGACGTAGTGGGCTGAGCCATAGTTCGTGGGCGGGGCCATAGCAGTCGTAAAAATAGGGTGAGGTAGTAATGCGATGAGTGCCAATTCAGAGTTCTCGAAGGCGGCGGGGACCCACGTGCTCTTTACGATTGCGGGGGCGCCGTACCGCGTCCTGTCGATGACCGGCACCGAGAAGGTGAGCGAACTCTACCGCTTCGAGCTGGTCCTAGCGGACACCGCATTTGGTGCGCCGCCGGCGCTGCTCATCGGCAAATCGGCCGAGATCATTCTCGCCGATGCCTTTGGGATCTTGAGCCGTTCGATTCAGGGGGTCGTGGCCGAGGCTTTCAGGACAGTCACCGAGGCCGGAACCGCGAAGGTGAAGGTCGTGGTGCGGCCCAATGCCTATCCACTCACGCTCTCGCGCGATAGCCGCGCCTTCACCGAGCTGAACGTGCCCGACATCGTCGAGCGCGTCCTCGAGAAGATGGGTGACAAGGTCCCCTATCGATGGGAGCTCGCCGAGAGCTACAGCAAGCGTGCCTATACGGCGCAATATCGCGAGCCGGACTGGAGTTTCGTGTCGCGATTGCTCGAGGACTCGGGGATCTACTACTGGTTTGACCATGACGAACAGAAGAGCGTGCTCGTGTTCGGGGACGACTCGCCGAACGCCCCGCGGATCGTTGGCGGGACACTGATCGAGTTTCTCGTCGACTCCGGAATGAAGGCCGACAAAGAGCTCATTTTAGAGCTTGCGAGCGAGGCTCACGCGACCCCGACCAAGTTCACCGTGGGCTCCTTCGACCCGTGGAATCCGGCGCTCAAGGTCCAGGGCCAAAAGGGCGATGGCCCGCACGAGATCTACGACGCGCCCGGCGGCGGCTCGAAATCACCGGCGGTCTGCGACAAGAAGGCCCAGCTCGGGCTCGAGCGCGCCAAGAGCCATCGGCTCACCGTAAGTGGCAATGCCAACAGTGTCCGGATCGAGCCGGGGCGCATCCTCGACATTTTCAATCACCTCACGCTCGATGGCAGCTACTTCGTCACCGAGGTCACTTATGCCTGTGAGCAGAATATGCAGTTCGCGGGCACGGGTGGTGGCTATCGCTGCCACTTCGAGCTCATCCCCAAGAAGAACACCTTCCGCCCCGAGCTGGTCACCACGACCCCGAAGCAAGCGGGCATTCAGACCGGTCGCGTCGGCGGTCCGGGCGGTGAAGAGATCCATACCGACGAGCGCGGTCGCGTGCGGGTGCAGCTCCACTGGGATCGCGAAGGCGCGTGGGACGACAAGTCCGGGCGCTGGATGCGCGTCGCGCAGCGCGGCGTATCGAATTCGATGACGTTTCCGCGCACGGGCTGGAACGTCGCCACCTTCATGGAAGAGGGCAACGTCGATTCGCCGAGCGTGCTCGCGCGCTTGCACGACGCCGAGCACCCACCGACGTATTCCCTTCCCGAGAACAAGACCCGCACCGTGTTTCGGACCGAGACGACCCCCTCCGGCGGCTCGGCAAACGAGCTGCGCTTCGAAGATCTCAAAGGCATTCAGGAGTTCTTCATGAATGCCAGTCGCGACATGAATTTCGTGGTCAAAGAGGCTCATTCCACCGGCGTCGTGCACGACCATACGCGCCAGGTCGGCGGCAACGAGACGGTCACGATCGCCGCCGCGCGCGACCATCAGGTCGACAACGATCAAGTGGTGACCGTGAAAGGCAATGAGAAGCTCACGATCATGCTCAATCGGACCAAGACCGTCGAGGGCGATGAGCGAGAAGAGATCACCGGCAATCGCAAGGTCGAGGTCGGCTCGCACGCTAGCCACGGCGTCACGCAATCCCGCAAGCTCACGGTCGATGGCGCCACGATCGAGGAGGCGCGCGAGGGGCTAGTGAAGATCGCG
This sequence comes from Myxococcales bacterium, assembly GCA_009692485.1. GTDB lineage: Bacteria > Myxococcota_A > Polyangia > Polyangiales > Polyangiaceae > SYFR01. The sequence continues at coordinate 3,970 of SHZB01000045.1, forward strand.
GCGGCGAAGGCCAAGGTGACTGTGCATGGCTCGCTCGTCCACGAGCTCGACGGCCAGCACCACGAAGAGTTCACTGCGGACTCGAACAAGAAGGTGGGGGCGAACAAGACCGAGAGCTGCGAGAAGGGTTATGCGGTCGAAGTCAACGACACCGTCACCGAGACGCTCAAAGGCAATTTGCAGGAAAAGAGCGACGCCAATTACCTCGACGGCGCCGAAGAAAGCATGGAGTGGAAGGTGGGTGCCGCGCTCGATGCCAGTACCCCCGAACTCGTCATCGAAGCGAAGAAGCGCATCGTCGTCATGGTCGGCGAGAGCCGCGTCGAGATCGGTCCCAAGAACATCCGAATCACCGCGCCCCGCTACGCGCTCGACAAGTCCGCGTCGCTCGTGAGCGTCACCAAACAGATCAGACGCAACTGAACGCACAGCCATTCGCACAGCCAGCAGGCGACACGATCATGAGCAATCATCCGCTGAATTACGACCTCGAGGTACTTGGCTTCGTCCTGCGCGTGCGCGAGGTGAAGGGCACAGAAGAGCTGTCGCGGGCGTTTCGGCTCGAGCTCAAGTTCGTGCTCGATCCGCAATCGATGGTGGGGAGCCCGGAGGCGTTCGAGCCCGATCGTTTGATCAAGCAGACGGCCGTCGTGCTGCTGCACCGGGACGGAGTGCCCGTGCGGCGGATCACCGGGGTCATCACCGAGATCGAACTCGAAGCCACGATCACGGGCGATCCCGAGGTGGTGGTCATCGTCGAACCGCGTTTTGCGCTCTTGCGCGAGCGCATCGACATTCGCAATCACCGCGAAATGAGCGCCCCCGAGATCGTGACAGAGGTGTGCCAGGCGCTCGGCGTGAAGGTCGAAAATAGACTGCAAGAGAGCTACCCGACGCGGCCCTACAGCGTCGAGTGGCGGGAGAGCGATTTCGACTATTGCAATCGCCTGCTCGAGGACGAGGGGATCTATTACTACTTTCGCGAGGGCGACGTCCTCGTGCTCGGCGACGCGCCGAAGGGCTATGAGCCGCTGCTGGGCAATCCGGCGATGCCCTTTCACTTTGTGGCGGGGTTGAACCTGAATGAGGACGCCGTCTACGAGCTTGGCACGCGGGCCGCGGTCACGCCTGGGCTCGTGACGTTGCGCGATTGGAATACCGAGCACCCGAGCCTCGACATGGATGTGAGCTCGCCCTGCGCCTTCAAGTCCGGGCCAGAGTGGTACGACTCTCCGGGCGAATACGAAGAGCCGGGGGAAGGGAGCCGCAAGGCGAAGCTGCACGCCGAGGCCTTCGATCGCGAGGCGGCGGCGACCGTCGGAAAGAGCACATCGGGCCTCTTGCTTCCGGGCGGCGTCTTCACCATCTACGGCTCGCCCGAGGGCGCCGAAGATGGGGCCTTCGTCGTGCGCAAGCTCGTCCACGCGTGGAAGCGCGATACCACCGGCTTCGCCAATGCGTTCGAGGCCGACCGCGCGCTCGTCACCTATCGGCCGCCGCACCGCACCTACGTGCCGCGGATCATGAATCCGCACACGGGCATCGTGTGCACCAATGGCGAGGACATTCAGTGTGATCACTTTGGGCGTGTGAAGGTGCACTTTCACTGGGATCGCCTGCGCGCTTACGACGACGGCTGCTCGCACTGGATCCCAGCGTTGCAGGACAATACCGGCGGCTCCTCGGCGATCCCGCGCAAGGACTGGGAGGTCGTGGTTCAATTCCTCGAGGGCGATCCGGACAGGCCCATCGTGCTGGGCCGCGTCTACAACGGGGACGACGTCTTTCAAGAGAAGCTTCCCTACGCGAAAGATCGTTCGAGCCTGACCTCCAAGACGAGCCCCTCGCGCGACACCGGCAACGAGATCCGCTTCGAGGACGCGGCCGGGGCCGAGCGGGTCTTGGTGCGCGCGTCGAAGGACCAGACCATCCACGTCGGCCACGACCAGACGAGCGGGATCGGCGCAGGCGACATCTTGACCGTGGGCAACGACGAGATGATCCGCATTGGCGAGAATTCCAAGTGGCATATCGGCGCGGACATGGTCCTCAGCGTTCAGAACGACCAGAGCTGGGAGGTCAAGGGGGATCGGGAGATGACGATCCGTAAGGGAGACATCAACGCCGTCGGCGGCGACCACACCCTCGAGATCACCGGCAATTACGAGCAGACGGTCTTCAGCGACGCGGGCTGCCAAGCGAACACCCTGAAAGAGACGCTCAAGGGCGGGCTGACCGAGAAATACAAAGAGAAGCACACGACCTGGATCGCCGGACCCCTCGCGCTCATCGTCGATGCCGACTTCCTTCAAACCGCGAAGGCCGGCAAGAGCGAGGCCACTACGAAGAACGCGACGGAGAAGATCACCGGCACCCACGCAATGACCACCCACAGCGAGTTCAAGACCCGTTGCGACACGACTCGCCGGACCAAAGTCGAGAAGAGCGTAGATCTCCTTTGTTGCGAGGGCTTCACCATCACCGGAGCCAAGACCCTCACGATGGGAGCGGCGACCCAGGCTTTCACGGCCGACACCAGCATCACGCTGATCGTGCGCGATGGTCCCACCGGCGAGGCCTCCACGAACGAGTCCTGGATCACGCTGAAAGACGGAGTCATCGAGCTCAAGGCCGCTGGCGACGTCACCATTGCCATCTCGGGTCCAGGCACCCACGGCGCTGGAAACTCGAGCCAGATTTAGGAATCCGCAAGATGAGCAAGAGTCGCCCCATCGTTTTTTATTCCTTTCTCGCGGGCAAGGACACCTGGGCGCGGGTTTATCTGAACGACGTGCCGATCTATCGATCTCCGACGGTGGGACCGGACTCGCGCTCGGGGCCGGCCAACTACCTGTTAGGTCCGGGCGACAATGAACTGAAGGTCGAGCTGTTGCGGGTGACGGAGCCGACTGGCGATCTCACGTGTGTCCAGGATTCCTTCGTCTTCGAGCTGTATACGGTAAATAACCCCGATGCGCCCGAAGGGGTCGTGCTCGACCGGACGGTGCTCGTGAATGCCCGCTTTCCCAAGATCAAGGACGACGCGCGCGAGCCCTATCGACGCCTGCCGCTCTACCATGTCGAGACGTTTCGGCTCGATCTCGCGCTCGACCAGCCGCTCTTTCGCACGGCCGAGCCGGCGCAGTTCGATTGCCAGGGCACGCCGGGGCTCCGAGACGCGGTGAGCCGCATCCATGGGTGTTTGGAGCGCGCCGACGGCGAAGGGTTGCTCGCCGAGCTGGACTTCAAGTTCGAGTGCAGCGAGCGGGCGCTCGAGGGTGTCCCCGAGCAGACGGCTGGCGCGAAGAAGCAGACGTGGCGGGAAGAGCTATTGGCCTTTCGTCCGCGGAGCACCCGACCGCTCGACTTCGACGAGCTGCACTTCGAGGCACGCTGCGGCGGTCGCGTCGCTCATGTCACACGGCGTGACGACCAGCTCGTGCTCGACGCCGTCTGTGACCTCGACCGCAACCGGCGCATCACGACCGATCTGACGCTGATTCAGCACCAAGGCCGCTGGCGCGTATTTGCCTGATCGGCAATTGCCAATTGCTAGTGGCCAATGACCAATGACCAATTGCCTTGTTGGCATTCGCGGTGCCAGCAGTCTCCTGACTGTCATTCCCACTCATGTTTCTGCCATCTTCGCATTGAGTTTTGAGGGGTCCATGCGTGAAGACAGGTCGTTTCGATGGCGTGAAGACAAATCGTTTCGATGGACTGCGTAAACTAGCCGGTAATTGCGGTATCGAGGGTTCACGATGATTGCCAAAGTGAGTTCGGTTGGGGCGCGTGGGGCGGTGGGGCTGTCGAGCCTGCAAATGGCGATGGGCGTGCGCGCGCGGGTGTTCGAGCCGCGGAGCCTGCCGTGGCACGACAAACGCGGGCGCGAGATCGGGATGGGACTTGCGGGTGGGTTGGGGCAAGCAGCGCACGGTTTTGGGCGGCTCGTCCTTCTGGCTGGGCCCGCGCTGAGCGAGGCAGCGGCGCCGCTCTTGGATGGGCCGGATGGGCCCGGTGGCGCTGAATTGGCTCCAATCCCGGTCATTTTGTGCATCGCGGAGCCGGGCCGACCCGATGATGAGCAGCGGCCCGTGGCCGAATGGATGGCGGCGCTCGCGGACCGGACGGGGCTCGCGATCGATGTCGCAAACTCCTCGCTGGTGCGTGAGGGGCAAGCCGGATTTGCGACGGCGCTCGGCGTGGCGAAGGCGTTGCTCGATGGCGGCGCGCGGGCTGTCCTCGTGGGCGGCGTCGACTCGTACTATCACCGCGGCGTCGTCGAGTGGCTCGACCGGAACCATCGCTTGCACGCGCTCGAGGCCGAAGATGGCTTCGTGCCGAGCGAGGCGGCGGCGTTCTTGTTGTTGGAGCGAGGTAAATCGGAGCGTGGCGCGTCGGAGCGTGGCGCGTCGGAGCGTGGCGCGTCGGAGCGTGGCGCGTTCGAGCGTGGCAAGGGTGGCGGCGTGGGGAGCATCGTCTACGCGGAGGCGGCGCGCGAACCGGCGGGCCTTGGTGATGACGCGGCACCGAATCATGCCGCAGTCACGACAGCGTTGCTCGAGCGCGCAGAGGCGGCGGCGGGTGGGCCGATCGGCTGGGCGATCACCGATCTCAACGGCGAGCGGCACCGACAAAGGGAGTGGCAAATGGCACAGCAGCGCGTGCTCGCGACGGACGTGGAAGTGACCAAGTGGGCGTGGGACACGGGTGATGTTGGCGCCGCCGCGGGCCCGCTGAATGCCGTGCTCGCGTTGACGATGCTGCGGCTTGGGCTCGCGCCCGCTGAGCGCGCGGTCCTCTCGCTCGCGTCGGAAGGTGCCGAGCGCGGCGTGGTCGTCTTGGTCGGAGCGGGGCCAAGCGGAGCGGGGCCAAGCGGAGCGGGGCCGAGCGTCGCGGGCGGGAAGGTGGCGTCGTGAGCATGGACGCAAACGCCACACGCATGAGCGAGCCGACAAAGCTCGGTGCCCGCATCGCGCGCGACGTGGTCGAGGACGTGCTGCTCGAGCTCCGGAGTCTTCGCGGCCGCGTGGACCGCCGCGGGATCGTGCAGAGTCTCGAGGAGGCGCTCGAGGCGCTGCAAGCGGTCGAGAGCGGGCGGGCCGAGGACCAGGCCCAGCTCGACCGGCTCGCGGGCGCACGCGAGAAGTGCCGCACGGCCAGCGATTTCATCGAGGGAAGCGATGACTCGGAGGCCTCGCAGCGAATGGTGCGGCGGCTGCGCGGAGCGGCGCGATCGCTCGACGAGGCGCGCGAGGCCGGGCTCGATCAGCTCGTCTTTCGGCAAGGCACCGCGGCGCCAAGCGAGCTGCGTGGTCGCGCCAAAGAAGGACTTCCGAAGGCCGAGCATTTCAAGGTGAGCGCGGGGCTGCCGCATTTGTTCGCGCTCGAGCGCGATGTCCTGCGTGCGCGCGTCGATACCTCGGTGCCGAGCCAGTTCCGCTTCGAAGACGCAGCACGCGACGCGGCCGAAGCGGAGGCGATGGACGAGCCTGCGGAAGTGTCGCGCGAGCTGAGTCCCGAAGACGCGGAGCGGCCGGCATTTGCCGCGGATGAGCCAGCGTCGACCGTCGATCCCGTGAAGCGACTCGTGCTGCTCGCTGATCAGAGTGCGACGCCGAGCGATCTCGATGAGCACATGGCCTTTGGCCTGATGGGCGAGCGCGCGCACATCGGGCGCATGGTGAAGTGCTGCTTCGAAGAGATCAGCGCGACGGCCAACCTGCGGCGGCTCGACGACACGGAGCGCTTCAACTGGCAGTGGATGAAGCGGACCGAGGCGCGCATGACCGCCGGCGTCGATGCGTTGATGGCGCTCGGGCAGCCGTTCTTTCTAGCGTCGGGAAGGGGCGCGAAGAGCGAGGGCTTCGATGTCCTCGAGGCGGCGCTCGACTACGGTCGCGATGCGTTCACTGCCGATCCGGGGCGTGCTTTCGCGCGGACCTTCGTGCTCGGCTGCGTCGCGGGCGAGGACACGGTGCGGGCGGCGATCCTCGCGTTGAAACAGTCGCCACGGTACACGCATCGCGCGCAGACTCACGCGCTCGCGATGGCACCGAATCCGGCGATCGACGAGGCGCTCGTGCGGCTCTCGAACGACGAAGATCGCGATCTCGTGGTGGTCGCGCTCGATGCTTTGTACGGGCGCGGCGTGGCGGATTTTGCGGTGCTGTTGCCGCTCACCGAGCATCCCGATCACGACGTGAAGGCGCGTGCGGTGCGGGCGATGGGAGTGGCCACGCAGGGGTCCGCGGCGATCGAGTGGCTGACAGAGTTTATCGCGCGCGAGACCGAGGACGATCTCGTGGTCGGTGGACTCGAGGCCCTCAGTTTGCTGGGCGCCAAAGCGGGGCTCGAGCATGCGCGCGATCGGCTCGTCGATGAAGTGAAGGCTCCCGGCTCGCTTCGCACCGACGTGCGCATTCGGATGATGCAGCTGCTGGGCGTGGCCGGCGAGCGCGAGGACTGGGAGATCTTGCGTGCGAACTACGGCGGCGAGCCGGGGGAGGCGCTCGCGATGGGCTTCCACGGTCACCCCGAGCTCATCGAGGCGCTGCTCGAGCCGCTGATCGAGAAGGTGCCGCGGGTGATGCCGGGTCGGCAGGGTTTGCAGGAGGCCGCAGTGGCGCTCGTGCGGATCAGCGGGGCGCCGCTCTACGCCAATCCTGAGCGGCCCGACCGTTACGAGCCGACCACCGAGGGCATGGTGTGGCGCGCCTATTTCGCGGAGCATCGCAAGCGCTTCGAGCCGGGGGTTCGCTATCGCTTCGGCGTGCCGTGGTCGCCGCTCGCGCCCGTGGATGAGCTTGCCGCGGAAGACGTGCCAGTCGGGACGCGGCGGCTCGCGGCGCTCGAGCTCGGCATGTTGCTTCGTGAGCGGCCGGTGATGCTCCACGATTTTGCGGCGCGTCAAGCCGAGGTGCTCGCGAGCCAACGCGCGAGCGTCACTGCCGAGCTGCACGGCAAAGGACGGCGCTGGCGGGTGGGCGGCTGGCCCGACGGCGACGACTCCGAGGCGTGAGTTGCGCCGCTTGTCAATTGCTTGATTGCTAAACGGGCGGATTACGCACTATACGGGGCGCGCCCGCTTGAATCGTCGCGCGGGATTGACGCTGAATGAGCCGGCTTTTGCCCTGGGCTGAACGCGCCGGGGGGCGCTCGGAGTGGGGGATTTGGTAAACTCCCCATGCCCTTTTCCGTCGCCCATCCAACGCTGCGCGCCGCGCTCACCGAGCGTGGCTACGAGACCGCGACTCCCGTGCAGGCGGCCGTCCTCGCCGCCGAGCCCGCGGGCAGCGACCTACTCGTCTCCGCGCAGACCGGCTCAGGAAAGACCGTTGCGTATGGGCTCGCGCTCGCGCCGACGCTTCTCGGTGAGGCGCAGCGTTTCATCGCGGCGAAGGCACCGCTCGCGTTGATCGTGGCGCCCACGCGCGAGCTGGCGCTGCAAATTCAACGGGAGCTTGGCTGGCTGTACCGAGGCGCCGGGGCGCGCATCGCGTCGTGCGTCGGTGGCATGGATATTCGGGCCGAGCAGCGAGCGCTCGCGAACGGCGCGCACATCGTCGTCGGCACGCCGGGTCGCTTGTGCGATCACCTCGACCGCGGAAATCTCGTGCTCACGGGCCTGTTAGCGGTGGTGCTCGACGAGGCGGACGAGATGCTCGATCTCGGGTTTCGCGAAGATCTCGAGCGCATCCTCGACACGACGCCGGCGACGCGCCGCACGCTGCTCTTCTCGGCGACGATCCCGCGGCCGATCGCGACCCTCGCGCGCCGCTTTCAGCGCGATGCCGTGCGGATTGCCACTTCGCCCGAGGGTGAGCAGCACGTCGACATCGAGTACCGGGCGATCACGATGGCGCCGCAAGATCGCGAGAAGGCCGTCGTCAACGTTCTTCGGTATTTCGAGGCGCGCGGGGCGCTCATCTTCTGCGCGACGCGGGACGCCGTGAACCGGCTGCAGAGCAATTTGCTCGAGCGCGGTTTCTCGGTGGTCGCGCTGTCCGGAGAGCTGAGCCAGAACGAGCGGGTGCGCGCGCTGCAAGCGTTGCGGGACGGGCGGGCGCGCGTGTGCGTGGCCACCGACGTCGCGGCGCGCGGGCTCGATCTGCCCGATCTTGGGCTCGTCATTCACGCGGAATTGCCGAAAGATCGGCAGATTCTATTGCATCGCAGCGGGCGCACCGGGCGCGCTGGGAAAAAGGGAATGTGCGTGATGCTCGTGAGCTATCCCGCGCGTCGCAACGCCGAGCGGCTGTTCGCGGCGGCGAAGCTCGAGGCGATCTGGTCATCGCCGCCGAGCGCGAACGAGGTGCATGAGCGCGATCAAGAGCGGCTCATTCGCGATCTCAGCGCGGTGGCGGAAGAGTGCAGCGAAGAAGATCGACTCGTCGCCCGCGCCCTCCTCGAGCTGCAGAGCGCGGAAGATCTCGCCGCGGCCCTCGTGCGGTTTCGCCGCGCGGAGCTGCCCGCCCCCGAGGAGTTGACCGAGGCTTTCCCCGTGCGTCCGTCGCCGCAAGCCTCCGCTCCGCGCCACGCCTCGACGCAGAACGCGGGCTCGCAACATGCAGGCTCGCAATACGCCGGTTCGCAGCAGTCTGCGCCTTCCGGCCGCCGGCAGTTGGTAGGCTCGCAGCAGTCTGCGCCTTCCGCCGAGCCGCAGAATGTCGAACCGCAGCAAGCTGCGACGTACGAGTGGCCGCAGCGGGCTTCGGCGCCTTCCGCCGAGCCGCCGTACGTAGGTTCGCCGTACGTAGCTCCGCCGTACGTAGGTCCGCAGCACGATTCGACGCCGTACACCGGGGCGCAGTATTCAGCTCCACAGTATTCAGCTCCACAGGGCACGACGCCGACGCCGCGACTCGGTCCGGGCGACACGGTGCTTTTTCACATGAACGTGGGGCGACGCGGCAACGCCGAGGCACGCTGGATCCTCCCGCTTTTGTGCCGCCGTGGTCACATTGGCAAAGAGGATATTGGCAAGATCCGCGTCTTCGACGATGAGACGCGCTTCGAGATCGCCGCGACCGTGGCGGAGCGTTTCGCGAAGGCGGCGGCGCGCCCCGATCCGCAAGATCGCAGCATCCTCATCGCGCCCATCGGCCAGCCGCAGACGAGCTACGGCGTGCCCGTGCCGCGCGCGTCGCGACCGCGAGTGGTGGAAGCGCCCGTGGGGAGTGCCACGCGTGCGCCGAAACCGAGCCTCCCGGCACCGCGCGCGTCGCGACCGCGGGTGGTGGACGCGCCGGTGGGGAGTGGCAGGCGTGCGCCGAAGCCGAGTGTGCCGGCTCCGCGCGCGTCGCGACCGAAGAAGCCCTAGCGCGGCGCCCCAGCTCAGGGACACGACCAATCATGTTGCTCCGGATCGCCCTCTTCGTTGCGCTGCTCGTCGCCGCGTACCTGTTGTTTTTCCGAGGCGGCGATGTCCGTGGAGTCGATGCGCGGCGGCTCGTTGCGGAGGGTGGGCGCCTTGTGGATGTTCGGAGTCGTGAGGAGTACGCCGCGGGTCACATCGAGGGCGCCACCAATATTCCGATTCAGGAGCTCGAGGGCCGCATGGAGGAGCTCGCCCCCAAGGACCAGCCCATCGTGGTGTACTGCCAGAGCGGCGGTCGAAGCAGGCGCGCGGCGGAGTTGCTCAAGAGCGCGGGCTATTCTGCAGTTCACAATCTCGGCGGAATGCGCCAGTGGTAATGCGAATAGGCAACTAGCCGGTGAGCACGTAGTCCGACTCGCGCAGGGTGTTCAGGCGCAGGCGAAAGGCGCTGGCCAGGTTGGGCCAGAGGGTCGTGTTGCGGCCGGCGTCGTCGAGGTACCAGCTCGTGCAGCCGGTCTTCCAGACGGTGTGGGCGCCGCGGCCGCGTAGCCAGGCGTTGTAACGCGCCTCGACCTCGGGCACCGGCTCGATGCTGGCGAGCTGCTGTCGTTGCAAGAGCCGGGCAGCGGCACCGAGGAGACGCGCTTGCCCCTCGATCATGACGAGGATGGAGTTGTGGCCAAGCCCGGTGTTGGGGCCAGTCATCATGAAGAGATTCGGAAACCCTGAGATCGTGGTGCCCAAGTAGGCCTGGGCACCGCCCGACCAATGGGTGGCGAGCGAGCGGCCGTCGCGACCGAGGATGCTCATGCCACCGAGGTAATCGTGCACTCGGAAGCCCGTGCCGTAGACCAGCGCGTCGGCAGGGACGTGGCGGCCGTTCGCGAGCACGAGGCCGGTCTCGGTGAGCTCGGTCACCCGGTCGGTGACGACCTCGATGTTGGGTTGCGCCAAGGCCGGGTAGTAATCGTCGGCGATCAGCACTCGCTTGCAGCCCGGTGTGAAGGTCGGCGTCAAGCGCGCGCGGAGCTCGGGATCCGCGATGGAATCGGCGATATGCCGTTTACCGAGTCGCTCGACATAACGCATCAAGGCCGGATGTTCGAAGGCGATATGGCGCGCCTCGAGGTGCCAGAAAATCTTTTGCCGATAGAGCCACCGAAGGCCGAAGACGCTCAGAAATGCCCATTTTTCTAGGGCGGAGAAGGCGCGGTCGCCGCGAGGGATCACCCAAGGTGGGGTTCGCTGGACGAGCGTGAGTCGCTGGACGATGGGCTGAAGGCGCGGCACGAATTGAATGGCACTCGCGCCGGTTCCGATGACGGCGACCCGCTTGTTGGCAAAGTCGTAGTCGTGATTCCAATTGGCAGAGTGCATGGTCACGCCGCGGAACAGCTCCGCGCCTGGGAAGGTGGGGCGCGCGGGGTTGCTCAGGGCGCCAATCGCGAGGACGAGGAGCTTGGCGGTGAGCGTGCGGCCATCCGCGGCGCGGAGCTGCCAATGGGCCTGGTCGGGAACCCAGCGTGCTTCGGACAATTGCCAGCCGAGCTTCACATGGCGGCGCAGATCGAGCTGGTCGGCGAGCTCTTCGATGTACTGCCGGATCTCGGACTGGGGCGCGTAGTGGCGCGACCAGTCGTGCTTGGGGGCGTACGAGAGCGAATAGAGGTGGCTCGGCACATCGCAGGCGCAACCCGGATAGCGGTTGTCGCGCCAGGTGCCGCCGATGGCGTCGCCGCGCTCGAGGATCGCGAGGTCGTCGAACTCCGAGCGTCGGAGTTCACGGGCGGCAGCGAGTCCGGCGAATCCGCTGCCGATGATCGCCGCGTACACGTGGCGGGGCGCGGCGCCGTTCGTGTCAGGCGATGAGGTGGAGGGTGCCATTCGGAGGCGCGGCTCAGGTGGAGGTTCGGCGCGCGATGAGGCTCGCAGAGAACGTCATTGCTGCTGGGCGGCGGCTATCCGGAGATCAGGCGCTCGATCTTCGCGGCCAGAAAGAAGTCGCTCTCGGCCAGGCCGTCGATCGCGTGAGTCCAGATCTCGACGCGGCATTTTGCCCACGAGATATGGAGATCAGGATGGTGCCCTTCGAGCTCAGCCAGCTCGCCAACGCGATTGGCAAATGCCAAGGCCTCCATGAAATCGCCAAAGGCCACGAGCCGCTCGAGGTGGCCATTCACATTGAGCTCCCAAGGGCTGCCGAGCTCGAGCAAGAGCGCGCGACTGCGGGTCTCGTCGAGGGGCGGGATCCCGCCATGGCAGGGAATGCACTTCTTGTCGGCGAGCGTCATGCTTCTCCGTAGGTGGAGCGGGGCGGGTGGACCGGGGCGGGTGGACCGGGGCGGGCGAACCCTAGTGCGGCGATTCAGTAGAATCGAGCGGCAAAGACGAGCGGCGCGCTCACTTCGGCTCTGCGGGGCGCTTGGCGAAGGGGAGATCCGCCCCCATGGGGACTTGATGCGCGGGCGCCGTCCCGCGGAAATCGCTCGCGGGCTGGTCGTGCGCGGGGGCTGTGCGCGCCAATTGGGCGAGGTGTTCCCTCCACTCGACGGATAACTCCGGCGTCTCGCGGTCCGCCGCTGGGCCCTGTGCCGGCGAACTGACCGGCATCCCAGGCTGCTCCGAGTTCACCCCTGAAGTGACGACGTTCGCCGCTCCGAATTGGTGCTTTGCCCAAGGGGAGTTTCCTAATTTCCGTGCGGGGGAAGGGATAACGGCAGACGGATTCTGCGGCGCTGCTCGCCCTTGTTCCATCAGGTACGTCGGGACCTTGGCCACGCGTTCGCCGTGGCTCTGTTCCGCAAAATCGGCCGCGCTCAAAGGCCTCGTGAGATCTCCGGTCCGCGCCTTCGCCAGGGCTCGCGCGTAGGCCTCTTTGAGCGCAGAGTCGGCCTCACAGCGCGCATGGCAATCCGCCTGCAGCGCGCGATATTGGGTGGGACGAATCCCGAGCGGGCCCAAGACCTTCATCGCCCCCGGGCCAGCGTCTTCCACGCGCGCAACGAGGAGCGCCAATATCCCTAATTCCATGCGTTGGTTTACATTACCATGCCGCGCGTGAGTTCCAGTGTCCGTGTGTTGGTCGACACCTTCGAGGACGAGACGTTTGACGTAACTTTGGTCACGGGCCGCGAACGCATCTCGACTCCCTATCGCTTCGACATCACGGCCACAGCGCGCGACGACGAGGGTGCCGTGCTTGCGCGCGCCGTCGGAAACAGGGCGAGGGTGCACATGGAGGTCGACGGCCTCGTGCGCGTGTGGAGCGGTGTCGTCGCGAGCGTGCGTGCGATGGGTCGCGTCCACCTGGCGGCTGCGACCGGCGCCACCCGCGCGCTCTATCGCCTTCGCATCGTCGAGCGCACAGCCATACTGCGCCACCGGGTCACATCGCGGATTTTCCAAGAAATCACGGTGCCCGAGGTGCTCACGCTGGTCCTCGAAGAGCACGGGATCAAGGCTCGCTTTGATCTCGAAAAAACCTATCCAAAGCACGATTACGTGACTCAATATCGAGAGACCGATCTCGCATTCGCGCAGAGGCTCATGGGCGAGGCAGGACTCTTTTGTCGGGCGGCGCCGAGTGCGGAGGACGCGTCAATCGCCGACGATGTCGTCTTCGGTGACGCGCCCTCTGCGTACAAGCCCTTATCGCTCTCCGAGACTTCCGGAGCTGCACCAGCCACGCTCTATTTCCTTTCGCTCCTCGGTTCGCACTTGGCATCGAGCATCGACAACGTCACCGAGTTCACGCTGCGGAACGCGCTCCGGACGCGCGCCACATTTCATCGCGACATCGATCCCGATCGGCCACTCACGCCGCTCGAATGCGAGGTAGGGAAGGGCGATCCGGCGTTGGGCCTTGAAGCCTACGAGCACGGCTCCGATTTCCGTTTCCCTGAGTGGGGCGCGACCGGGGCGAACTTCGGTGACGGCGAAGCGAAGCGGATTCTTGATCGTCGCCGGCGTCGCGCCGTCCTTGCCGCAGGCAAAACCTCGTGCGTCGCGCTCGCGCCAGGCCTCGTGTTCATGCTCGCGGATCACCCCGAGCAAGATCTCAACCAGGCGTGGGCGGTGATCGACGTGAAGCATCGCCTCGATCTCGGGCCCGAGCAGAGCGGATCCCCGCGCTACGAGAGCGCGTTCGAAGCGGTCCCGTCCCAGGTCCCCTATCCCGCCAAGCGGCCGTCTCGCGGCTCCATTCACAGCGCCGAGACCGGCACCGTCGTTGGGCCGGCGGGCGAAGAGATCCACGTCGACTCGAAGGCGCGCGTGAAGGTCCACTTTCACTGGGACCGGCGGCCACGGACCGAGAAGTCCTCGTGCTGGCTGCGGACAATGCAGATCTGGAGCGGCCCGGGGTGGGGTTCTCAATTCATCCCGCGCGTGGGGATGGAGGTCGTTGTTCTCTTCGAAGGAGGTGACCCCGACCGACCGCTCGTGGTGGGGACCGTCAACAACGCATTGAATCCGCCTCCCTACAATCTGCCAGAATTCAAGGCGAAGAGCGGCTTCAGAACACAGTCGACTCCCAAATCCGACGGATTCAATGAGCTCGCCTTCGACGATGCGGCCGGTGAAGAGGTCGTCCTTATCCGTGCGCAAAAGGACCTGAAAGAGGCGGTCCTCCATGATCGGGAAACCGTCATTGGAAACGACAGGACCACTACCATTCAGGGCACTTCGACCGAGGTCGTAAGAGGCCTGAGGACCCGAGTCGTGAGCGGCGGCGAAAACGTGACGATCACCGGACCATCCTCGTTCGAGCTCACGGGCCCTCGCACCGAGTCTCTCAACGGCAGCATGAAGTCGATCGCCACAGGCGATCGCGAGCTGAGCACGGGAGGCGATGAAAACAGCGACGTCCAAGGAGACCGGCAGGCGACGGTGAGCGGATCCGATCACGTCGTTGCCAAGGTCGCTCGCAGCGTCATCGTGGGCACCCCCACCGAGCGCAGCGGCGACTCGCTCCACTTCGTTTGGGGCCGGGCGATGCATCGCACGTCGGGCGTCAGCGAATTCGTGGGCGACGAAAGCATCCTGCTCCGCTCGGGCCAGAGTTCGATCGAGATCCTGCCGGATCGGATCCGGATCAGTTCACCGACGATCGAGACCGTCGCGACCAAAGAGGTGGTCATGCGCGGCGGCGGGGATGGCGGCCCCGTTCTCAAGTTGACCGAGCGGGCCGAGATCATGGCGAAACAGATGCACTTCGTCAGCGAGTCGGCGCGTCTCAGCCTGACGAAGAACGCAAGCGTTCGCGGCGAGAAAATCCTCTTGAACTCGGACGAGCAAGCACTCTCGGACGCGGCGGGGGTGACGGCGCCGGCGGACATCGTGAAGGTCGCGCTCCGTCTCTTTGACGAAAACCAAATTGCGTACGCGGACAAGCCCTATTGCATCATCGTCGGCAGCGTCACCCTGGAAGGAAAAACCGACGGCACAGGTCGGATGTCTGCCACGGTGCCGGCGGTCGCAAAGACCGGCCGGCTCATCGTGTGGAAGGCGGACTATCCCACCGGGCCGACACAAGAGTGGGTCCTGGTGCTCGCAAAGGTGGGCCCGGCCGACTCACCCCCCGATCTGCAGAAGCGCCTGGCGAATCTAGGCTTTCCTTCGGGGCCTCCCGTCGCCGAGCTCACCCCTCGCCTCAAGGACGCTCTGCGCGCCTACCAAATCGCAAACCAACTGGACGCCACCGGCGAGGCCGACGCAGATACGGTCGCCTTGCTCCACATCATTCACCCATGACTAGAAATCCGCACGACCATGGCTGACCCTCCTATCACGGTCGATGCTACTTCGGAGACCCCCGTGGCTCGGCAAACGAGAGCACCGCGCTTCTTCCGCGACTGGCGCAAAGACGCTTGGTTCGCGGACGAGGCAAGTGACAAGCCTTCAACGCGATTGAATGGGAATCCACACAGTGCTGGGCCTGACAAGTTGAGCCCCGAGCAAAAGGACGCAAAAATGGTTTTGCAGGTGGTTGGGGCGATCAAGCGCAACCGCTTGAAGAGTCGGAGGCTCTACGATTTCAATCCGCTCGAGAATTTGGCCTACATCGGTGGAGTTTTTGATCCCGAGGTGCTTCCACCGAAGCCCGAGAACCAGGACTGGGACGAGGACGAGGTCGAGGTCGAGAATGAACCTCCGCGCGTGATCAAAGAACTCGGCTTTCCCGCCGGTAATGCGCCGACGACCGCCGGAGACGACGAGGACCTGGACAAGCACATCATCAAGTTCGAAGGCAAGACGCCGTCCCCCAACGCGGGTCCTCCGCTCGAAACCGATCCGGGAAATTCCACGGTCAACGCGTCGAAGTTCCCACGGCGAAAACTCGCGACGTGGGTCCATGTCGCGGTCAACGAAGAGTTCGGAGGACAGCAGTGGCAGCGCTACGAAATTTTCAAACCGGACTCGTTCAGCAGCGACTACGCGAAGATCACGCTCCTCTTCGGAGTCGGCGATGACTTGTACCGGCACGGGGTACGGCATTACCTCGAGGCTACAAGCGATCGAATCATCATCGTCGTCCCCGGGACGGAGGGATATGAGTGGATGCACACCCGCCGCGTCCGTGGAGTCGGGTTCAAACACAAGCACTGGGCGGTCGGGATCACCTGCGCACAGATCGAACGCCTCCTCTCGCGGGCGGGCGTGACCGCTCTGTGGGAGATCGACATCCTCGCGGCCTTTAGTACGGGATACCGCGGGCTCTACGCGACCATCATGAACACCCGCGGCCCCAACCAGGCCATGGACAGCCCCACTACGACGAGTCGCGATGTCGTGGGCGCAGCGGAGACCGACGACACTCCGTCTTTACCCTCCGGGACCATGCTCGGTCCCTATCTCAGGAACGTGAAACGCCTCGTGGTCTTCGATTGCCTCTATCGAGACGACATGCTGAAGATCGGTACCCCCAATAAACTCGGTGACGTGCTAACGCGGCTCACCGAGCTTGCGGACTTGCGCAACGCAAAAAAACCAATCGAGTTCCTCTTGTATGACGCGACTACCGCTGGGAGTTCGCGGGCGCTTCGCCCCTTCGATACCCAGTTCAAGAAGCTGAGCGTGTCTGACGACGTTCGCGATACTTACCAACTCGACCTGCGGTTCCTGCGAAAAAGCGCGAAAGACCCAGCGTCTCCAGAGAGCGTCGAGTGGCTAGCGGTCATCATGAGTCGGCTCTTGAAGGAAGCCCTTCACGACGAGACCATCGACCCCACCGTCTTCGACAAGCGCCTCGGCGCGCCGCACTATCGAGGGGCAAAGGACGTCATCAAGGCGATGATCGCCCGCATCGGCACGGACGAATGGAAGCGAGGGAACATTACATCGGCCGCGACCGCACAAGGAGGCCGTAAATCATTTCGTGATTTCCTGCAACCCGCCGAACGCGTCCCTTTCACGAACATCATGAATCTTCTCCTCCGCGATTTCATCACGCCCTACAAATTGCTGGGGTGGTTTGCGTGGAACCTCGGGGAGGTCGCACACGACGGACTCTTGGTTGAATTCGCTTGGGAGGGTCTGGTTGGGGCGACTGCGGCGGCGGTTTTTGCCCCTCCTCCCGCGCTGGATATCGCATGATGTCGCTTGTAGTCATTCGTGTCTGGGGTTACCGAGCGCGCGAAGGCAAGCGGCCAAAGAGACCATGGGAACTCAAGAGATGCTGATGAGGCAGGTCATGAAACTTCACGACGTCGTTCGGTTTACCGCTCGTGGCGGTGCCCTATTCGCGCTTCTGTTTGGCACCGCTCCGTGCAGCCCCGCGGCTCCCGCTCGCGCCGCCGCCATGGTCCGGGTCAACCTACCGGTTCCGTCGCCCACGTCGGTCGAGGCGCCGCTCACGCCCGTCGCGATCGAGCCGCACCGCACACGGCCCGTCGACCACTGGGTAGTGCCGGCGCGCTTGGTGAATCAATTCCATATCTCCCCCCGACCCTACGACCCGGGGAACGCTGGCTCTAGCGGGCGGAATGGCCTACACAGCGATTACGGGTCGTTTGGCACTTTTTTTCTCGCTTTTGACGACACCCAAACACGGATTGCAGTGTGGCTTCATGGACAGGTCTCCGTCTGGATACGGCAAGGTGCCCCCCCAGTCTGGAGGCAAGTCCTACAAGAGGATTGGAGCCTAGGTGAACCCGTGTGGAAAGGCGACACGCTTCGGTTCTGTGTTCCCGGCATCCTCGGAGGGGCTGCAGTGTCGTTTGGGGCAAACTCCGCCGAATGGACCGCCCTCGGAGCCGAAGAGTGCGGCGGCGGCATACCGCGGCATTGGGATAGCGGCAGGGCCTCGTCGGACGGACTCTGGACGACAAGGGTTATTGACAAATCTGTTTGGATTGGTCGCATGCTAGGCTCCACACGAAAGATAACAGAGTGCATTTTCACTGGGCCCCATCAAACTCGCATTCGCGTAGAATGCCGAGACGAGGACCTGGTTATGATGTCCCCGAGTGGACGACACGTCGCCTTCGTAGATAGAAAAAAAGCCCTCGTTATTCTCGACACCAAAACGCGAAAGAAGCGCTCGCTCGGGACTGGCAAGTGGAACGGTGCTACACTGCAATGGCTCTTCAATGAGAGCGTGCTCGCTGTTATCAAGGTGTCCCGTCGCGCCCGCTTCTTTGATGTTGCGTCGGGCAAAGAGATCTTTCACTTTGGAGTGGGGCACTCTGGAGCGGCGTCGCTGCGGTTTGCTGGCAGAGTCGGGTTCGATTTGAAGACCGGCGCGCTCTCATCGGGCTATCCGGATCCTTGTTCGACGGATAGCGCGTGCATGGAGCGTCGACGCGACGAGGAGGAGGTGCCGACTGATCACGAGCCCGTTGCCGTCGTCGCGAAGGTGGGTTCAGGCTCTCTTCCGAACGACGCAGAAAAAACCGTGCGCCTGTCCCTCATTCGGACGCTTGCGTTCGGTGGCGGGACGTTGGCGCTGTGGGATGCAAGCTCGGGCAAGGCCATGACGACGCTCGGTGGCGCGCTGTCGTTCCAGGTCTCCCCGTCCAAGCAGTTCGTCGCCGTCGCGCGCGATCGATGCGAGAAGGCGTTCGGGTGCGGAGCGGAGGTGGCGGTCATCGACGTGGCCTCGGGCGCTGTGCGATGGAGGTTCGAGCTGCCGGCGGTGACACAATGGACCGAGATATTTTGGTTCGGGACAGAGGAGCAGGAGCTTTTGGCTGTCCTCGAGCGAGAGGGGCACTTCCTGCGTCCCTCCGACGGGGCCGTCCTCCACGCCGTTGCCGCTTTAACCGCATCGAAGGAAGTTGTCGTGTGGACCGAGAGCGGCCTCGTGGATGCGTCGCCGAACGAGTTCCAAGGATGGGCATTCCGCGCGGCTGGGCAGATGGCGCAGGTGACCGACGCTTCGGAGCACGCACGACCAGGGCTTTGGCGTGATTTTCGAGAGGGCCGTCCGCTCACCAACGACAAGGCGGCGGCCGCAGTCACCGCACCGAATTGACATTCGGCGAGCACACAGTCCCGGCGTCGGCTTGATCTCCCCTCTGTGCCAACGTCGGGTGAGATGATCTCGCGCCGGTTTTGTGGACGCCCAACGAGGCCCGCCAGGAGCTGGCCGGGAGGTGTTCATGGTAACGAAGAGAAGGACACGGTGAAGCTTCGCGCGAGGCGGCGATCGTCCGTGCTCAGGGGGCGGGCGCCGAGGATTCCGCGCCAAACAGCTCACGTGGCTCGACCTGCGCGGGCTCGGTGCTGAGCGCACTGAGGCTGAAGTGCCCGACGAGGCTCGCTGCCGTGGCTTCGGTGCCCGGCGGGAGCATGCCGAGACTTGCGGCGAGCCAGCCGATGAGTTTATTCGCCGATAGGCCGCGACCGCGCAGCTCGGCGACGGAAGATTGGCCGTGGCGTTTCGCGAGGCGCTCGCCGTCGGGACCGTGCACCAGCGGAACGTGGAGAAATTCGGGCGGCGCGTGCGCGAGGGCTTGGTAAAGGGCGAGCTGCCGCGGGGTGGA
>SHZB01000046.1 GCA_009692485.1 Myxococcales bacterium
ATTCATGGCAATAGCCGCGGGCCTCATGGCAATAGCCGCTCTGATTCATGGCAATAGCCGCCGGGGGATCATGGCAATAGCCGCGCTCATGCGGTGACGCCCAGTCGCTCGAGCACGCCGCGAACGATGAGCGGCCAAACCGCGGTCGCGTCGCAATGGACCTCCGCATAGCGGCCACCTTCACGCTCGGGGACGAATTTGCCCCAGCTCACACCCTCTGAATAGGTGCAGCCGGACAGACCGCCCCAATGTACCGGCTCTGGGCAGATGCGAACTCCATAATGGAAGCGCGGCGGCTGTAGCTCGAGGCCGAGCCGGACGTTGAGCAAGTCGAAGAAGGGCCCGACCTGTTGTGCCCAGTTGCGCGGGACGCCGCCGCCGATAGTGAAGATCCCAATGCGCTCGCTTGCGCCGATGAAGCGGGCGTAGCTGAGCAAATCGCCAAAGGGGTTATAGGCCGGGACACGGTTCGCGGCGAACAGCTCTTCGGCGGTTGTCGCGGAGCCGCCGGCAGCGATCGCCCGGCGAATGGCCCAAGTCGCGACGTCGAGCCCCACCTCGCAGTCCGTGAAGGCTGGAATGTAAACTGGCACGTTGCGCTTGGCAGCTGCCCCGAGGATCGAGTCTTCGTGGCCGTGCGCGAGCAGCGCCTCGCCGAGAACGCGGCAGAACCGTTCGCTGGTCAAGGTCTCGGTCGGATCGAGCTTCTCGAGCTCCGTGCGGACGAAGGCCTCGACGCTGTTGAGATTGCTCTCGAGCTCGAGCGTGTCGTAGACGCGGTTGTATCCCTTCTTGTACATGGCCTCGTCGTCGAGCTCGCTTGGGACTTTGTAGTGCTGTAGGCCAATGCCCTCGCTGAGCCCGTGCGACATGAGGGCGCCGGTCGAGACGATGGCGTCGATCATGCCGTTCTGGATCATGCGGACGATGACCATGCTCATTTTTGCGACGGTCATGGCGCCGCTCAGCGTGGCGATCACCCGACAGCTTGGCTCGGTCGTCATCGCGTAGAGGATGTCCGCTGCCTCCCCAACGCGGCGCCCGCCGAAGGACGTGTGGGCCATCGCCCGGAGCAGCTCGGTGGCGGTGTTGGTGTGCAGCGGATCGAGCGACGTGAGCGGGACGAGGCCCTTGGCGCTACCGTCGTCGAGTGCGTCGAGGGTACGGCGACCGAGGCCTTCGGCGCTGGTTTCGGGGGAGGGCGGGCCTTGGTGATCGTGCTTCATGGGGTGGTGCCGGGGCGCGAGTCTAGGCCAGCGGGACGCGGCGCGAAGGGCGAAGTGCGAAGGGCGAAGTTGTTCGATGGCTGCGCAAGCCGTCGAGGCTGAACGCGTCTTGCGGCTAGAGGCAGAACCAGAGCACCGCGGCGCTCAAGAGCAGCCGGTAGATCGCGAACGGCGCGAGCCCGACCTTGCTGACGTAGCGCAAGAACAGCGCGATCACGAGCAACGTGACGAGGAAGGAGACGAGGGTGCCCACCAAGAGCGCTTCGGGTCCGCCAGGCATGTCGAGGATGAGCCTCCCATGCCGTACGAAGTCGTAGGCCGTCGCAGCTCCGAGCGTCGGTAGGGCGAGCAGAAAAGAGAACTCCGCGGCGGTGCTATTGCCAAGTCCCAAGAGCCGCGCCCCAACGATGGTCGTCATCGAGCGGGAGGCTCCGGGCCAGAGCGCGAGGCATTGAAACAGGCCAATGATGAAGCCCTCGCGCGGACCGAGGTGCGCGAGACCTTCCCGAGGCTCTTTCGCGGTGGTGCGTCGCTCGACCGCGAGCATCGCGATGCCGCCGACCGCGAGCGCGAAGGCGACCGGAATGGGCGCGAAGAGGTGCTCCTTCACGAAGCGATTGACCATCAGGCCTACGGCTGCCGTTGGCACGAACGCCGCGGCGAGGCTCGACACGAGGCGGATGCTCTCCGGTCGGCGAAGGACGAGACCCCGGAACTCCGTCTGGAGGCGCCTACGAAAGTAGAGCGCAATGGCCAGTACGGCGCCGAGCTGAATGACGACGTCGAGGGCTTTGGCGGCGTCACCCTCGTGCCTCAGATAACTCCCTAACAGAATGAGGTGTCCGGTGGACGAGACCGGCAAGAGCTCGGTGAGCCCCTCGATCAACCCCAAGAGGACTGCGTCGCGAAGCTCCATCTACTCGGTCGCGCCTGTCACGCCGGGCGGTGGCGGCGCTATTTGCATTCGCCGAGGCTGCCGGCGCCGTTGCAGGACGTGCCGGCGGGGCAATCGCTGCTCGCGTAGCAGCCAGCGACACACACCTGGGAGAATTTGCCGCACACGCGCTCGGCGCCGACGTGGCCAAGGTTGCAATCCGCGTCTTTGGTGCACTCGCTGCCCTCGGGGGGATATGCGAGCTTGTTGCCCCAGTCGGCGCAAACGGCAATGGGCCAATCGTCGATCGCGTAGCCAAACCCGCACTCGCTGCAGAGGTTTCCTGCGCACCCGAAGCCCGAGCAGTCCGCCTGTGAATGGCAAACAGGGAAGCACTGCGCGTTGCCGTCGGCTTGAAAGTCGACACACTCCCCGACGTTGAAGGTGCACTCTTTCGTGTCGGTGCACGGCTTGGTGCAAAACCCCATGGGGCAAAGCCCCGACTGGCATTGGCTGTCCGCCGCGCATCCCTCGTACAGCGGTTTGTCCCCGACAGGGCCGCCGGTCGAGCTGCTCATCGTCGTGCTGCCGGAGCCGCCCATCCCGGTCGGGTCATTGCCGCCTTGGCCGGCGGGGCGGTCGCCGCAGGGCTCACCGAAACCGACCACGCACGCGGAGAATCCGGAGCCGTCCGGCGCGCACAGCTTCGTGCCGGGAGCGCCGTTGGGGCAGCGGCAAAAGATGTTCTCGTCGGGGACGCAGATCTGGTCGCCGGCGTCGGTGGATGGGCACGCGACGGCGAGCGCGAAGAGGGCGAGCGCGCCGACCGTGGGGCTGAGCTTGGTGATGAGCTTCATCGTGAAGAGGTCCCGCCTTCGAGCTAGCGCGTCAGGGCGCGTGGTCGCCGTCGCCGCGATTGTTGCGCTAGAAAGGCTAGCAGCGCGAGGCCGAGGCCGACACGACGACCCGCGAGCGGCACGGAAGGCTCAAGCTTACCGCGCGCGATGGCGCATCCCTCTTCGGGGACCTCGGTACCATCGCAAAGATAAGCGAGGCCTCCCTTGGGAGTGGCGATGCACTTCGCGTCGCGGTCTGGCGGATATGCGGCACAAAGGGCGGCTTCGTCGTCCGCCGCGATGGTCCGCAGATCGATCGTGCTCGGCTCGTAGGCGGCATTCATCGTGGCGGTGTAGTCGGGCGTGTGATCGAGGCCGATGAAATGGCCGATTTCATGGGTCAAGATCGACTGCAGATCGTAGATGACGACGTCCTCGCCGACCGTGAACTCGTTGTAGGCGTGATTCAGCTCGATATCGGCGTCGAAGATCTCCCCCGTCTTCGTGTCGAACGTGACCGTCGTCTTCGCGAGCGTGTTGTCGGCAGAGTGGTAGCTCCAGCGATTGTCTTGAATGAGGACGATGTTGGCGTTGGCGCTCGTCGGATTGAACTCGGCCTGATGGCACGCGACGCTCGCGAGCTCTTGAAACGCCATCGTCGCGGGGCCGTCCGCGCACTCGATGTCGCTCCACGCGACGAAGCTCTTCAGCGCGGCGTCCTTGAAGACCGCAAACTCGATGTGAGCGGATGCGTCCTCTTGGAGGCTGAAGCCGACGCACATGGTCGGCCAGAACAGCTTCTCGCCTGTGGTCTTGCAGTCCTCGATGTCACGCGGGCAGTCGGCCGAACACGTCGTGCTGCGGCAAAATGCGCGCGCATGCGAAGTGACCGACACCGTGAGCGCACACACGGCGAGCACGATGACCGCTCGGAGGTGGGCCCGCTTCGACACTCGACTCTCGATAGCGTAGCAGACAAAAAGAGCCACAAAAAAACGGGCGGCCCGGGCCTTCTTTCGTCAGTGCATGACGAGTGGCCTAGGAGTGTGTCGGATCTCCAACACACTCGATGACCGCCCAACTCAGGCGCAATTGCCAGTCAGGCGCAATTGCCCTTTGTCGCGCGCGTGAGCCTCAGTTGCACGCGCAGCTCGGGAACTTCTTCGCCTTGTCGACGCAGAGCGTGTCCCACTCGTTGGTGCAGCACCACGCGTCCGCGTTGCAGACGCTCGTGGCGCAGCTCGAGCAGGCTTTGACGAGCGCCCCACCAGCGACGCACTCGTCGTGGGCGCACGCGGCATTGCCACCGCAGGCGCTCGCGCAAGACGGGAATTTCGCGGTGTTGGCCGCGGCCGTCGTGCACAGGGAGTCCCACTTCTGCGAGCAGCAGAACGAGTCCGCCGCGCAGATGTCCGTCACGCACTGCCCGCATGCGGCGCTGAGCGCGTCGCCCTCGGTGCAGGGATCATGCTGGCATGAGCCGCCGCCGGTGCAGACGTTGTTGCAGTACGTGTCGGCCTCTTTGACGCACTGCGCGTCCCACGACGTGTCGCAGCAGTAAGAGTCTTGCGCGCAGACGTTGGCGGCACAGTCGCTGCAACTCGTGTTGAGAGGGCCGCCCGCGTCGCAGACTTTGTGGTCGCACATGCCCGAGCCCATGCCGCCGCCGCTCTTGCCGCAGGGCTGCGTCGGATCACCGCAGGGGATGCAGGCGCCATAACCGGCTGCGACCGGCTGGCAGAAGAAGTGCAGCGAGGGGTCCTCGTCGTCGCCCCAGATCAGCTGCACGAGCACGATGCCCGCCAGTGATGCGATGGCGTCACCCTTGAAGAGGCTGAGCAGGATTGGATTTACGGCGATGGGCTTGCAATCCGCGTCCTCTTTGCATGGCACGCAGATGCCGCAGCTCAGACTCTCGTTGATCTTCACGCTCGCGCAGAGCGGCATCGGATAGGTGACGTTGGCGTCCTGGAGCTTGATCTCCTTGAAGCCGACGTCGATCGTGTCGGTGCCAATCAAATCCTTGATGAGCTTGCCGACGTTGTAGGTGATACCGGCCTTCGACTGCACGCAGTCGGCGTCCTTCGAGCAGGCTTGCGTGTACTGGTCGAAGGGAGGCGGCAGCACGAAGACGCTTTGGCCGAAGTCCGAGCAACCGTTGGCGGGCGGGACGCAAAAGCCATGCGACGGGTCATTGACCGGGGTCTTGCAGTCCCACTTCTTGACGGCCTTCTGATCGCCGCAGAACTGGCAGTCTTCGGTCGTCGTGCAGGTGCCGGCATCCGGGCCCGGTAGTCCGCACGGCGGCGTGCAGATGCCGTTGAGGCAGTTCTGGCCGGACGGGCATGGGAAAGTGTCCGAGCATTGGCCGCACTTGTGGTTGTTGCACGCGTGCTTCTCGTTGCCGGGGCCGCCGCATTGGCCGCAGTCGTTGTCTTTCGTGCAGCTCTTTGGGCACTTCGGCGAGCATTTTCCACCGAGGCAAATGTCGCTCGCGAGGCAGTGTTGCGTGTTGGTCGCGGTGCACGCCTGGCACTTGCCCGCGGCGGTGTCGCAGACCTGGTGCATCGGGCTGCACGCGGCGCAGTCGCTGTTTTTTGCGCACTTCACCGTGGGATTCCCCATCGCGTCGGCGGTGCACTCGAGGCCACCGGGGACGCAAAGACCGTAGGGCGAGCACTTCTCGCCAGTCTTGCAGCCGCTGCCCGTGGCCGGATCGCACGCGACGCAGCGGTTCTCGCTCTCGAGGCAGGTGCTGCGTCCGTCGGGGCAGCCGTCGCAGTGGGCGTCCTCGCTGCAGCTGTTGAGCAGGCACAGACCCGTGTTCGTGTCACCGCCGGTGCCGCCCGATGTCGTCACGGGGACGGTGCCGCCGTCGCCATCATCGCTGCAGGCCGGCAGAAGCAGCCCGGAAGCGAGCACGATGAGCGCGAGCGAGAATGCCAAGTTTTTGAGTTGAATTGCCATGGGTCGATCCTTTCAGCCCCGAAACGAGTGCGCGCGGAAATGAGCCTGCACGGACGCGGGAGCCGAGCGACGCATCCTACTCGACGGAGGCCGGCATACCAAGGACGCCGTCGACGCCGTCGAATGCTCGTCGCGCGTCAGGAGTCGACCGAGATCCCGAGTCGCTTTCGGATGGCGAAGTATTTGGGGCTCACCGTGAAGAGCGTGAGCTCGCGGATGCGGTCTTTCTGCGGGAGCGCGGCGGTAGCATCGTCGGAGGCCTTGATCATCTCGCAGGCGATCTCGAGATCATGGCAAACGAGCAGCCCCGCGCGATCGGCCGTCAAATCGGCGCTCGCGACCCAGCGCTTGAGATCGATCGAGCCGCCCTGCAAGAGCTTGCTGACCACGCTTCCGAGCTGCTCGCGCGTGGGCCCGTCGAGCATCGAGCGAATCGCGGCGACGTTCTCGCGGACGGTGCTCTCGAGCTCTGCCGCGACCGGAAAGCCCTCATGGATGAGGCGGATTGCGCCGAACAGCCACGCGCGCAGCCCGGTGCCGGTGGGCACCAAGTGTCGAACGTACACGCCCGGTCGGTAGTAGGTGAGGTGACGGGCCGC
Organism: Myxococcales bacterium; assembly: GCA_009692485.1. Taxonomy (GTDB): domain Bacteria; phylum Myxococcota_A; class Polyangia; order Polyangiales; family Polyangiaceae; genus SYFR01. Next base: position 6,503 of record SHZB01000046.1, read on the forward strand.
GATGAAGGCCGCCGCTTGGGTTGGCAGCTCGGTGGCGAGCGCCGCTTGGCCGAGCACGACGGCTGGCGGTTGACCGTGCAGGAACGAAATACCCCCGGGATCTTGGGGATTCAAGAAAGTGGGCGGGGGCGTCATGCCGAGCACCCCGGCCGCGTAAAACATGGTCTGCGACATCGGGTAGGGATGCATCGCGAGATCGATCGCGTATTGCAGCGGGAAGCCTAGCTGCTCGAGCGGCCTCGCGTTGCGCGCCAAGACGGCAGGCTCGATCATGCGGAAGATGTCCGTGATCAGCGGATCGACGAGCTCGTGGGTCAGCGTGTTGGCCCAATCCTCGGGGCTGACCCGCTCGCGCGCCTCGGCGGCGTTTTCTGCCCGCATTCTTCGGAAAAAACGCTCTTCGTCGGGCTCGGCGCAGCTCATCACGTGGAGGGCCTGGCAGACGCACCATGCCGGATCGGGCTCTTTCGCCTGCGTGAACAGCTTGCGAAGCTTTCGGTAGCCCTGTGCGTTGAAGGGGTCGCGCCCGATCTCAGCCGACTGATGGGCGACGGCTTTCTCGAGGTATTTCTCGACGTCCGCGGAGTAGAGGTCGTAGAGCTTCTCGGCGCGAGCGGTGTTGTCCGGGTCGAGCGCCTGCGCTTTTTCGAGCGCGGCGACTCCGTCTTCGGGCCGACCCAATCGTTCGTGGTAGGTCCGCGCGAGCTGATCGAGGAGCGACACCGTCGTCCCGGTGTCACCGGCCCTCGCGGCGCGCTCGATGGTCGTCACGCTGAGCGCCGCCATGCCTTCGAAATCGCCCTTTTGCTCGCGGACGGCGATCTGGTCGAGGTAGGCGCGGTCATTGTTCGGGTCGAACTCGATGACGAGCGTGAGGTACTCGTCGGCGCGCGCGAAGTCCGACATCTGACGTGCTGCCACGGAGGCGGCGGTGTGGATGTACTTCGCCTTTTGAAGCTTGTCATCGACGCCCTCGGCCAGCTTGAGGACGACGTCGAGCAATTTGCTCCAGTCTTTTTCCTTCGAATAGAGCTTCATCAAGCGCGTGAGGACGCGGCGATCGTCGGGACGTTCTTCGAGGGCGGCGACAAGGGTCTTGCCGGCGCGCGTCGCGTCCATCAGCCGCGTGGCGAACACCTCGCTGATCTCGAGCAGCAGGGTCGCTCGTTCTTCACCCTCGGCGATGTCGAGGCGGCGCTGGCGGATGCGAACCACCTCTTCCCATTGCCCTTCTGCTTCGTAGACTTGCACGAGCGCCTCGAGCGGCTCGAGGGAGCCCGGCATGAGGTCGGCCGCGTCCGTCAGCGGCTGAATGGCTTCGGCGGCGCGTCCTGTTTTCGCGAGCGCGCGGCCATAACGAACGAGATCGTCGCCTCGGGCCTCAGCGCTGAGCGCGTCGCCGAAGCGCTCGAACAACTGAACATATTTTGCCACCGCGCCGGCCGCATCGCCGGAGTCGAGATGCACCCGCGCGGCACGTGCGAGCGCGGCGGGATCGTCCGGTGCGAGCTCGAGCAGGATCGTCACCGTGCTCATCGCAGTTTCGGTCGAGCCGGTATGCGCGAGCGAGTCGATGAACCGCATCAGCATGCGCTTGCCGTCGTCCGCGGGAAGCGCGTGGATGCGCGACGTGAGCGCGCCATAGTGCGTGGCGGCTTCGAGGAATGCGCCCCGGTCGAAGGCGAGATCGCCGAGGAGCAAGAGGGCGCCGACGTGGGTCGGGTCGAGCGTGACCGCGCGGTCTGCGGCTTCGCGTGCGGCCTCGAAGTCGGCGGCGCGATCGCGAAGTAGCACCGCGAGATCGTGGCAAAGGCGGGCCTTCGCGAGGGCGCCATCGGTGCGGTCGATCTCCGTCTTGAGCAGCTCGACCGCGCTGCCGGCGTCGCCGCGAGCGAGGTAGGCATCGCGCAGCGCATCGCCTGCGGCTGCGTGCGTCGGCAAGGCCTCGAGCGCGAGCTTGAAGCGCTGAATCGCGCCGTCGCGGTCGCCGTGGGTCGCGAGGATGCGACCCGCGCGAAGCCACTGATCGGCCTTGGCGGAGGGCGTCTCTGCTTTTTCTGCGAGCGACTCGACCGCCGCGAGGGCAGCGAGGGCGTCGCCAGTTGCGGCGCGGACGTTTGCCAAGGAATCGAGCGCGCTCGCATGTTTTGGATCGAGTTCGAGCACGGCCTCATACGCGAGACGTGCGCGCGCCGGCGAGCCGATCTGGTCGAGCAAGACGCGCCCTTGGGCGAGCAGCAAGGCGATGCGGCGCTCTGGCTCGGTTGCGACGCGCAGCGAGCGGTCGAAGAGCTCGGCGACGTCGTCCCATCGTGCGAGCGCGCGGTAGTGACGCATCAAGGACGCGATGGCGCCCTCGTGCACGGCGTCGGCAGCGAGGACTTGCTCGAGACACTCCGCCGCCTTCGCGTGATCGAGGAACTCTTCTTCGTAGATGCCGGCGCTGCGCAAAAATAGCTGGATTTTCTGCCGAGGCGTGGCCGCGAGTGCGCGCTGCTTTTCGAGGTTCAAGAGCAGGTCTTGATAGCGCCCGGTGCGATTGAACACGCGGTCGAGACCACGCAGAGCATTCAGGTTCGTTGCGTCGAGCTCGAGCGCCGCTTCGAAGCGCTTCTGTGCCTCGGGCAGATCGCGAAGCTGGTCTTCGTAGAGCTCGCCGATGCGGTAGAAGCTCTCGGCCCGCTGCGCGCCAACCAGCGCCGCGGCCTGACGCTCGAGGATCTTGGCGTAGCCGGCCCAGTCCTCGTTGCGCTGGTAAATGCGGGCCAGCGCCTCGACGGTCTGCAAGTGGCCGGGGTCTTCTGCGAGCGTCTTTTCGTGGAGCTCGCGCGCGCTGCCGAGATCGTTGAGACGCAGGTCGAGGATCGTGGCCGCTTCGGCGCGAAGATCCCGCGCCCGCTCGGGCATGAGCGCTCGATCAACACGCGTGAGCAGCACGGCGACGAGCTCGCGCCATTGTTGGGCCTTGCGGTACACCCCGGTCATGCCCTCGAGCGCACCCTCGTGTGCGGGGTCGATCGCGAGGACCGTCTCGAAGCACGGGACGGCCAGATCGGGTCGGCTAATTTTCTCGGCGTACCAGTTGCCGAGGCGCAGAAAAAGCGAAACGCGCACTTCTTCGGGCATGCGCGGGTGCTGGCTCACCTCGTGGAGCGAGCGCATCGCTTCGGCCCAGAGCTGCATGTTCGTGCCGGCCGTCCTCGCGAGATCTTCGGCGAAGCCCTCGTTTTGCACGTCCTGAGCGAGGGCCTGGGCGAACGCGAACACGGCCTGATCGAGATCTTCGAGCGGTCCTGCGTAGAGGTGGCCGATCTTGTTGAGCGCCCGCGCGCGCTCGCTGTGGCTCTCGTTCGCGGCGCTGCGAGCGAGCAGTTCTTCGACCAGCTCATCGAGCTTGTCTTGGGCCTTGAGCGCGTTTTCGAGGCCGGTCTGGGCGACGTCGTTTGTCCGGTCGAGCGCGAGCAGGCGGCGATACACCTCTTCCGCGCGAGCGAAATCCTTGAGCTTGGTCTCGAACACCCGAGCGGAGCGGAAGAAGAGTGTACGCTTGACCTGGTCGGCGCGATCGCGAGCGGCCTCTGCCCTCATCTCGGCGACGGCTCCGGTCTCTGCCCCCATCGCGCTGCTGGCCGAGGCCGCGATGTCGAGGGTGTCGGCGGCCATGAGGAATGCTTCCGCGACCCGGCGCGGATCTGCGGCACGCTCGAGCGTGAGCTCTACGAGGATCGCAGCCTCGCCATCCGATGGATCGGCCACGAGCGCATCGATCGCGTCGGCGAGGTCGCTTTCGCTGATGGGCTCTTTCTCTTTCTCGGCTGGGCCGAGGAACGCGAGCACGGCCTCGGCGTCGGGCCTTCGCGCCGGATCTTTGTCGAGCAGCCGAGCGCACAGATTGCTCAGCTCTTCGGAGACCCACCCACGTGGAGCCGCGTCGGCGGCGCGCGGCGGCTGCTTGGAGAGATGCGCGACGACGAGATCGCTCGCGCTTTGCTCGTCGTAGGGCGGCTTGCCGGTGAGCGCCTCGAAGAGCATCGCGCCGAACGCGTACATGTCGCTGCGTGACGTCGTGCCGAGCCCCTTGAGTTGCTCGGGCGACATGCCCTTGATGCGGTTGCCGCCCGTGGTCGCGATGTCGGAATGGACCCACGCCGAGGTCAGCAGATCTCCGCCGGCATCGACGAGGACGACGTGTGCGGTGCCGTCATCGCGCTTGCTGATCAGCACGTTCTCGAGCTTCACGGCGCCGTGCACGAGCTTGCGATCGTGCAGGGACTTGAGCGCCACGAGCGCACCGTGGAGCAGCGGTCTTGCCTCGTTGATGTGGAGCGCGCCGGTGCGGCCCACGCGGGTCGAGAGCGGCCGCGCATCGAAGTATTCGTAGGCGATGAACGGCCGTCCCGCGGCAGAGCTAGCGAGCAGGCCTGATGGCAAGTGGGCGCAGTCGCCGTGTGAGAGCAGCCGGTTGCGTGTCAGGTAGCGCTGCACGCTGCTTCGATCGTGCACCGCGGCGGTATGCAACACCTTGACGACGACGCTCTGCTCGTCACGTTTTGCGGCGTACACGCTGCCGTTCGGCCCGGCACCGAGCTTACGCAAGATCGTGAATTGGCCGAAGGTGTCGCCGGTCTTGAGCTCGAGCGGTGCGCGCAACAAATCATCGACCAGCTTCTGCAGCCGCGGTGATGCATCTTTGCGCGTCCCGACGATGGCATCGACGAGCGCCGCGACGGCGTCCTTTTGCTGGCAATGCTCGGTGAGGGAGCGAGCGAACGAGGCCGGCGACGCCGTGCCCCCCACTTCATCGGGCTCGACGCCGATGAGGCGGCTCGCAAGTTCCATCATTTCCTCGAGCGAGTAGAGACGCTCGAGCTCTCCCCGGAGCAATTCGATCGACATGGGTACGGCTATCCCTCCGAAATTGGACGGCGATGTATAGCGAACCCCGCTCCCGCCGCACAGCCAAGTCTTTCGGTCGCGAGGGCCAAAGACCTCCCGGACCGCAAGACGACGATTCCCGCGAGGGCGTGGCGATCACTTCTGAAACTGGAACACGATCTCGGTTTCGCGTACCAGCCCCAGCTCGTCGCGGGCGAGCCGCTCGGCCGTGGCTGGATCTTCGCGGAGCTTGTGCACGCGCGCGCGGAGCACGTCGATGGCGCGGCGTAGCTCGGCGTTTTCGCGGTCGACGCTCCCGAGTTCGGCCTCGATCGTGCGAAGGCGCGGCAAGCCTTCGGGGGCGAAGATCATCGCGGGTGCGCCGCCGACGGCGAGCAGGATGAGACCGATGCGAAGCGCGCGCTCGAGCGTGAGGACGCGCCCTCCGTTGCGGGTGGCGAGGCCGTCGCGCGTGCCGTCGCGCGTGCCGTCGCGCGTGCCGTGGTGGGCGCCGTCGCGAGCGCCATGGTGGGTGCCGTCCGTGGCCACGAAGCTGGCTTCGCCGAGGCCGCGCGAGAGGGCCAAGTTCCGCGCCGGTCGCGAGGGGTGTGCTTGCCGCGCACGGCCGAGCCGAATACGGGGAAAGCCGATGGCTGCCCGCGACGGAGAGAAGCTCGACGAGCCGCGTGTCCGTGCCGATCGCGGGGTACGGGTCGGCGTGTTGGCGGGCGGACCGGGCGAGGAGGCGCGCGATGCCGATTCGCTTTATGACGCGGCGACGCTCGAGCGGCTGGGCTTCGACGGCGAGCGCGATCTCGGGGCCCCCGGTGTGCCGCCGTTCACGCGTGGCGTGCAGGCGAGCATGTACCGCGGGCGGCTCTGGACCATGCGGCAATATGCCGGATTCGGCACCGCCGAAGAGTCCAACCGCCGCTATCGCTACTTGCTCGAGCAGGGCCAGACCGGGCTCAGCGTCGCCTTTGATCTGCCGACGCAAATGGGCTTGGACAGCGACCACGCGCGCGCGCTCGGAGAGGTCGGGCGCGTCGGTGTCGCCATCGACTCGATCGCGGACATGCGCACCTTGTTCGCTGGGTTGCCGCTCGCGCGCGTATCGACCTCGATGACGATCAACGCGACCGCGGCGATCTTGCTCGCGCTCTACATCGCGGTCGGTGAAGAACAAGGCGTCTCGCGCACAGCCTTGCGCGGCACGATCCAGAACGACGTCCTCAAAGAGTACATCGCGCGCGGCACGTACATTTATCCGCCGCGCCCCTCGTTGCGCCTCATCGCCGACGTCTTCGCGTTCGCGGAGCGCGAGATGCCAAGCTTCAACACCATCTCGATCAGCGGCTATCACATGCGCGAGGCCGGCTGCACGGCCGTGCAAGAGGTGGCGTTCACGCTCGGCAACGGCATCGCGTACGTCGAAGCGGCGACGAGGGCCGGGCTCGATGTCGACGGGTTTGGCAAACAGCTGAGCTTCTTCTTCAACGGCCATAACAATTTCATCGAAGAGATCGCGAAGTTTCGCGCCGCGCGCCGGTTGTGGGGCCGCATCATGGGCGAGCGCTTCGGGGCCAAGACCGACAAGGCAAAGGCGCTGCGTTTTCATTGCCAAACCGCGGGCGTCACGCTGCAAGCGCAACAGCCGCAGCTGAACGTCGTGCGGGTCGCGTTGCAAGCGGCGGCGGCGGTGCTCGGGGGTTGTCAGTCGCTGCACACGAATAGCTTCGACGAGGCGCTGGGCCTGCCGACCGAAGAGGCAGTCACGCTCGCGCTCCGAACCCAACAAGTGCTCGCCCACGAGTCCGGGCTCGCCGATTTCGTCGACGCCGCCGGCGGCAGCTACGCGGTCGAGGCCACCACGAGTCGCATCGAGGCGGGCGCGCGCGCATACCTCGAGCACATCGACCGGCTCGGCGGCATGGTCTCGGCCATCGAGCAAGGCTACGTCCAGCGTGAGATCCAGGCGGCCGCCTACCGCTACCAGCTCGACATCGAAGAACGGCGGCGGCTCGTCGTCGGGCAAAACGCCTTCGTGTCGGAATCCGCGCCAATTCCGGTGCTGCGGGTCGATCCCGAGCTCGAGCGGGCTCAAGTCGGACGGCTGCGCGCCTTCCGTGCGTCGCGTGATGCTATCGCCATCGGCGCATCGCTTGCGGCGGTCGAGGCGGCTGCTCGCGGCGACGACAATCTGATGCCGCTCTTCATCCACGCGGTGAAGCTTGGCGCCACGGTTGGCGAGCTGAGCGACACCCTGCGCGCCGTGTGGGGCGAGCACCGCGAAGTGCTGACGATCTGAAGCGATTGACGTGCGGGAGGGGTCGTGTCACTTCCCCCGGCCCACGTCGCCGGGATGTCCTCGGCGCCACCTCATCACACACGCTCTCCGGCACAATCGACGGTCCGGTGTCGCACCAAGGTGCGGCTCTCCGTCGGGGCGAGCGGCGGAATAACCGGATAGAAAGTGCAGCCATGAGCGAAACCGCGATTGAACCCGAGTCCGAGACTGCTGCCGCCATGGCGGAGATCGACGCCCCCATCGACGTCCGCGGCCTGATCGCCGCCGGAGTTCACTTCGGCCACCAGACCCGCCGCTGGAACCCGAAGATGCGGCGCTATATCTACGGCGCGCGTGCCGGGATCCACATCATCGATCTCGACCAGACCTTGACTCTGTTCCAGCGCGCGTGCGACTTCGTGTCGTCGGCCGTTGCGCGCGGCGGGCACATCCTGTTCGTCGGCACCAAGCGCCAGGCGCAAGAGATCATTCAAGAGGAGGCTCGCCGCAGCGAGATGTACTTCGTGACGAACCGCTGGCTCGGCGGCACGCTCACGAACTTCCGCACGATCAAGGGCGGACTCGAGCGCCTCCGCACGCTCGAACGGATGAAAGAAGAAGGCACCTACGTCCAGCTGCCGAAGAAAGAGGTCGTCCGACTCGAGCGCGAGCGCGAGCGGCTCGAGAAGTTCATCGGCGGCATCAAGGGCATGGGCGCGCTGCCGGCCGCGGTCTTCGTGGTCGATCCGCAGCTCGAGCTGATCGCCATCGAGGAGGCGCGCAAGCTCTCCATCCCGCTCGTCGCCCTCACGGACACGAACTGCAATCCCGATGTGATCGACTACGTGATCCCCGGCAACGACGACGCGATCCGGTCGATCTCTCTCATCACCAAGCACATCGCGGACGCGTGCATCGCAGGCAAATTGCGTCGTCGCCAATCCGATGAGCAGCCGCGCGACGGCGGCGCCGGTGGTGATCGCCGCGCCGAACGAATGGCGGATGTGGCCGTCACTCGCTATCGCGGAGCGCGCAACTGACTGGCGCTCTGTCGATTGGCAAGTAAGGGTCGATTGGCAAGTAAGGGTCGATTGGCAAGTAAGGGTCGATTGGCAAGTAAGGGTCGATTGGCAAGTAAGGGTTGATCGGCAAGTAAGGCCAATTGGCAAACAAGCCCGACGAGGAAACGAAGCATGAGCAGCGTCAGCATGGAAGCAATCAAGCAGCTCCGCGAGCGCACGCAGGCCGGTATGGCGGACTGCAAGAGCGCGCTGGTGGAGGCGAGCGGGGACATGGACTCGGCCGTCGAGATCATCCTCAAGAAGGGTCTCGCCAAGAGCGCCAAGCGTTCGGGCAAGGTCGCGGCCGAGGGCGAGATCCGCACGCAGGTGCTCGCGGGCGCACGCGAGGCGGTGATCGTCGAGGTCAACATCGAGACCGACTTCTCGGCGCGCAATGAGAAATTCGCCGCGCTCGTCACGCAAGCGATGAGCGCAGCGGTCGCGGCACCGGTCGGGGCGAGCTTCGAGAGCCTCGTCTACGAGGGCAAGACGCTGAGCGAGCGGGCGGGCGAGCTGACGGCCATCGTGGGCGAGAAGATCACGCTCCGCCGTTTCGCGAAGGTCGCCGTTTCGGCCGGAAAATCCGGCTTTTGTCTCAGCTATGTCCATATGGCTGGCAAGATCGGCGTGCTCGTCGCGCTCGAGGCGGCCACGGACGCGGCGGCAGCCCACGAGGCGGCGCGCACCTTCGCGGAAGAGACAGCGATGCAGATCGCCGCGATGAGCCCGGTTGCGCTCAATCGCGAGAGCGTCGCCGCCGATGAAGTGGCGAAGCAGCGCGACATCTTCGCCGCCCAGATGCGCGAGGAGGCGAAGCCGAAGCCCGAGGCGATGTGGCCCAAGATCCTCGACGGAAAAATTGGCAAATGGTTCGGAGAGGTCGCGCTCATGGAGCAAGAGTCGGCGCAGCACAAGCTCCCGATCAAGGCGCTGCTCGAGCAAGCCGCGGTCACCGCCGGCGCCCCGCTCACCGTCACCGCCTTCGTTCGCTACGAGCTCGGCGAGGGGATCGAGAAGCAGATCGACGACCTCCAAAAAGGCGTCGCCGAGCTTCTCCAATAGGGCGGCTGCGCCAGTGCAATAGGGCCCGCGGCGCTCAATCCACGATGCGGCTGAGCCGCTCGATGGCGACGCCGCTCATGGCGATGAAGTCGACCGATACGCGATTATCGCCGAAGGCTAGCTCTTGCGGAGTGCCGCTGGCGGCGACTTTCCCGTCGATGAGCAGGTAGGCGTGGTGCGCGATGCGAAAGCAGCTGGCCATGTCGTGCGAGATGACGACGCTCGTGACTTGAAAGCGCTCGCGCGTCTCTTCGATGAGCTCGTCCACCATCCGGCTGGTGTGCGGATCGAGGCCGCTCGTCGGCTCGTCGTACACGAGCAACTCGGGCTCGAGCATCAGCGCGCGCGCCAGGCCTACGCGCTTGCGTTGCCCGCCGGAGAGCTCGCCGGGCAGGTGCTTCTCTTTGCCCTCGATGCCGAGGGTCGCGAGCATCTGACGGACCTTGTCTGCGACTTGCTTCTTGGTGAGTTGCTTCTGGTGCTCGCGCAGCGGGAAGGCGATATTTTCAAAGACATTGAGCGAGTCGAGGAGGGCGGCATATTGAAAGACCATGCCGAAGCGCTTGCGGACCTTGTTGAGCTCGAGCTCGCCGAGCGGTGCGATGTCGCGGCCATCGATCCACACGTGGCCGCTCGAGGGCTTCTCGAGGCCAATCAGAATTCGCAAGAGCGTGGTCTTGCCGGCGCCCGAGCCACCGATGATGACGGCCGTCTCGTGGCGCTTGAAGCGCAGATCGATGCCCTTCAAGACCTCGTGCTCGCCGAAGCGCTTCGTCACGCCATCGAAGACGACGTGATCGTTGGGCGTGAGCCACGCGGGCGGTTTGGGGGCAGGGCTCACGCAACGAAGCCGGCTTTGCGGCCGGCGCCACGCTCATCGGTGCCGCTCAGCGAAACGCTGAATACGTGTTCGAGCCCGAGCAGGTAGATTTCGCCCTTCTTGTTTTTGGCCTCGACGATGCCGTCGGCGAGCGACACCTCGACGACCTGCGCGACCGTGAGAGAGGCACCATCGGCGGCCGCGTAGAGCGTGGCGGTGGTGCCTTCGGGGAGCTTCGAGGGGCCGCGCTTCGGAGTCGTGGCGCCGGCACGCGAGAGGAGCTTCTGGAACATCGCTTCGGTCATGCTGCGAGGCATGTTCGCGCCGTCGCCGCGCGTCAAGGAGTGCCCCCACGAGGCCTGCTGTTGACGGCATGGCGCGTGCAAAATGGCTGTCGCAAGCGCCGCGTGTCGCCACCGTCGCCTTGGCCGCAGTCCGCAGTGGGTGTTAACGTTCCACCCGATGAGTTCTCTTCTTCGCTCTATTTCCTTCGCCCTCGTTCTCTCGCTGGGTGGCTGTGCGGACCCTGCGACCCTTGCGCCGCCCACCGCGGATGACGCGCTGCGTACGCACACGGCGGGGTTTTCCGGCTCGGTCTTCGACGGAGCGGTCGGTGAACGCCTGCTCGCGTACGCGGTCGAAGCGCGTGTCGGCGCAACGGTCTACGCGGGCGTGCTCGATGCCGCCGGTCAGTTCCGCATCGACGGAATAGGCGTCTGGGACGACTACACCATCGCGATCACGGCAGAGGGCTATCGGCCGTTTCTCTCGCACAACGCTCGGGTCGGCCTCACCTCTGATCTATCGGGCAGCGATCTCTCGGCGTTCTCCACCCATCGCGAGCTGATCTTCGACGCCTTCTTGTTTCCGACCGCGCTCGCCACCAAGGCGGTCACGTTCACCGTCGAGACCACGGTCCCCGACGTCAAGCCGGCCGGAACGATGCGCTTGCGCCCGATCTCTTCGAGCGTGCTCGCGGACGAGAGCGTCGACACGCCAGCGGGTGTGCCAGGTCAACTGTGGTCGAACGACGAAGATCTGCAGGCGGGGGTGCACACAGAGAGCTTCACGGGTGGCAGTTTCACGATCAGCGCCGGGGAGCTGATTTACGGCGTTACCTACCGCGTCGACATCTACGAGGTCGCTACGCAACAGCCGTTTCAAGGGACCTACAAGGCCGGCGTGGAGGCCGACAAAACCTTCACTCTCACCGAAGAAGTCGTGACGCCGTTAGAGGTCGTCACCGCGAACGACGAGACCTGCAAGCCTCCTGCATCCGCAAGCGATTCTAGCGGCGCCCTCGTCCTGATTGAGCTCAACGCGCCAGCCGAGTTCGGCAAAATCACCTACGACGGCGGCGCCGCCGAGGCGCTCGACGACGGCCTGTCGATCTCGAGCCAGAACACCGACGCCGACTCGGTCACCAATCAGCTGCGTCCCGACACGAGCAGCTCGCTCCAAGAGCGCGTTACGGCGGTGCTCGTCAACGGCAACAAGATCACGCTCATTTGGAATCCGAGCTCGGGCCTTGAGCCGAAGGACCCCGACGACACGATCACGGCGGTCTTCTACTCGGGACTCTCGAACATCACGCTGCGGCGCCCGGGCTATCCATCGACGCAAGTCACCCTCGCTCAGCTGCTCAACAAGAACACTATCGTCTGCGACTGAGGGCACACGCAAGCCGCCCGACGCCGGCCGTCCGACGCCGGCGTGTGGCGCGGCCTACGCGTTGCGACTCAACGCACCAACTCGAGGGCGAGCTCTTCGTCACCGATGGCGCTCTTCACGAGCGCGGTTGGCGCCTCCTCGAGCGGCCCGAGCACGACCCGATGGCAGAGCGCCTCGCGGGTAAATTCACTCTCGCGCGCGGCGGCGATGCGACGGACACGCTCACCGCCGTAGAGCCGCAACGTCACCTTTTCGGTGAAGCCGAGCTCGAGCTCTTTTCTTGCAGATTGCACTTTTGCCAGCAAATCCCTGGCAAAGCCGTCGTCGAGCAGCTCGTCGGTGAGCTCGGTGTGCAGCACGACGACGCCCACGCGACCTCCTGCTGCGGCGAAGCCCTCGCGCGGCACGATCGCGACCTCGATCTCCTCACCGCTCAGCGTGAGCGGCTCGCCATCGACCGTGATGCTCGCCGTGCCCGTGGTCGCAAGCTCGGTGCGGAGCCGTGCCGCGTCGGCGTGCTCGAGGGCCAGCTTCACGGCCTGGACCTTCTTTCCGAGGCGCGGCCCGAGCGCGCGAAAATTCGGCTTGAGGCGGTAGCTCACCTCGCCTGCCTCTTGGCCGGGCTCCAGCCATCGAAGCTCCTTCACGTTGAGCTCGTCGGCGAGCAACGCCGCGTGCCGCACCAGCCGAGGCTGAAGCTCGGCATTCGAGACGACGACGTCGCAGCGCGCGAGGGGCTGGCGAACGCGCAGTTTGTTGTCGGTGCGAACCTTCTGCCCGAGGCTCACGAGCTCGCGTACCGCACGCATTTCCGAGCCAAGCCCGTCGTCGATCGCAGCTGTGTCCGGCTCGGGATACGCGGCGAGATGCACGCTGAGCGGCTGCGAGGTCGGCCACGGACCGCGCACCAGGTTCTGGTACATCCCCTCGGCGAAGAACGGCACGAAGGGCGCGCTCAGCCGACAGATCGTGACGAGCGCCTCGTAGAGCGTGAAGGTCGCGTCGAGCTTGTCCGCACGCGCGAGCGGCTCGTCCACCGACGCCCAGAAGCGGCTGCGACTTCGGCGCACGTACCAGTTGGACAGCGCGTCCACGAGCTCGACGATGCGTTGCGCGGCGTCGTAGACCATATACCCATCGAGCGCGCTCCTCACCTCGCGAACGGCGATGGCGACCTCGGACGCGAGCCAGCGATCGATCTCGGAACGCTCACGGATGCGCCGATAGTCCGCGTGTCCGGCGAGGGTTTCTACGGCGGTGTCGGTCGCGTCAGGGCACGCCGCGCTCGGTGAGAAGCCGTCGATGTTCGCGTAGATCGTGAAGAACGAGTGAACGTTGCGGAGCTTGATGAGGAAGTCCTTCTGCAAGAGCCGCACGTTCGAGAGCGAGTGCCGGGTGTTCGTCCACGGCAAGGACGCGGCATAAAAGAACCATCGAAACGCGTCGGCCCCGGGCGCCGAGCGAGTCGGATCTTCCACGAAAACGCGCTCGTTTTGCGCCAAGCGCGGCACGTCGACGGGCTTGACCTCGAGGCCCTGCGAACACGCAACGACGTCGAGCTGGGCGAGGCTCTCGGCGCTCATGGCGATGACCCGACGCGGCAGACCCCGCAGTGGCGCGAGCCGGAATCGCACCCGCTCCGCCTCGCGGTCGCCGCGGTAGATCCACACCGACGCTTCCTCGCCGGCGAAATCGAGCCCCTCGAAATCTTCGCGCGCGATGAACGCGACCCCACCGGTGAGCTGCATCTTACCGAGCACCTTCGCGAGCTTCGGAGAGCCGGGATCCAAGGGCGCGAACGCCATCCGCACCCGCTCGATGATGATGTCCGGGGGCGTGTAGTTGCCGCGGCTCTTGCTCTCTTTCTTGCCATCGCGATCGCACACGTGTCCGAGCACGACGCAGGTCTTGAAGGGGTGAGGAAAGGGCCGCGGCGTGATGCCGGCGCGCGCGCAAGTCTCCTCGTCGAAGAGCATCGTCGAGACCATCAGCAGCGAATAAAACCAGCCGCGCGTCTGGTCGACAGCCTCGCTGATGAAGTCTGCCGGCCAGGCCTTCTCGAAGCGCTCGACCGACCCCGCCGCGTGCGGAAATCCCCACTGCGCGAACGGCATGCAGCCGGAGTCGAACCAGCAGTCGATGACCTCGGGGACGCGCTGCATCACGGCGCCGCACGCGCACGGCAAGGTCACGTCGTCGATCCACGGTTTGTGCACGGCGAGGTGCTCGCTGAGGCTCGGATCGGCGCGACGCTCAGCCTCGAAGCGAGCGAAGGCGTGCGGGTTCAAAGTCAGAATTTCGGCGCTGCTCGCCGGTGCGAGCTCGGCTTCGCATGCGGGGCACACCCAGACGTTCAGCGGCGTCCCCCAGAATCGCTCGCGCGAGATCGCCCAGTCGACGTTGTTTCGCAAAAAATCGCCGAAACGCCCGGTTTTTACGTGATCTGGGAACCACGTGAGCTCGAGGTTGTTGGCGATGGCCTGCTCGATGCGCGCCGTCGTGCGGATGTACCAAGCGGGTCGCGCCAGCTGCACGAGGGGATCCTCGTCGGCACGCCAACAGTACGGATATTCGTGACGAATCCGCTCTTCGTGGACGAGCAAGCCGCGTCGCGACAGCTCCGCGAGGATGAGCGGATCCGCGTCCTTGAGCCACATGCCGGCGAAGGGTCCGGCACCGCTCGACATTGTGCCGTTCGGCTCGACGCCGCACAGGAGCGGCACCGCGCCCGGCTCGACGTAAAGGCGAAGCTCGGCCTTGTGCGCGTCGTTGTCGTCTTCGCCAAAAGCAGGCGCGACGTGAACGATGCCGGTGCCCGCGTCGAGCGTGACGAACGACGCCTCGAGCACGCGCCAATAGATTGGGCATGAGCCACCGTCCTTGAGCGCGGCATCGACGTTGAAGAGCTCCGCCGCGAAGGTGTCGAAGCACGGGCGATAGCGTTTGCCGACGAGCGCGGTGCCCTTCATGCGCTCGAGGATGTTCAGCTCGAGGCCGAGTTTCTTGGCCAGCCCTTCGCGCAGCGCCTCGGCCACGATGAGTTTCTTGCCCTCGCGCCAATCGACGACGACGTAGTCGAGCGCTCCGCGGACCGCGGCGTAGCCATTCGACGGCAGGGTCCACGGCGTCGTGGTCCACACGCACAGCGACGTGTCGGGCTCGTCGAGCAGCGGAAACGCGACGAACGCGCTGGGATCTTCCACGGATTTGTAGTTCCACCCGACCTCCGCGGCGCTGAGCGCGGTGCCGCCCTGAGGCCACCACCAGACGACCTTGTGACCGCGGTAGAGGAGCCCCTTTTTGTGTAGCTCGGCGAGCGCCCACCAGACGCTCTCGACGTAGCTGCGATGAAAGGTGACGTAGGCGTCCTTCGTGTCGACCCAGAAGCCGATGTGCTCGGTGTTGTGCTCCCACGCCTCGGTGTAGCGAAATACCGACTCGATGCAGCGCTGCACGAAGGGCCGCATGCCGTACTGCTCGATCGCGGCCTTGCCGTGGATGCCTAGGTCTTTCTCGACCTCGACCTCCACGGGCAGACCGTGCGTGTCCCAGCCAGCCTTTCGCGGCACGTCGAAGCCGCACATCGTCTTGTAGCGCGGGAAGACGTCCTTGATGCTGCGCGTGAGGACGTGGCCGTTGTGGGGCATTCCGTTCGCGGTCGGCGGTCCCTCGTAAAAAACGAAGGGGCCCTTGGACGGCCCGGTGTGGCGCGTCTCGGCCGAGAGCGTCCGCTCGAAGATGTGGTGCTCTTTCCAGAACGCGAGTGTGCGCGCCTCTTCGCTCGGAAAATCGAGGACGCTCGGTAGATCGGGAAAGACTCCGAAAGTTTTCGTCATCGCGCCCGCGTGTCTACCACGGCGCCCGACGACGATGCGCTCAGGCGTGGAGTCGCGAGAGATCGGCGCGAATCGACGCGACGCCCGCTGCACCCGCAGCGATGCACGCGCGCGCGTTCGAGGCAGTGACGCCGCCGAGCGCGATGATGGACACGTTTACCGGGACGCGGGCGAACACGAGCGCGAGCGTGTCGAGGCCAAGCGGCGGGCCCTTTCCGGGCGAGGCGAAGATCGGCGAGAGCAAGATCGCATCGGCTCCGCTGGCAGCAGCGGCCAACGCCTCCTCGAGATCATGTGCGCTGTGGGTGACGAAGAGCTCAGGGCCGAGCAGCCGTCGCGCATGGTTCGGCGACACCGAGCGGCGACCGAGGTGCACGCCATCTGCGCCGAGCGCGTGGGCGAGGTCGAGTCGATCGTTCACGATGAGCCGCGCGCGCGTGAGCGTGAGTCGCTCGCGCAGCCGCAGGCCGAAGCGCAACAGCTCGTACGAAGGAAGACCCGGGTCGCGCAGCATCACGAGAAACCGCTCTGCTAGCGGTGCCGCACGCTCGATGCGCGCGAACAGCGTTGCCTCGTCGACGAGGCCGGCATCCGTGATCTGGACGACCTCAGGTATCGCGCCCGCTCGTCGCACGGCTCAACGGCTCAACGGCTCGACAGCGGCTCGGCCTGGTGCACGACGTTGCGACCGGCTCGCTTCGCCGCGTAAAGCGCAGTGTCGGCGCGCTCGATCACCTCGGCATTGCCGCCGCGCGTCTTGCCATTCGCGGACGCGACACCGAAGCTGGCCGTGACCTTGAGCTTCTCTTCGCCGATGCGGACCGACAGGCGCGCCACGTTCTTTCGGATGCGCTCGGCGACGAGGACTGCGCCCTCAAGCGGCGTGTCCGGCAAGATCAGAACGAACTCTTCACCGCCGTAACGTGCCGCGACGTCGCCGGTGCGGATCGACGCGAGCAACAGGCGCGAGATCGCCTTGAGGACCTCATCGCCGGCCTGGTGGCCCCACGTGTCGTTGAAGACCTTGAAGTGATCGACGTCGAGCATCATCAGGCTGAGCTCGGAACCGGTCCGCTCCGCGCGATGCAGATCGCGACGTAACGCGTCCTGAAACGCGCGGTGGTTGTAAAGCCCGGTGAGCCCATCG
>SHZB01000047.1 GCA_009692485.1 Myxococcales bacterium
CCAATGAAGCGCAGGCGAGCCCGCGCTTTGCCAATGAAGCGCAGGCGAGCCCGCGCTCTGCCAATGAAGCGCAGGCGAGCCCGCGCTTTGCCAATGAAGCGCAGGCGAGCCCGCGCTTTGCCAATCCGCAGCTCGTCAGTTTGCGCTACGTGATGCCGCTCGTGCTCGCGGCGTCGATCGCCTTTTTTCTGGGCTCCCAGCGGCTCAGCAAGCTCGGCGAGCCCGATGATCCGACGCGGCGCGCGGAGCTGCGAAGCGATGCGTCGAGCGCCACGGTGGCTTCGGCCTTCGATCGCTACCTCGACGACTTGGTGCTCGCCCACGCGCAGCCGGTCGCCCCGGAGGTGCCAGACCTCGATGGCCTCGCAGGGCTCGACTTGAAGGTCGGCGTGCGGCTGCCGCGCCCCGAGCTGAGCCAGCTAGGCATGCGCTACATCGGTGCGCGTCTTCACCGCGATGCGGCCTTGATGCAGTTTCGCGGTGATCGCAATCGCGTCACGCTCTATGTCTTCGATCCGGCGCGCATTCCGATGCAGGCCAATCGCTTGAGCCCGCGCACGATCGGGTCCACGAGGCTCTATGTCGGGCGCGTGCGAGGCTACGCGGTGGCGGCGTCCGAGCGCGACGGCGTCGGCTATGCGCTGGCGTCGGATTTCGGCGACGAAGAGAGCGCGCGCGTGCTCATCCAAGCTGCGGCTCGCTAGCGCTTCGATCCCGCCAATCGCGGCCAGAGCATTGACGCCGCCATTGTCGGCGAGAGCATCGATCGCGCCATTACCGGCGAGGCAGGAGGCAATTCGCGCGTGCGCGTGAGCCCGCCGCTGTCATCCGCCGGAGACAGGCACTAGGCTCGCCCTGCGACGCAGCACCCCGCGCACAGGAGCATGACGACCTTGGACAAGACGATGGTCGACAGAATCGGCACGATGCAGGACTTCGACCTGTATCGAGAGCTCAACTGGGAAGGCAGCTACGAGGAGTACCTCGCGCTCGTGAAGGGGCGGCCGGAGGTGACCCGCAACGCCTACCAGCGCGTTTACGACATGATCGTCCGCAACGGCACCGAGGAGTACACCGACTCGAAGAAAAAGCTCGTCCGTTACAATTTCTTCAAGGACGAGCTCGACAGCGGAAAAGACGGCATTTTCGGCCTCGACATCCCGCTCATGCGGCTCGTCAGCGTGCTCAAGGCCGCGGCCCATGGCTACGGTCCCGAGAAGCGGATCATCTTGCTGCACGGCCCGGTCGGCTCGTCGAAATCGACGATCGTGCGCTTGCTCAAGAAGGGACTCGAGCACTACACGCGCACGCCCGACGGCGCGCTCTATACCTACGATTGGATCGATCTGGAGGGGATCGGCATGGGTGGCGCCGAGGCCGCGCGCTTCCCGAGCCCCATGAACGAGGAGCCGCTGCGCCTCATCCCGGGCAGCTGGCGCGAACAGGCGGTCCGAGATCTGGGCCTCGGCGACGAGCGCTTCCGCGTCAACGTCGTCGGCGACCTGAATCCGGCGTGTCGCTTCATCTTCTCGAAGCTGATGAAACAGTACGACGGCGATTGGTCGCGCGTGGTCACGAACCACGTCCGGGTGCGGCGCCTCGTGATGAGCGAGCAGAACCGCGTCGGGATCGGCACTTTTCAGCCCAAGGACGAGAAGAACCAGGACTCGACCGAGCTGTCGGGCGACATCAACTATCGCAAAATAGCCATCTACGGCTCGGACTCGGACCCGCGTGCGTTCAACTTCGACGGGGAGTTCAACATCGCCAACCGCGGTCTGCTCGAGTTCATCGAGGTGCTGAAGCTCGACGTCGCGTTCCTTTACGATCTGCTCGGCGCGACCCAAGAGCACAAGATCAAGCCGAAGAAGTTCGCGCAGACCGACATCGACGAGGTGATCATCGGCCACACCAACGAAGCCGAATACAAGAAGCTCCTGAACAACGAGTTCATGGAGGCGCTGCGTGATCGCACCATCAAGATCGATATCCCGTACATCACGAAGGTGTCCGAAGAGATCAAGATCTACGAGAAGGACTTCAACAAAGAGAAGGTCGCCGGCAAGCACATCGCGCCGCACACGCTCGAGGTCGCGGCGATGTGGGCCGTCCTCACGCGGCTCGAAGATCCGAAGAAGCACAACCTGCAGCTCATGCAGAAGCTCAAGCTCTACGACGGCAAGGTCCTGCCCGGTTACACGCAAGACACCGTCAAAGAGCTACGCAAAGAGACCGAGCGCGAGGGCCTGGAAGGTGTCAGCCCACGCTACGTTCAAGACAAGATCTCGAACGCGCTGGTGAGCGACGCGGGCAACGGCACCATCAACCCGTTCATGGTGCTCAATGAGCTGGACAGGGGACTTCGACACCACTCGCTCATCGTCGATGAAGAGGACAAGAAGCGGTATCGCGAGTGCATCGCGATGGTGAAAGAAGAGTACGAGGACATCGTCAAGAACGAGGTCCAGCGCGCCATCAGCGCCGACGAAGACGCCATTCACAAGCTCTGCGCGAACTACATCGACTCGGTGAAGGCGTTCACGCTGCGCGAGAAGGTGAAGGACCGGTTCACGGGCCAAGACGTCGAGCCGGACGAGCGACTCATGCGGGCGGTCGAAGAGAAGATCGACATCCCCGACAATCGCAAAGAGGACTTCCGCCGCGAGATCATGAACTACATCGGCGCGCTCGCCGTCGAGGGCAGACGCTTCGATTGGCACACGAACGACCGCCTGCGCCGGGCGCTGGAGTTGAAGCTCTTCGAGGACCAGAAGGACTCGATCAAGCTTCAGACGCTGGTCTCCAACGTGATCGACCGCGAGACGCAGGAGAAGATCGACATCATCAAGACGCGGATGATGAAATACTTTGGCTACAACGAGGTCTCGGCGCGCGATGTGCTCGACTACGTCGCGAGCATCTACGCCCGCGGCGACGTAAAGTAACAGGCGAGGCCGAGGCGTGAGCTAGCCGGCTTGTCTGGTATGCAGAAACCGTATTTGTGTGTGTGGGCTCGGACGGCCCAGCGTGCGTTCGGCGTGATGACGCTGGCCGTGGCCGTGGGTCTCGGTGCCGGCTGCACGTACACTTTCGTGCATCGTGCCGAGCGCGCGTACAACGAGGGGCGTTACCTCGATGCTGCCGAGCGACTCGCGCAGCATGAAGCGGAGGTCGCGGCGCTTCGTCCGGCGCGTCGTGCGGTCTATGCGACCTATCGGGGCCTCGCGCTCCTCCGGCTCGGGGATCGTGACGGCGCACACCATTGGCTCACGGTCGCCGTGTCCCTCGATCAGAAGACCACTGCGCTCTTGCCAAAACAGCGTAGGCAGCTGAGAGCGGGCTTGGCCGAGCTCGGCCCGACGGCGGGCGGCCCAGGCCCGGCGGCTAGCACGAGCGGCCCAAGCCAGGCGGCTAGCGCGGGCGACCCAAGCCAGGCAACAAGCGCGAGCGCCGCGGCCCCCAGCGCCCCATGACGCGGCTCACCGATCCGACGCATCGGCGCGAGGCGCTGGTCGCGCTCGATCGGCGGCTCGTCAAGGTCGCGTCGTCGATTCGCGTGCTCGGCGCGCTGAGCTTTCCAGAGCAGGCGGCGGAGTCGTTCCTCGCGTCGTGGCGGCGCGGAGAGCCAACGCTGCCAGAAGCGCCGGAGCCTGCGCCGGTGAAGGCCGACAAGCTCGATGAGCTGACGCGGATCTGCCACGAAGCAGATCGCGAGGACCCGCTCGGGCGCTTCGTCTACGACACGGCGCTCAGCTACCGCAAGGTGAGCGCGATGCTGGCGTCGATGGGGTCGAAAGAATTTCACGAGGTCTCGCGCGACCTCTACGGCGGTCCGAGCGATCGACTTCTCGGTACGGACCGAACGCACCTCGAGGCGGCCGACCACCTGCTCGAGGCGACGAGGCTGCTCGCGAAGGCGACCCCCGACGACGGCGAAGAAGAGCTCTCGCCGGAGCAAGTGGCGGCCGAGCTGCGAATCCGGCTCGACGCCTTCTTCGTGGACGATCGCATCGAGGTCACGCTCGACGACAACCTGAGCGCGAAGGCCGCCGCGTCCGCCACCCGCGTCCGATTGCGGAGCAGCACGCGCTTCACGAACTGCGACGTCGACCAGCTCGTCGAGCACGAGGCCTTCGTCCACAGCGCGACCGCGTTGAACGGGCGCAAGCAGCCGACCCTCAGCTGTCTAAGCCTCGGCGCGCCCCGCACGACCGCGACGCAAGAGGGCATCGCCACCTTCGCCGAGCTCATCACCGGGGCCATCGATCTGACGCGCCTACGCCGCCTCGCGCTGCGAATTCGCGCGGTGCACCTGGCAGAAGACGGGGCCGATTTTATCGATGTTTTCCGCTATTTGTTGGCCGTTGGGGAGACCGAGCTCGAGAGCGTTCACACCTCGTTGCGCGTGTTCCGAGGCGGGGACGTGCGCGGCGGGCGGCCCTTCACGAAGGACGTCGTCTACCTCCGCGGGCTCATCGGCGTGCACACGTTTCTACGCAAAGCCATCGCCGAGGTGCGCCCCGAGCTGGTGCGCCGGCTCTTCGTCGGGCGGCTCACGATCGGCGATGTGCTCGCGATGGAAGAGTCGTTCTCCGAAGGGGACATCGTGCCGCCGCGCTACGTGCCGGCGTGGGCAGAGAACATCCGCGGCTTGTCGGCGTATCTCGCGTTCTCGATGATCACGGGCGACATTCGCATCAACGACGTGTCGATGCAGGACCTCCTCGACGAACACGGCGAGTTCGCGTCGAGCCCGCGACTCTCCGACGCTTAGCTGTTTTAGGTGGTCACCTGCGTACGGCGTGCGCGGCTGCCGAGCCAGCTGGCGACGAGCGGCCAGACCGTGAACGGGGCCTCGCGGCCCATCACCAGATCGATGTGTCCGCTCGGAAATGCGCGGTAGGTTTTGTCCGGGGAGAGGCTGCGCTCGAAGGCTGGACGCACGGCTTCTGGCGGGGCGAGATCGTCGTCGGCCCCCGCGATCACGAGCAAGGGAAGGGCGAGGCGCTCGAACGCGGACGCAAAGCCATAGAGCACGCCGAGGCTGTGACCGCTTGCCCGGGCCTCGGCCGCGCGGAGAAATAAATTGCGAATGACGGCGATGCTGCCGCGGTCCATCGCGAGCGACATGTGCTGGCCGAGCACGGGCGGCTCCATCGATCCGGGCGCATGTCCACGCAGCGGAAAAGGAAAGAGCGGACTGTCGACGAACACGCGCAACAGGCGCATGACTTCACCGGCGTCCTTGAGCGGAATTGCCGCATTTCCTAGCGAAAACTTGCGATCGACCGCGAGCATGAGTGTGCCCAAGGCGGAGAGAAATCGCGAGCCGCGGGTGAAGTGATAGGGGCTGCCGAGGCTCACGACGCCAGCGATGCCTTGGGCGAGCGCAGGTGCCGCGGCGTACGCGATGAGCCCGCCGAGCGAATGGCCGACGAGGAAGACGCGCTCGTGGCCGGAGAGCTTCTGCACCTCGGCGACGGCGATGGGCACGTCCTCGCGCACGTAGTCGCTGAAGTCGCGGGGCGGGCGGGCGCCGAGGTGGCGCGAGCGACCGTGTCCGCGCAGATCGAGGTTGTGAACGTCGAAGCCCTCGGCGGCGAGATAGTTGCTGAAGCTTCGCGACGGCAGATGCCACGCGTAGCGGTTTTGGCCGTAGCCGTGGATGAGGAGCACGGCGCCACGGGTCTCGCGTGCAACGGGTTCGCTCGCGCTCGCGTCCGGCGCGGCGTGGCGCTTGCGAACCATGGCGAGCGGAACCGCGTCGGGGCCGTCATCCGGGCCGCGCTTGCGTGCGAGCACGATCTCTTTGACGAAGCGCTCGACGCGATCTTGGTCGATCGTTTGCTCGACCAGCGAGGCGTTTAGGATCATGATGCTCGGAGTCCTTTTAGCGCGCTTCCCTCCAAGCCCCTCATGGGATTCACGCCGCGCGACACTCGCCTTGAGCTCCCGAGAATCACGGCCTGAGTTTCCGGCTCGCTATGAGCCAATCGAGCACCTCGGTGGCGGCGGCGGCGGGGAGGTCTGGGCGGTTCGCGATCGCGTGACCGGCGCCCGCGTCGCGCTGAAGCTCTTGCGCGACAACGCCGATGAGGCCGAGGCGCTCGCGCTCGTGCGGGAGGCGACCGCGCTCTCGGGCATCGAGGGGCTTGGCGTGCCGCGCGTGCTGCAGTTTGGTCGACTGCCAAAGAGCGGACGCGCGTTTTTCGTACGCGAGCTGGTCGAGGGTAAAAGCCTCGCTGCGCTCATCGACGCTCGCGCTGACGGCAGCGAGCTGCTCGCCGCGGTCGTGCTCGTCGCGGATCTCGTCACCAAGCTGCACCGCGCGCTGCTCCTCCACGGTGACATCAAGCCCGCGAACGTGATCGTGACGGACGAGGGCCACGCGACCTTGGTCGATCTCGGGCTCGCCGCGCACTGGAAAGAGGGAGGCGCGCGCCCCGAGGGTTTGACGCCGCGGTATGCGGCACCGGAGCTGTTTCGCGGAGCGCCGCTGACGCCACAGGCCGAGGTGTTCGCGCTCGGAGCCACGGTAGCGGAGATCGTCGCGGCGTGCGGCGAGTCTCTCGACGAGGTCGCGCGCACGGCGGTGACGGCGGTCGTGAAGCGCGCAACGTTGCCGGACGCGACCGAGCGTTATCCGAGCGCGGACGAGTTTGCCGAGGCCCTTCGCAGCGCCGCGGGGCTCGAGTCGCCGACCGAACGCCGACTCGCAAACGCCTGGCGCGTCGTGGGTCTGGAAGAGAGCGCGGCGGAGCTCCTCGCGCGAGTCGAGGCCATGGCGCCGTCGGGTGGGCTCATCGTGAGCGGTCCGACGGGGTCCGGCAAGAGCACGCTGTTGCGTCGCGTCGCGTGGTCGCTTGGCGTCGCCGGCGTGTCCGTAGGTCTCATCGAACGCGGGGACGGGCAGGAGTTTGAGGCGGCGCTCGCGGCCATCGTCGAAGGCGCTCCGGAGCGGGTCGTGTTGATCCTCGACGATGGGGATCTCCGCACCGACCTCGATCTCATGCGCGTCGACGCGGCGCGTGTGCGTGGAGCTCGGCTTGTGCTCTCCGTCTCGAATGGCGGCGACCGCACCAAGCTTCCCGGCAAGACCTTCGGTTTTTTCGAGCTGAGGCCGCTGCGGGACGACCTCATCGAGGGCTTGGTCAGCACACAAATTCCATCGCTCAGCGCCGAGCTCATCCGGCATCTCGTGCGGCGCGCGGGAGGCTACCCCGGATCGCTCCGAGCCATGTGCGAGCGACTCGCGGGGCATGCCGTCGTGAGCGCGGACGAGCTCGATCGCTGCCTCGATTCGGTGCCGGTTCCGCGCGGGATCCGCATCGATCCCGAGGAAATCCATCGGCTGCTCGACCGCGGGCGATTCGATCATGCGGCCGAGTATCTCGAGGCGTACAGCCACGATCGTTCGGCGACGATCGCGATCGCACAGGCCAAGCTCGCGACCGGACGCGGCGATCCCACGAGCGCGCTCGCCTCGCTTCGCGGAGTGCAAGGCGACCTCGATCCCAACGACGATCGCGAGATGGCGGCGTGGCACGTCCAGAAGGCACGCGCGCACCTGCGTGCTGGCGATCACGGCGAGGCCGAAGAGCACGCCCTCATCTCCGTCGCGCTCGCGGGCGACGACGACCAAACGCGCACGCTCGCGATCGACGCGCTCGCAGCCCTCGGTCTCACCGAGAGTTTGTCGGGACGACACGAACGCGCCGCGGAGACGCTCGCTCGCAGCGTGGCACTGGCGCGCAGGCACGGTGAGCCTCGCATGCTGGCGATCGCGGTTGGCTCGATGGCGTTCGCGTTGCAGAGAAGCGATAAGCTCGCCGAGGCCGAGACCGCCCACGTGGAGGCGCTTGGATTCGCGGAAATTGCGGGCGATGCGGGCCACGTCGCGACCACGAGGCTCAACCTCGCCGGGATCACGAAGGCACGCGGCGACGTGGGCGCGGCGCTGATGCACCTCGAGGCGGCCGTCGACATGGGGCGCCGCAGCGGACGCATCGCGACGGTGCGGCAGGCGCTGTTGAACCTCGCGAATCTCGACCTCTACGTTGGTCGGCTCGCCCGAGCGCGGGCATCCATCGAGGACCTCGCAGCGGACAGAGAGCAGCTTGCACCCGCGGCACGCGCCCAGTTGCTCACGCTCGAAGCCGAGACGGCGACACTGGCCGGCGAGCACGCGCTGGCCCTCGACTGCTGCCGTCGCTCGGCCGACGCGTACCTCACGCTTGGACGCTCGCTCGACGCCGCCGAAGCGCTGCTCGAACGCGTGCTCATCGCCGTCCGCGACCCGAACGCAGACGCCGCCGGGCTCAACGCCGAATTGGAACGGGCCGAGGCGCTGCTCGATGGCTCCGGCGCGCACCAATCGCTCATCTGGCTAGCGAAGGCGCAGGTCCATCGCGCCCTTGGCGACCGCAGCTCGGCGCGCTTCGCCTTCGATCGGGCGATCGCGTTCGCCGATGAGCGGGGCCAACGCGATGGTGCATTTCGGGCGCTGGTCGGACGCGCCGCGCTCCACGCCGAAGGAGGCGAGCAGAACCTCGCGGCCACCGACAACGGTCGTGCGCGCCACCTGATGGAGCAAGTCGCGAAGCTCCTTCCGCGCGATCTACGTGAGGTCTACATCAGTGATCCACGGCGCCGTCACCTCAACGGGATCGTGCTGCCGCGCGACGCGTTCGAGCGCCGCGTATCCAATGTCGTGGTGCCGCCGAGCGCGACGACGCACGCCCCCGTGAGTGACGCCGCGACGCAGCTAGCCGGCGTCGTGCGTGACGAGCAGCTCGCGCGCCTGCTCGAGATCAACCGCGAGCTCGCGGGCGAGTACGACGTCGAGCGGCTCCTGGTGCGGATTGCGGATCATGCCATCGCCCTCCTATCGGCGGAGCGCGGCTTCGTCTTGTTGCGGAGCAAGAGCGGCGAAGCGCGTCTCAGCGTGCATGCTGCGCGCAATCGCGGCGGTGACGATGAACACGGGCGCTTCTCACGCTCGATAGCAGAGCGCGTCGTCGAGAGCGGCGAGCCCTTCATTGCCATCGATGCACCGAGCGATGCGCGCGTCGCCGACTACGTGTCGGTCCACCAGCTGCTCTTGCGATCCGTCGCCTGCGTGCCGATTCGAGCCCGCGACGCCACCACGATCGGTGCGCTCTACGTGGAGACACGTCTACGCCCTGGCGCAGCCTTCGCATCCGAAGTGCCAGCGCTCGCGGCCCTCGCAGATCAGGCGGCGATCGCGCTCGAAAATGCGCGGCTCCTCGGTGAGAACCGCGCGCGTGCCGACGAGCTGGCGCAGGCAAACACGGAGCTCGCCGACGCGAATCGCGAGCTTGAAGGAGCACGCCAAAAGCTCGAGGAGGTGCTCGGACGGCGTACCGAACAGCTCGTGATGACGCGCCGCGATCTGAAGAGCGCTCGCGACGTGCTGCGTGGACATTTCGGCTATCGGGGGATCGTCGGCACGAGCTCCGCCATGCGTCGCGTCTACGCCGTCATCGATCGGGTGCGCGAGACCGACATCGCTTTGCTCATCACCGGCGAGAGCGGCACCGGCAAAGAGGTGATCGCACGGGCCATCCACGAATCGAGCCCGCGCGCCAAGGCGAAATTCGTCGGCGTGAACTGCGGAGCCATCCCCGAGAACCTGCTCGAGGGCGAGCTGTTCGGGCACGTGCGCGGCGCGTTCACGGGCGCAGATCGCGACAAAAAGGGGCTTTTTCGTGAGTTGAACGGCGGCACGATCCTGCTCGACGAGATCGGCGAGATGCCGCCCAAGATGCAGGCTGGTCTGTTGCGCGTGTTGCAAGAGAAGGTCGTGCGGCCCGTTGGCGGAGCGAGCGAGGAGCCGATCGACACGCGGGTCATCGCCGCGACGCATCGCGATTTGGCCGAGATGGTCGCGCGCGGCACCTTCCGCGAAGATCTCTACTACCGCCTCAACGTCATCGAGCTTCGGGTTCCGGCGCTGCGCGAGCGACCCGAAGACGTGCCGATGCTCATCGATCATTTTCTGCGTATTTTCGTGGCTCGCTACGGGCGCGGGCGTCGGACGGTGACGCGCGACGCCGTGCGCTTGCTCCAGGCGCAGCCGTGGCCGGGCAACGTGCGGCAGCTCGAGAACCTGCTCCTCAACGCGTGGATCCTGAGCGACGCCGACGAGCTTGGGGTGGAGGATTTCGATCTGCGGGACGCCTCGGCGCCGACGGCTGCAGTTGCGCACCCATCGGCCCTGAGTCCATCCGTCGCGGCGACGAGTCCGTCCGTCGCGGCGACACCGGCCGTGCTCGCAGCGTCCCCCGAAGAGTGGAGCGAGAACGAACGCACCGAGATGCTCGCGGCGCTCACGAGCTCCGGGTGGAACCGCGCGAAGGCGGCGCGCCTGCTCAAGATGCCCCGGCGCACGTTCTATCGGCGCCTCGCGAAATATGGGCTCCAGTGACGCTCAGGCGTTCAAGAACTTGGCCAGCCGACGCCGCTTCGATATCGCTCCGCGCCATGCGCACACCGCTCGCTGCCGCGTTCGCGTCCATCTTGACGCTCTCCACCGCCTGCGGACGTCAGGCAGAGCCCAACCCCGAGAGCAGCACGCTGTCGGGCGGAATCGCGAGCGCTCCGTCGTTCACGCGACCAGCGCCCTTCGGCTCCGCTGCCGCCGATCCGAACCGAGCCGCGCCGAGCTCTGCTCCCACGAACACGGCCGCCGCCGACGACCCGAGCGCCGTCGCGCCTGCGCCCTCTGGAGCCGCAGTCGCCGCCGATCCGAGCGCCGCCGCGCTTGCCTCCGCCAGCGTTGACGCGGGCGCTGCTCTCTTGCCGCTACCCGATGTCGAGGTGAAGAACATCGGCCTTCACATCGGCGGCGCTCCGAACGACAACGTGACGAAGGCGCCGGTGCGCGACTCGGTGAAGCCGCACTTCGACGCGATGCGAGCCTGCTACGCGAAGGCGAAGGCTCCAAAGAAGGAAGAGACCTTTGGCGTCGACATTCGCATCCCCCGCGAGGGTGGCAAGGCCAAGATCGACAAGCCCCGCACCGGCCTCGACGGCGAGGGCGTCACCGAGTGCCTCGTCATCGCGTTCGAGGCGATCGACTTCAAGCCCCCGATCACCAAGACGCCGATGATGGCGAGCTACTCGGTCCGCTTTACCCGAAAGTAGCCAGGACCCCGCGGATCCCGCGGATCCCGCGGACCCATCGGATCCCCCGGATCCCGCGCATTCAGCGGATCCCGCGGAGCGCGACGAGAGCGGAGGAACTGGCGAGGCCCGTGCGCCTCACAGATTCTCTACGAAGTAGTCGATGACGCGGCGGAAGGCGTACTTGCGCGCCGTGGGGCTTCGATATCCGTGGCGCTCTCCGGGGAATACCAAGAGATCGAAATCCTTGTCGTGTTGAACGAGCGCGTCGATGAGCTTGGCCGTGTGCTGAAAATGGACATTTTCATCCATCAACGCGTGGATGAGAAAGAGCTTGCCGCTCAAGTTCTTGGCATCTCCTGTCAGCGCGCTATTGGCATATCCCGTAGGGTTCTTCGCGGGTGTGCCCATGTAGCGCTCGGTGTAGCCGCTGTCGTAGAACTGCCAGTCCGTAACGGGCGAGCCCGCCACGCCAACCTTGAATTGATCGGGCGCGCGCAGCATCGCCATCGCCGCCATGTAACCGCCATAGCTATGGCCATAGATGCCGACTCGCTCCGGATCGACGGACGCTAAGCCCTTCAGGTATTCAAGGCCCCGCAGCTGGTCCGCAAGCTCGACCTCGCCCATGCGCCCGTAGATGGGCGCCTCGAATTGCCGGCCGCGTCCCGCCGAGCCGCGATTGTCCAGCTGAAATACGACGAAGCCACGGTCGGCGAGGTGCTGCCAGAGTACGCGCGGATTCCAGTCGTCGAGCACCATCTGAACGGCAGGGCCCCCGTACACCATGACGATGGCGGGATAGCGAACGCCGGGCTGTTTGTTGCGCGGCTCGAGCAGGGCGCCGTAGAGTTCGGGTGCGTCCGCGGAACCCGGAATCGTGACGAGCGTCGCGGGCCGGAGCTCTGCCGGATCGGCGTCTTTGCCAGTCTCCATGGCACCGACGAGCGCGCCATCGCCGCCGAAGACCTCTGCCACGGGCAAGCGATCGTGCGCCGAATGGATATCCACATAGCCGAGCGCGACGTCGTTCGATTGCACGTCATGCACGCCCCCTGTCCGGCTCAGTTTGTCGAGCTGGCCCTTCAAGTCGACGGCGAAGAGCTCGCGGCCTATCACGTTGTCGCGATTGCCAATGAAGACCACCCGCCCGCGCTCGCGATCGACGCCGACGACCCGGCTCACGTCCCACGCGCCGCTCGTCAGCTGCCGCTCGAGCTTGCCAGTCTTGCCGTCGAGGAGCGCCAAGTGGTTGTGCCCGTCGAGAGCCCACCCCACGACGATGCGCCCGCCGTCTACCGTCCAGAGCTCGGTCATGTCGGCCCACGCCGTCTCGTGGTGCTCGGTGAGGTGCAGCGCGGCGCCTGTGTTCGTCTCCGCGCGCACGATCGCGAGGTGCTTTTGATCGCGGCTGAGACGCTGAAAGTACAGGGCGTCACCGCTTTCGCTGAACGCGAAGCGGCCTAGATATTGGTCCGTCGCGTCAAACTGCGGCGAGCTCGGAAATGCCACGCGCGTCGTCTTCTTGGACTTCAGGTCGATGACCGCGATGGTCGTCACCGGGTTCTTGGCGCCGGCGCGTGGATAGCGGTGTTGCTCGAGCTCTACGCCTTTGCGGTACCCGAGCACGGGCAGCTCCGCGACCGGCCGCTCGTCGACCTCGAGATAAGCGAGCTTGTCGCAGCTCGGAGACCAGAACAGCCCGCTCGGTTCGTGAAACTCTTCTTGCATGTTGAAGTCGCTGACGCCGCGGCTCGTGCCGACGGGGGCGTCCTTCGTGAGCGCCTCGAGCTTCTGCGTGGCGACGTCGGCGAGCCACACCTCGCGCCCGCGCGTGAACGCGATCTTGCTGCCATCTGCACACAGTTTCGGATCGATCGCCTCGCCGCTCACCACGCGCTGGATCCGTCCTTCGGCGTCGCGCACGAACACGCCGTCGCCGTGGGGCATCATGAGCACGTTGGCGGTCTTCGCCCACGCGTACGCCGTGACGCCCTCGATGCGCTTGCGCTGTCGCTCACGCCGCAGCTCTTCTTCTTTCGAGACGGCCTCGACCGCGCCGCTGAGATCCGCCGCGCGCACGATCACGCGGTGCTCGCCGGTCGCGCGGTCGAGCGCGAAGAGCGCCATCGTCTCGTCCGCGGACTCGCTCTTCAAATACGTGACGAGCTTCCGATCCGGCGAGAAGCGCACGAGCCGCGGCACTTGCCAGCCTGGAGGTGGGAAGGCCGCCATGCGCTCGATGGTGATGGGGCTCGCCGTCCTATCGAGAACCTTGAAGCGCGTGGGAGCGGGAGAGTCATTCATGGGCTTCGCTTCCGTGGAGAATTTCGGTTGAGGCGCAGCGCAGGCCGTGAGCGCCGCCGCGAGGGCCAGACCGTGAAGGAGTCGCATCGACATCGCCCGCGCTTAGCCGCGCCCGCGCCGTGCTGCCAGTGCGATCACCCTGCGCGGCCTTGGCTCAGGACGGGACACGCCGCGCTTCAATTGCGTTTCGTCCTGGAAATTGCAGTGATTGCGCGATCCACGCGAAGACTCACCAGACGATAACGACCGGGCTGTTGGCATCGCTCGTGCGGCCGCCGCCGAGCTGACCGCGGTCGCCTGCACCCCAGCACAAGACGAGGCCCGCCCTCGTACGCGCGCACGCGAAGGCCTCTCCAACCCCGAGCTGCTCCGCGTCGGCGATGCCAGCCACGCGCGCTGCGCTGCTGACCCCGAGTGTGCCGCGCCCGAGCTGACCGCGGTCGTTCTTTCCCCAGCACCAGAGTTCGCCGCCGCCCGTCCGCGCGCAGCTGTGGTTCGCGCCGACCTTCCGCTCTGCCACATCCGCGAGGCCGCTCACTGCGACGGGCTTCTCGTGCGACACCAAGTCGCCCGTCCCGAGCTGCCCGAAGTCGTTCGCTCCCCAGCACATGACCGCGCCGTCATCGTTCACGCCGCAGCCGTGGCGCGACCCGAGCGCGAAGGATGCGAAGCCCGCGGTGATCTCGGTATCGACGGTCGCCGCGCTCTCCGCGCCCTCCTCGGTCTGCTCGGTCCGCTCGGTCTGCTCGGTCTGCTCGCTCTCCTCGGTTTGCTCGGTATGCGCGTCCCCGAGGCGCGCGGCATCGTTCGTTCCCCATGAGCGCACGCTGCCGTCCGCAAATCGCGCGGCTGCATGCGTGGCCCCAACAATGAGATCTACGACGCCGACGCAGCGCGGTTCGCCCGTCTTGCTACACAGCGGTCGAGCCTCAGGGCAGGCCGCTGGCGGCGCCCACCCACCGCTCTCGTCGCAGCGGGAGACGGCGTTGTTCGTGCAAAGTTCCGCACGCGGCGCGCACACTCCGCAGCCTCCGCGCCCGTTGCAGACCCCGCTCTCCCCACAGCTCGCACCGGCGCTTTTCTCTCGCCAAGTTGCGCTGTCACCGTCGCAACCCGCCACGCTGCACAGCTTGGCTGTCGCTCGCCGGAGTGTCATCGGCGCGCGCGGTCACGACGACGTTACCCTCCCCATCGCAAGCGAGCTCGCGGCAGTCGCCGGCGACTTGGGATCCCGATGGCAGCGGCGACGCCGGCGCAGGCACGTGCACACAGCTGCCTTCGAGGCAATGCGCGAGACGGCACGGCGACTCCGAGAGCGGACACGCGCGGACATCGTCGCACGGAAACTCGCCCGGCACGGACGCGTCCGGTCCGAGCCGAATGGCGCACCCGCTCATCGCGCCAAGACCGACCGACACGAGCAACACAAGCGATGCGAACGATGCGAGCGACTCGCCCGCTTTCATCGACATCGCGATCACTGTGCCCTCGCCGCAAGCTCGCGCGCCGCGCTTAGCAGTCGAGCGCGCGTATTCGCCTCGGGCTCGTCGGTCACAAGCTCGATGAGCGCCCGCTGGATCTCGCCCACGAGTCGCCCCGGCGCGATGCCGAGCTCGGCCATCAGCTCGCGGCCATCGAGCGCGAGATCGCCGACCTTGAGCGCCATCCCGGCCGCCACGACGGTCGCCACACGCACACGGAGTTCTTCGAGCATCGCCAGCTCCTCCTCGACCACCCTGCCTTTACCGGCGGCGTCGGCACGCGCGAGCACGATGAGCTCTTCGACGCGCTCGGGCAGGACGCGCTGGATGAAGCGTCGCACCGCCGCGTCGCTCCACTCGGGCGAGTAGCAGACGAGGTGGTGTCGCACGAGGTGCACGACGCGCTTGCGATCCTCGGTCGAGGCCTTGAGGCGACGCAAGATGGTGTCCGCCAACTCGGCCCCCTTCACCTCGTGACCGTAGAAAGTGTAGTCGCCTGTCTTGTCCGAGAACTCCCGCGTGCGCGGCTTGGCGACGTCGTGGAAGAGCGCCGCGAGCCGCAGCACGGCGTCGGGCGGGCAGGCATCGAGCACCGCCATGGTGTGACCCCAGACGTCATAGCCGTGCCACTTGTTTTGCTCGCAGCCAACGGTCTCGACAAGCTCTGGGCAGCTCAGCTGAAGCGTGCCGCTGTGGCGCATCAGCTCGAAGGCGACGCTCGGCCGCACCGCGCTCATCGTCTTCATCCATTCGTCATGGACCCGCTCGACCGAGACCTTGGCGAAGGTCGCGAGCGCGCGCGGCTCGGCCATCGCAGCGAGCGTTCGGGGCTCTACCTCGCACTCGAGCGAAGCTGCAAAGCGCGCCGCACGCAACACGCGCAGTCCGTCTTCAGCGAAGCGCTCGACCGGCACGCCCACCGCACGCACGACCTTCGCCGCGAGATCCCGCTGTCCGTCGAAGGGATCGATGAGCGTCCGCGCCAGCGGGTCGATCGCCATCGCGTTGAAGGTGAAGTCGCGCCGCGCCAGATCTTGCACGATGTCCTCGATGAACACGACCTCACTCGGGCGGCGGCCGTCACGGTATTCGCCCTCACCGCGCAAGGTCGTCACCTCGTAGGGCTTGCCCTTGATGAGCACGGTGACGGTGCCGTGTTGGAGCCCCGTCGGGATCACCTTCGCGAAGAACCGCGACACTTCTTCGGGGCGTGCATCCGTCGCGAGGTCCCAGTCTTTCGCCTCACGGCCGCGCAGCAAATCGCGGACGCAGCCGCCAACGATCCAGCCGCGCTTACCCTTGTCGCGCAGTCGCTGGCAGATCCCGATGACGTCGGGAGGGATGGCATCGAAGAGCGCGGAGGGAGGCTCGCCCGCGCTCACGTAGTGCCCGGAGTCCATCGAAGGGGAGGCGATCGTGGGTCCATCGATGGCGAGGCACTCGTGGCCTCAATCATTGGGCATGGCGTAGTCATTGGGCACTTCGGCCGGCACCGCGGGCGGTCGAGCGCGCTGTTGCCCGCCAGGCACCGCCGCCTTCGTGAGCGTCACCTTGACCTCGAGCGAAGAGCCGTCGAGCTCGAGCTCTTTGCTCAAGTACGCCGCGCCGCCCTCCACCGTCACCTTCACGCGGCTGCCCTTCGGCACGCGCACGCTGAACGGCAGCTTCTCGCGCGTGGTACCGATCATGACCGTCGCGCTCGCTGGCTCACCGGAGACGAGCACCATCACTGGGGCCGCGTCCGCGACCGGCACCGTCGCAGATGAAGCGGGCGTGGTGACCGTGGCGTCGCTTGGTGCCGCATGGGGCAAGGGCGATCCGGTTGGCGGCATGGTCGGGCCAGGTCCCGTACCGGTCGACTCTCTGACGTCGGGCGGCGCCGGTCGCAAGAGCCAGGCTCCGGCCCCGCCGACGGCGAAGATCGCGGTGAACACGACCACCACCGCAGGCGCGAGGCCCTTTTTTTTCGGCGGTGCGGGGATGTCGTGGTCGAAGTCTCCAGTCTGGCCCCGCGCGAGCTCGGGGTTGGTCATGTGCGTCGGGCTCATCGTGCGGTCGGAACCGACGGCGGCGCCCGAGCCGGTGGTGAACCCGGAGCCCGTCGTGTGACCCGGCCCCCTCGGCGTGCCCGCGCTGCCCAAGGCGGGCCGCTCGAAGGTCAGGTCGCGCACGAAGTAATCGCCCGGAATTGACGGCTCGTCGTCGATGAGACTCTGAACGGCGAGGGGCTCGTGGCCTTGCATCACGAGGCGGATTTCGTCGGCCAAGTCCCGCATCGACGCGTAGCGCAAGGCGGCCTTCTTCGCGAGGCACTTGAGGATCACCGCCTCGAGCCCGGGCGGGCAGTTCGGCACGTTAGGAAGTGTCCGAAACAGCGGCGGCGGTTTGTACAGGTGCTGGGTGAGGATCCCCATGAAATTGTCGGCGTTGAAGGGCATCTCGCCGCTCGTCATTTCGTACAACATCACTCCGAGCGAGTAGATGTCCGATCGCTGATCGAGCGTGCCGCCCGCCGCCTGCTCGGGCGACATGTAGTGCGGCGTGCCGAACACCGCGCCCGCCATCGTGAGCTTGGTGCTTCCGTCTTTGCCGGCGACCTTCGCGATCCCAAAATCGAGGATCTTGACGAAGTAGCCATTGCCCTGCGGTCGCAACACGACGTTGTCTGGCTTGAGATCGCGGTGAACTATTTCTTTGTCGTGCGCCGCCGCGAGCCCATCGCAGATCTGCAGCGCGATCTCGCAGACCGCCACTGGCGGCAACGCGCCTTGCTCCTCGAGCAGCGACGAGAGCGGCTGCCCCTCGAGGTGCTCCATCACGAAGTAGGTCGTGCCGTCGGGCAGCTCGCCGAAGTCGAGGATGTCGACGATATGCGGATTGCCGATGCTGGATGCGCTCTTCGCCTCACGCACGAAGCGACTCACCGCCTCTCTATCTTTGGCGAGCTCCGGGTGCAGGACCTTGATGGCGACGCGCCGCTCGATGACCTTGTGATGCGCGAGGTAGACGCGCCCCATCCCGCCCTCGCCGAGCACGCGGTCGACCACGTAGCGATCGCCGATGAGGGTGCCGACTAGCGGATCCAGCTCGCGCCCCGCTGGGCTCGCGAAGGCCTTGCGACGGTCGCCGGTCACCGCCGTACTCGCGCCCTCGGAGGCAGGCTCGGTCTCGGACACGCCCGGCAGCGGCATCGCAGTCTCATCGTCGGCTGATTGCATGAGGTGGTTTCTAGCCCCTTCGTCCGTCCTGCGCGCGAAGATTTTTAGGACACTTCGGCTGCGTTGACGGCACGGAGGCAGCCCACGGATTGTCCCGTTTCCCGCCGCCAGGCTGCATCGTAACAGCTGGCTTCAGGCACGAAAAGTTGCCTGTGGAACGCGCGCCCGAGGTCACGCCGCGGGACGATCTGCTATGACCGCCGCCCGATGGGTTATCCCCTCAAACTAACGCTTCGCTACATGGGCTCGAAGAAGCGCGGGACGGTCTCGGTGAGCACCGCGTTCGCGATCCTCGGCGTCGTGCTCGGCGTGGCGGCGCTCGCGACGATCATGAGCGTCACGGGCGGCTTCCATCAGCAGTTTCGCTCCAAGGTCCTGGGCGTAAACGCGCATGTGTTGGTCCTCAAGTACTCGACCAATTTTCGCGAGTACCGAAAGGTCATGGAGCAGGTGAGCCACGTGCGCGGGGTCATCGGCGTGGCGCCCTTCAGCATCAACCCGATGATGATCAACCACGCGGGCTCGACCGCTACCGGCGTGCTCGTCAAGGGCGTCGATCCAAAGCTGAGCCTTGGCACCCGCGCGAGCAGCGTCGATGAGTGGAACGGGAGCTACGACCAATTCGAGCCCGTGCTCGATCTGCCGAAGTACGTCGTCGCCGGCTCGCTCGACGCGCTGCGGCGTCCGGGCGCGCGACCCGCCGCGGCGCGTGACCTCATGCCGTACGGACTCGACGAGCCCGCGCCCACTGCGTCTGCAACGTCGCTCGCGGCTGCTCCGACGGCGGTTGCCGCAGTGCCTCTGTCCGCGCCCACGGCGGACCTCCTCCCTCCGACGCCGAAGCGGCTGCACGGCGCCGAAAAAGCGAGCTTGCCGCGCAATCAAGACGGGCTGGTCGCGCTCCCCGACGAGGACTCATTGCCCGCCGACGTGGAGCCGGACCCGTGCTCGAATCCGGCGGTCGTCGCGGCCTTGCCCGGCATCGTCATCGGTGTCTCGCTGGCGAAATCCCTGTCACTTTCGCACGACGAGCGTGGAGACGGCGAAGTGAGCTGGCGCCTCGGCGACTGCGTCACGATCACCTCGCCGACGATCGGCTTCAGCTTCGCGGGCGGTCAGATCAAGCCACCGGTGGCGCGGCAATTTCGCGTGACTGCGGTGTTTGAGGCCGGCTTCGATCAGTACGACTCGAAGCTCGTCTACACCGACCTTTACGAGGCGCAGATCTTCTACGACCACGGCGACACCGTGACGGGAATCGAGATGAAGATCGACGACATCGACCGCGCCAGCGCGATCTCGACCGAGATTGGCGAGCTCTTGGCGAGCGGCATCTACCACACGATGGATTGGGAAGAGCTGAACCGCGGCCTCTTCACGGCCCTCACGATTCAGCAGATCGGCATGAGCGCCGTCCTCACCATCATCATCTTCGTCGCGGCGTTCACGGTCGTGGCCACGCTCATCATGGTGGTGCTTGACAAACAGAAAGAAATCAGCGTGCTCAAGGCGATGGGGGCCACCGACGGCGCCATCCTGCGCGTGTTTCTTTACCAGGGCGCGATCATCGGTCTCGTCGGCACTTCGCTCGGGCTCGCGCTCGGAGTGGCGGTCTGCAAGGGCCTGCTCGTCTACGGTTTTCCGCTCGATCCAAAGGTGTACTTCATCTCGCGCCTGCCGGTCCTCGTGCGGCCGCAAGAGTTTCTGATCACCGGTGCGATCGCGCTCGCGATTTGTTTGCTCGCGACCATCGTCCCAAGCCTTTACGCCGCCTCGCTACGGCCGGCCGACGGCTTCCGCAATCGCTGAGCTGAATACGCTCGCTGAGCTGAATACCCTCGCTGAGCTGAATACCCTCGCTGAGCTGAATACCCTCGCTGAGCTGAATACGCTCGCTGAGCTGAATACGCTCGCTGACCTCAGAACGTGTAGCGCAGCGTCGCGCCGCCACCGTCGAGACCGAGGTGCGGGACGAGCATCCAGGCCGTCGGCCCGGGACCGGCAGGCGGCGGACCGGCAGGCGGAGCCCCAGCAGGCGGAGCACCCGCAGGCGGAGCACCCGTAGGCGGAGCCCCAGCGGGCGGCGCAATTCCGGGCGGCGTTCCCGCGGGCGGAAGGCCTGGCCCCGGTAGCGCCGGTGCGCTCGGATCGACCGGCGGCTCGCCGCTCAGCGGGGGCTCGACCCAGCCCGCGGGCACCGCGTCGGCCGACTCTTCGGTGCTTGAGCCGAAGAGCTTGGGCCACACCGTGTCGCTCGTGACGATCAATGCCGCGCCGGCCGCGAGCGCGAGGCCGCCGACCGTCGCCATCGCGGTGCCGGTCGTCTCCCAGGTGCCGGCCGAGTCGCAAAGACTGCTCACTTCCGCCGCCGACGAGGCCCCAAGGACAGCGACGCTGTGCCCTCCGGCCGCGAGCTTGCAGGCGCGCTGGTCGGGCGTGAGACCCGAGCGATATGCCACAAATCCCGGCTCATCCTGAAAACCCGAGATCTGTCCGAACGCGACTCCCATCACGACGAGCGAAGCCACACCGAGGCCCGCGCTGCCGACGCCCGCCCAGAGCCGCAGGTCCGTAGGCTTCTCTGCGCCATCATCCGCCGGCAACCCGTCAGGCTCACCGAACCCGTCCGAAGGAGCGGGCTCGAATCCTCCGGTGGGCGGTAAAGCCCATGCGGGCGGCCCGACCGGCGGCGCACCAGCGGGCGACCCAGCCGGTGGCCCCCACGCAGGCGGCGTTGCGGCGGCTCCCGGCGGCGTTGCGGCAGGCGGCGTTGCGGCAGGCGGCGTTGCGGTAGTTCCCGGCGGCGTTGCGGCGGGCGGCGTTGCGGCGGGCGGCGTTGCGGCGGGCGGCGTTGCGGCGGCTCCCGGCGGCGTTGCGGCGGGCGGCTTCGGCGCGGGCTGTGCGAACGCGAGCGACGGAGCGCTCAGGCAGCTAATGAGCGTCGCGGCAGCGAGGGACCGGGGGCACGAGCGTGGCATGCGGCGCATTGTTCCAGAGTGGCCGGCCGCGGGAAAGAGAACGCGCATCGTCGGGGCTCGGCGGCGGCGCTTGCTCGCGTCTCAGCTCGCGCCCCAGCTCGCCGTTCAGCTCGCGTCGTATTTGGTGTTTTCGAGCAGGATGACGTTGGTCTTGGACCGCGTCTCGCCGACGTTCGTGATGTAGACCGCCGGCTCGTCCTGGACCGGACAGACCTTCTCGCACGCGCCGCAGCCGATGCAGAGCGTGGGATCGACGTGCGGGCGCTGCACGTGAACCATCGTCATCTCCGGCCCTTTGCCATCGGCGCGCGGCACGGACTCACGCTTCGGGACGTCGATCTCCTCGACCCAGATAGCCTTTGGCGAAGTGGGGCAGAACTCTTCGCACACGATGCAGGGCGTCGCCATCGACCACGGCAAGCAGCGACCGAGATCGAAAAACGCAGTGCCGATGCTGATTGGCTTTTGGCCAATACCCATCTTCTGCTCTTCGGTGATCTTCTGAATGGCGCCGGTCGGGCACACGTCGCCGCAGAGCACACAGCTATGTTCGCAATAGCCAATGCGAGCGATGAGAATGGGGGTCCACAGCCCCTCGATTCCTGCTTCGAAGAAGGCGGGATGAAGGGCGTTGTTGGGACACACCTTCATGCACTCTGCACAGCGAATGCAACGCTCGAGGAAATCCCGCTCTTCTACCGACCCCGGTGGCCGAATGACCTTTTCGTCGTAGTTGACGTCGAGCGCGTCAGCGGCGCGCGCCAACGGAATAGCGACGACTCCGACCGCCACGGACGCCAGTGCCGTACGCCTGCCGGTGTCGGGCACACCAACGCGGCTGCGCCAGGCTGGCAAGAACCGGAACTTGATGACGTCCTCGGGGCATGCCGCCTCGCAATTGAAGCACATGTGGCACTCGTCCTGGCGCCACTTGACGCCGCCTTGCGGAGAGTCGGCGCCTTGGCAATGCACGAGGCAGAGGTCGCAATCGGTGCATTTGGCATGGTCCTTTTCCATTCCAAATAGCGCAAACCGCGAGAAGACCCCGAGCAGCGCGCCGAGCGGGCAGAGGACACGGCACCAGAAACGCGGCACGAAGCGATTCATGAACAAGAGCGCGATGAGCATGGCGCCGATGAGCCACGTCTCGTGAAAGTAGAATTGCTTCTGCTGCCAGACCGCGCTCGACATGAAGTCCGCGGCAGCGTCACTGGCCTGTTGGACGCCGCGCACGTTGGTCTGCGTGAGCACATCGCTCGTCGCTCGCGTCGCGTATTGGGCAACAGGCATGACCGCGAGCCCGATGGCGCGCACCGAAATGCAAATGGGGTCGAAGAGACCCCCGATGGCGCTGCCGAACGCCGCCGAACCGAGGAAACCGTAAAGTAGATAGTATTTGATGCGCTGCCGAACGGGGTGCGTCTTGTTCTCGGCGATGCGGCTCTTTCCTTTGAGATAGCGCGACGGAAAGATCCATCCGAAGAAGTGGTGGAGCGTGCCGAAGGGGCATATCCATCCGCAGAAGATGCGCCCAAACACGAGCGTGACCAGGACGAGCCCGAGCGACCACAAGAGACCGCGGTAGACCGTGTGCGTGGACAAGAGCGTCATCAACGCGACGAAGGGATCGGCCAGCAAGAAGGCCTCGACCGGCAGCGCGACCCGCACGCGCTCGTCGGTGGCGGCGAAATTGCCGCGAAACCCGGTCTCGAACAGGAGCCAGCAAAACAGCGCGAAGCAGCCGATCTGAGTCGCCCGCCGCGCCCAGACCAGCTTCTTGATGATGGGCCGCGCTTCGAGCCCGGAGCCGGGGCGGTGCGTCTTCTTGAAGAGTCGCTTCCACCGGGTCTCGAGCGCGAGCGCACGCTTGAGGCTTTGCAGAACGCCGGATGCCATCACACCTCCGCGCGCTCGAGGTTTTCCCAGTGCATGGTGCCGAGCCCGCGCTCGTGTCCCATCTTCAAATAGGGAAGCTCGGTCGGCAAGACGCCGATGAGCCCGCATGCGTACGCGTCGGCCGCCACCTGATCGACGCTCGCGATCACG
>SHZB01000048.1 GCA_009692485.1 Myxococcales bacterium
GGAACACTTGGGGCAGACCGAAACGTCGTCGAGGAAGACGTGTTTCACGAGCCACGCCCAGGGCCGGCGGACCAGCCGCAGCTCTTCGTTGTCCTGGAACAGCTCGAGCTGGCGAGGCGGCGCAGCGAGCGAGTCATCGGCAGGCGGCTCGGGGACGACTTCGCTGCGTAGCCGCGCGTGACTCGACAAGACGCCATGGAAGCGCAGCATGTGAAACCCTGGCGGCGGGATCATGGCGCAAAGCCGTGCGATGAGGTCGATCGTGCGAGAAGTTCGTTGAAGAATCCGCGACTTGACGCTCTCGTCATCCGTTATCGCAGTGTTCGAGTCTTGATCGATCGACGATCGATCCGAACCAACCCGGCTCTCAAGCTGTCGGCAGCCGGTCCGTCCCGTCGTCCAGGAACTTGGCACGGTGGTGCGCCGGCGGAACAGCGCAGGTCTCGTAGCGGCCGAACCAGCGGTATCGATGTCGAGCCACGAATGCGTTGAGAGCATCGACCAACGCGACGGGGAGAAGTTCGAAGATACGCGCCAGTCTCCATACGCCGCCCAGAGATCTCAGGACGTGGATGACGGCACGCCCTTCGAGAGGATGCGCTCGGTCGGCGTGCCGTAGTTGGCGATCACGTAGACGGTGTCCAGATCGTCCGCGCCGCGACCGTATCGGTGAAGTATCTCCCGTGCCGTCGAATCCTGGAGCGA
The DNA here is from genome assembly GCA_009692485.1 of Myxococcales bacterium. Classification (GTDB taxonomy): domain Bacteria; phylum Myxococcota_A; class Polyangia; order Polyangiales; family Polyangiaceae; genus SYFR01. The sequence continues at coordinate 706 of SHZB01000048.1, forward strand.
CGCGAACCGGAAACGATCAGCGGAGTCCCTCTTGAGAATGAACTGGTTCGAGCGATTGCAGAGACCACACACGCCGTCGTAGAAAACCAGGTCAGCCATTCGACGGGATCCCGATGAGCGGCCAGATGACGCCAGCCAAGAAGGGCCGATGAAAGAGGATCGGGAGTGGTGCCAGCACCCAGAACATCGCCCAGGCTCGTCCGACGGAGCCCGAGAGCGGGTACCCGCCGCGCGAAAGCGCGCGCTCGACCAGCACGAGCCCGCCGTGAACTAAGAAGTAAAGGAGTGGAAGACCAAAGCCGGCGCGGACCGGCACGCTGATCGCCATCTCGTGCAGCAGACCCGACAGCGCGAATGCCGCCATCAGCGCGGGGCCGCGCCCAAGACGATCGGCGAGTGGACGATAGACAGCGATCGCCGTCATCTCGGAGAACGCGAGGTTCCAACGCCGCGCCCAAAACTCACCGAGGTTCTGCGATCGCAGAGGTGCACGAAAGAGTGCCTCGCAAGCGACGCCGCGCAGCCGCCATGCACCTGCCAGGAGGTTGCACAGGCCGAAGTGCACAAGGAGGCTGAGTCCAGGCAGCAGGAGAATGGTTGCGAGCAACCGCGAGTGGGCGGTCGTCCACGCGATCCTTGCCAACACCACAAGCGCTGCGCCGACGACCACATGAATAGCACCTCGACGAAGCAAGGCGCCCGCGCCGTTCAGTGAAACAGTCTCTGCGTAGGCGAAGAGACGAGGCTTCATGCCCAGCCAGGCTCCCGCGAAGCCAAACCAGGCTCCGAAGGAGAGAGGTCCCATGCCTCGAGCCCTCTCCTCGATGACGACGATGACCTTCATGCACAGGAGCGCAAAGGTGATCAGCGCGACCATGCGCACGCCGGCTGGCTCATGGGCAACCAACTTCTCGACGCCGAGAGTGCCTAGAACCAGCGTGGTCCACGCGAGCGCCCGCGCGATTCCTGGGCGCAGGCGCCGTCCAATCGTGTAGCCGGCTATGAGCACGATGAGGAGGGCTGCGGCCAGAACCGCGACGACCCGTAGTTCAGATGGCACGTACGCAGACATCGACACCTCAGAACACCGCCGCGTAGCCGTAGACGGCGGTCAAGAAGATGAAAAGACCGACGAGCGCGACTTCGGCCAGCTTGTAGAACGCTCCTGGCGGAGCCTCGGAGCGGTCGAAATAGAAGAACTGTACGAGCAAGCGAGATCCCCAGTAGGCCGTGATATATCCAGTCACGACGCGTGCGAGAGGAGAGTGATCGAGAAGCCATTCAGGTGCGAAAGTCGACACCACGCCGAAGCAAATGTTCGTGACCCAGATGTAGGCGGCGTAGGTCCAGAAGACCTGCCGCGTGAGCGGGCGCAACTTCGCCGTATCGTCGCTCCAGCGAAGGATTCGCGGCAAGGCCAGGCTGCCGGCGGCGAGAACGAGTTGCCCGAGGCCGGCAAGGATCAAGAGAGCCTTCATTGCGTTTCTCCTGGTGAGAGGACGGCCTCGTAGCCGGCGTACGGCCCAAGAAGCGGGTGATGGCGAGTCTGTGGCGTTGCCCCGATTCGGTGGACGGTTTGTTTACGCGGCCTGGGCCGTTCGGGCTGAAATCAATTCATACTCCAACTGGCTAAGGTACCCGAGCGACGAGTGGCGTCGTCGGGTATTGTAGAAGCGCTCGACGTAATCGCCGATCGCCTTGGTCGCAACCTGTTTGGTTGGCCATGAGCCACGGTAGAGTAGCTCCTGCTTGAGCGTTCCGAAGAAGCTCTCGACGACTGCGTTGTCCCAGCAGTCGCCTTTGCGACTCATGCTGCAAATCGCGTGGTTGTCGTCGAGCGCCTGACGGTGCGCGTGGCTCGCGTATTGGCTGCCGCGATCGGAATGGTGGATGAGCCCAGCGTCGGGTTGTCTTGCGACGAAGGCCATCGTCAAGGCGTTGAGAACCAGCTCGGTGCGCATGTGCTCGGCGATCGCCCAGCCGACGACTCGGCGCGAGAACAGGTCGATGACGACGGCAAGGTATAGCCAGCCCTGCCACGTTCTGACGTAAGTGATGTCCGCCGCCCAGACTTGGTTCGGAGCCACCGGGTTGAAGTCGCGTGAAGCGCACCCAGTAGTCAGCGATGTCGTTGAAGGTTTTGTCGGGCTGGATCGGTGAGCGCAGGCCTCGCCGGATCTCGGCCACCTCCACCTTTTTCTTGTGCTCGCAGAAGGTCGCGCTCGCCTTGTTGGGGAAGGTGGCGCTCTGGCGTCGTTGATTCTCGTCGAGCCAGCGCGCCCGGTAGCCCTGGTAATGTTTCGTAGCCACGCATCGTCTTTCCGACGTGCACGGCCCAGGAGCCCGCTCATTCCCCGACGCACTTGTGGCCCGAAAACTGGCCCGAAAATCTGCCGACAGCGACTAAGTACTGGTGGGTCCAGAGGGACTCGAACCCTCGACCTACGGGTTAAAAGCCCGCAGCTCTACCGACTGAGCTATAGACCCAACGCGGCGCACACTATCAGAAGCGGGGCGGGCGGCGGCGTTGAAAATCGCCCAAATCTTGGGCCATTTGCGATGGTTTTGGATGAGGGCCGCGCTGCGGTGGTGGCAGCGCCGGGTCAGCCCGTGGAGCCGTAGCCGCGCTGCGCTGGTGGCAGCGCTGGGTCAGCCCGTGGAGCCGTAGCCGCCGTCGCCGCGCGTGGTCTCGGGCAAGGTGGCCACGCACTCCACGCGGGCCTGTACGAAACGCGAAAACACGAGCTGCGCGATCCGCGCGAAGGGCTCGATGACGAAGGGCTCGCGGCCGTGATTGATGAGCACGACGCCGAGCTCACCGCGGTAGTCGGAGTCGATCGTGCCGGGGGCGTTGAGCACCGTGACGCCGTGCTTGAGCGCGAGGCCGCTGCGGGGGCGTACCTGCGCCTCGACGCCGGGAGGCAGCGCGAGGGCGAGACCCGTTTTTACGAGCAGCCGCTCGCCCGGATGGAGCACGCACGGCTCGTGGAGCGCCGCGGCGAGGTCCATCCCAGCCGCACCGAGCGTCGCGTACGTCGGCAGCGGAACGGAGATGTCGCCCACGCGTTGAAGTGCGACTTCCGTGGTGGTGGTGGCCGTGTTCATCGGCTCATTTCGGCGCGGCGTGAAAGAGCGTGTCGAGCTCCGCGCGCGCATCGCCGGTGCCGAGTACGCCCGCAAATGCGGCGTCGGAGATGATGCGCTGCTTGTCGGTGAAGCCCGCGTTCGCGGCGCGCTGCAACATGCCCATCGCTTTCGCTACGTCGCCATCGAGCGAGCGGGCGCGCGCGGCGAGGACGGCGTCTTCGGGATCGGTCGAGCGTTCGAAGAGCGCCTCGGAGAGTCGCGCCGACCAGCCGTAGGCCGCCGGCACGAGCGCGAGCTCCGCCATCTGGCGTGCGTCGGCGTCGCTGAGCACATCGAAGATATCGACGGCGATCGCCGCGGCCCGGGCGATCTCGCCCTGCGCGATGAGGATCTGGATGAGTGGACCGGCGACCTCTTTGCGATCGTCGCCCCGCGCCCGAGCCGCTTCGAAGAGGCTCCGCGCTTTGTCGCGCTCCCCACGCGCGAGGAGGACCGCGCCAGCGAGTGCGACGTCGGGCTCGACGCCCTCTGCGTGCAGCTTGCCGACGATGCCAGCGGCGAGGTCGAGCCGGTTCGCAAGCAGGTGCGCCCACGCGAGCAGGTGCAGCGCCGCGAGCCGTCCCGCGCGCGGAGGATTTTCGGACAACACGAGCTCGGCGATCGTCCTTGCCTCATCGAGTCGATCATCGGCGAGCGCCTCCGTTCCGCGTTCGAGCTGTTGCGTGAGCTCGCGTGCGAGGGGCGGTTCGGACGGCGCGCGCCCCGGAGTCTTGCGCTCTTGCGCCGCTGCCTGCAGCCGCTGAAAGCTCTGCATCGCGCTCATCGCGAAGATGAAGCCCATCCAGATGCGATCGGTGGCGAGCGAGTATGCGGCCACCGCGACCCCGGCAGCGAGCGAGATCATGGCCGTCGTGCGGGCGCGCCTCGGGCCAAGCGCGTGCTCGAGAATGTGGCCACCGTCGAAGGGCAGCACCGGCACGAGGTTGATGATCCCCCAGTAGAAATTGATGTCGATGAGGATGTCGATGCTGAGGACGCGAAAGAGGTCGGCCTGCGTCGTCGCGCTGGAGACGCTTACGAGCTCGGGGAAGAGTTTCGTCGCGCCCCAGAGCAGCCCCGAGAGCGTGAAGCCCGCGAGCGGCCCGGCGAAGCTGATGAACATGCGCGACGCGCGAGAGAGGTTGCCGCCGCCCATCCAGGCCGTGAGCCCACCCATCGTATACAGCGTGATTTCGGGCGAGAGCCGGTGCCGTACGATGGCGAGGGCGTGCCCCAGCTCGTGCACCATCACCGAGATGAAGACGGCCGCGACCCACACCAGAATCGCCGGCTTGAACGGGCTCTGGAGCAAAGGAAATCCGAGCAGCACGGCCATCAACCAGAAGCCGTGCTGCACCTCGGTCGGGACGCCGAAGATCCGAAAGCGCATGCCGTGCTGTTTGCTCCGCGAGGGCTCATAGCATGGCGCGCGCGCGTTCGGAGCCGGCACGAAGCTCGAATCGCCCTGCGTGGCGAGCGGCTCTGTTGAAGACGAGCCGGCGCGAGGAGTTTGTCGGAGAAAACGCTGTCGCGAGGTGAAGCGTCTCGGAGAAAACGCCGTAGCGAGGTGAAGGAGGTGCCGGTAGATGCGAAGTGGCGCGGAGAGAAGAGGGCCTAACGCGCGGGGCGCCGGTAGGGGCACGACTGCGTCTTCTTCGTGGCGCGAGCGGGATACGGCGCGACGCAATATCCGAGCGTCGCCGTCGCGATGAGGGCGGCGAGCGCGCGCCAGTGTGCGAGGGAGGGATGAAGCCTTACGCGGCGTGGGTGCGGCTTGTCGGTGGCGCAGTCTGGCGGCGACGGCGGAACGCGCGCGGAGGTCATGGGCGAGGACACCACGGCTCAGCTCGCAGGTGCGGCATCGAGCGAGACGAGCCAGCCGCATTGTGCCCATCGTTCGAACCAGCGACGCAGGTTCGCGCCGAGCTCGCGCTGGTCCGGCTCGGTGAGCTTCTCGGCCACGCTGCCGCACGCCGCGCCGAGTGGAGTGCCGACGCGAAGCGAGCTGAGGAGCGCGTACTCGCCGGCTGCGAGCGGACGGTGATAGACGACGCGGTCGGCCGCACGCCACACCGCGACGAAGGTCAGGCTCGCGGCAAGTTGGCGCTCCGGCGTTTGGCCTTCCCGAACGGCGGCTCGGACTTCGTGCACCGGAAATTCGAGCGCGAAGAGCTCGACGTGGGGATGGATGCCGAGGCGCATGTTCGGCCATTCGGTCGCGGGCACCATCGCGACGCGGCCGACGTCGAGCGGCGTCACTTCGGCCGCATCGAAGGCACGAATGAACGCCAGCTCGAAGGCCGCAAGCTCGCGCGCAGGGCCCGCCATTTCTGGCGAAAACGCATCGTAGCTCGCTGCGAAACTGCCGAGCCTGAGGCCGAGATCGCGCAACGTCCACGAGTCGGGCGGACACGCGAGCAAGTACGCGCGAACGAGCGCCTCGAAGCTGTCCGCGCCGAGAAGATATGAGAGCGCAGGAAAATCTTCGTAGAGCGAGTCACGGTGCCGAAGCCAGAATTGGTCGCGATAAATCTCGGCCTGCTCGTGGGGGCTGAGCCGTTCGTTTCCGCTCACGAGCCGCGCGATGGTGGCGCGGGCGGCGGCCGAAGGATGATCGACCAGAGGCTCGAAGCGTCGCAACAGCTCACCAAGCTCGCGCTGAAGCTCCGCGAGTGGCAGTGCGCCCTCATGCGACGGACCGAGCGCGATCGGTTCACGCTGCGCGTTCACGCTCGAAGTCAGCGGCGCATTCACGCTCGGGTCAAGCTGCGCGCTCACGCTCGACCTCGTCGCGGATGATTTCGGCTTTGCGTGCTTCCGCCCGGACAACGCTGAAGTCTGGGATCTCGTCGTCCCACTCGATCAGGGTGGTGACCGGCCCGAGCTGCGAGCAGGCGTAGCGGTAGAGGCTCCACACCTCGTCGATCACGAAATCGCTGTGCGTGTCGAGGATGTATGCGCCCTTGTTCGTGTGGCCCGCGAGGTGGATCTGGATCACCCGATCATGCGGTATCGCGTCGAGGTAGTCGCGCGCGGAAAAGCCGTGATTGTAGGCAGAAACGTAGACGTTGTTCACGTCGAGGAGGATGCCGCAATTGGCCTCTTCGACGACCGCGGAGAGAAACTCCCACTCGGTCATGGTGCTGTCGCGAAACGTCATGTAGCTCGACGTGTTCTCGAGCCCGACCGGCAGCTCGAGGAAGTCTTGCACCTGACGGACGCGCCCTGCGACGTGCCGCACCGCCTCTTCCGTGTACGGGAGCGGCAAGAGATCGTGGAGATCGACGGACCTCGTCGTGTCCGTGGCGGGCGTTCGCGTCCAGCAGAGGTGATCGGTGACCCACGGCGTCTTGGTGACGCGGGTGAGTGCGCGCAGCCTCTCGAGGTAGCGCCAGTCGAGCGGTGTGGACGCGCCGATGCCGAGCGAGACGCCGTGCTGCACGACGGGGTAGCGCTCGAGCGTTTGGGCGAGGTTGTCGAGCGGTCTGCCACCGTCGACGAGGAAATTCTCGCTGATGATCTCGAAGAAATCCGTCTTCGGCCACGCCTCGAAGATGTGTGCGTAATGGGGAACGCGCAGCCCGACGCCGCAGCCGAGATCCGGCAGGCCCAAGCGCGGGATCGCGCCGGGTTTCAGTCGAGAGGTCGGTCGCATGAATGGCCCATGGCTCGTCGCCAGCAATGAAACGTGCGGCCCGAGGTGAAGCGCCTAGCCCGAGGTGAAACGGGTGGCCCGAGGTGAAGCGTCTAGCCTGAAATGAAACGCGCCCGCGTCCCCGAGATCCAGTCACGCGCACGAGGCGAATGAGACAGACCGCGGGACACGCGAGCGCGTAGTTGGCGTGGGTGAGTCAGAGACCCAGTGGCTCAGAGAGCCAGTGGCTCAGAGACTCAGCCCACGACGAGGTCACTTGCAGTCAGCAGCCTTGCAGCCGCCCTTGGCCTTGCACTCGTTCTTGCCGCCGCAGTCGTTGGCGCCTTCGACCTTGCAGTTGCCCTTGGCCTTGCACTCGTTCTTGCCTTTGCAGCACTCCTTGGCGACGGGCGCGACCGCGTCGGCAACTGCCGTCGTGGCGGCGTCAACTCCGGCTGCAGCGCCGTCGGCGGCGACTGCCGTTGCTTCGGGGACGGCGAGGTCCGTGGCGGGCGTCGAAGAGCAGCCCGAGAGGCCGGCGACGATTCCGGAAACAGCGGTGAGAGCGAGGGTGTTGGTGGTGATCGACATGTTGATTCTCCGTACTTTCTAGGTAGCAAATTTGAGCGCAGCGCCCGTTGGAGCCCAATACTCCGCGGAGCCCAGCGCCCGTTGAATTTTTTGAGAGGCAGAGCGAACTTGTTGAGAGGCAGAGCGAACTTTTCGAGAGGCGGGCTGAACTTTTCGAGAGGCGGGCTGAACTTGCCGAGAGGCAGAGCCCGGCCGAGGACGGAACGCCCGCACAGCGTTGAATCGGGCCTACGACGCCCGGGGCTCCCGAAACGGCTCAGGGATTTCTCCCTCGCTCAAAAACTCCGGCCGTGTCATGTCCCGTGTGCGTGCGCCGTCCGAAATGCCATCCCCCGGCCGAACGCGGGCGCATCCAAGCACGGGCCCTGCCGAACGGCCAAGCACAAGATTCGGCCGCTGTGCGAATTCCGCATTCGACCGCTGCGCGAGCACGCGATTCCGCATGTTTTCTGGGCATTTCGCTCGCGATCGGCGTCACTGTGGCGTGCGCGGCGTGCGACGGCGAAGCCCGCCCGGAGCCGGTCGTCACGAGCGCATCGGCGGCACCCGAGGGCGGGTCGGCACCGGCCGCGTCGAGCGCGCATCCGAGGCCAGCCGCCGTGGGCAGCGCGGGCGATGCTGAGGCTTCCGGCCTCGCTTTGAGCGGACCTGAGGGAGGGGCCGCCGCCGCCGATGCGCCCGAGCTGCGCTGTCCGCCCGAGATGGTGAAGGTGAGCCCCGCGCGCGTCGAGCGGGCCGGCATTGACCCCGATGGGAAAGAGAGCTGGCTCGGGAAATCGCTCGCGACCGTGTCCGCGCCGTATTGCGTCGATCGCTTCGAGGCGATGCTCGTCGATGGCCACGGCGGCGAAGTCATCTCGCCGTACTACGCGCCGCGGCGACGGACCGCGCAACAGAGCCACGCGCATTGGACGAGCCTGCGCCACGAGGTCGGAGGCGCGGAGGCGCGAGCGATGGAGTTGCCACTCTTGCCGGCGTGGGAGCGAGAGCGAGAGCTCATTCCGCGCGCGGCGGTGCGCAGGGGCGTCGTCCCGAACGGCCACGTCAACGGACACGAGGCCGAGGCGGCGTGTGCGCGAGCGGGCAAGCGATTGTGCAGCGCCGAAGAGTGGCGCATCGCATGCGGCGGGCAGGAGGGATGGGCGTTTCCGTACGGCGAGAGCTATCGCGCGGGGGCGTGCAACGTGTTTCGCGAGGCGCATCCGGCGGCGGTCCTGCATGGCGACGCGAGTCGGGGCCACGACGACCCGAGGCTCAACACCGTGCGCCACAAGGGCAAGCCGCTCTTGCGCGGGACGGGCGCGACGCCGGAATGCCAGAGCCGCTGGGGCGACGACGCGGTGTTCGACATGGTCGGCAATCTCGACGAGTGGATCGCGCACGACAAAGGCTCGTTCGCGGGCGGGTTCTACGCGCGCAGCACCAAGGCTGGCTGCGACTGGCGCACGACCGCGCACGTCAAGGGCTATGCCGATTACTCGACCGGCTTGCGCTGCTGCGCCCAGCTTCCGCACGGCGACACGAGCGGCGACACGAGCGGCGACACGAGCGGCGACTCGCCCTCGACGTCTCCCGGCGAATCGACTATGGGTCGCGCGCCATGAGCGCGATCGTCGCCAGCCTGAGCGTGCTTCCGTATACGCAATTTCGGAAGAGCCGGCATTTCTATCTCTATTACGACGGGTGCTACATGCTCGCGTTCCTCGCGCTCATCGCGATGGCGCACACGGGTGTGTTGCGACCCATGACGGTGGCGTGGGATCTGAGCCTCCTCTGGTGGTTGCCGCTCGCCATCCAGGCTCAGATTCTGTGCAGCGTGTGGATCCACAATGCGACGCACAACAACTTTCCGCGCGCGATCAATCGCATCGTCGGCGAGCTCTGTGGCGTCGCCGTGGGGACACGTTTCGCGTCGTGGGAGATCATCCACCAGCGCCACCACAAATACTCCGATGATCCGGTGCTCGACCCGCATCCAGTGATGCCGGGCTTCACGGGCTACTGGCAATTTGCCGCGCGCAGCGTCGTCTCCGTCGAGCAGCAGCTGCAGGCGATGCACTACGAGATGTACGGCGGAAAAACGCCGGAAAACGTGCGTTATCAGCGAAACCGGGCCTTCTTGAGCTTTGGAACGATGCTCGTGCTCGCGTACGCGTGGGCCGTCGTGCTCGGCCTGCCGGCATTCTTCATGCTCTATCTACCGGCGACGATCTTGGGCACTCTGCATCTGATGCATTTCAATTGGTCGACGCACAACCCGTGGTCGCCGAATGGCGATCATCTGCCGGTGAATCTCGACCACGGCTTTTACAAGATTGGCAATGTCATTTGGCATGGCATCTACTTTCACGGCAATCATCACCAGAACGCGAGCATGTTCAACCCGAGCAGGCTCGACGCCGAGAAATCGCTGCCCATCATCGTGCCCGGGGACTTGACCGACGATTACCCGCGCAAGAAGACCAAGGTCAATCGGGCGCTCCTCGACGCGGCTTGATGCGCGAGCACTGTCCGGTGGCGATGGAGCAGAAGCGCGCTCACCGCTGGCGATGGAGCAGAAGCGCGCTCACCGGTGGCGATGGAGAAGCGCGCTCACCGGCGGTGATGGAAGGCAAGCGCGCTCAGGCAGTCTTACGAAATTCGCTCATGAAGGCGATGAGCGCCTGAATGCTCGCTTCGGAGACCGCGTTGTAGATCGACGCCCGGAGCCCGCCGGCGCTGCGGTGACCTTTGAGGCCGACGAGCCCCGCTTTCGTGGCCTCTTTGACGAAGCGATCTTCCAGCTCTTCGGTCGGCAAGCGCCAGACGACGTTCATGGTGGAGCGGCTCGCGTGCTCGACCGGACAACGGAAAAAGTCAGGGTCCTGGTCGAGCGCCCCGTAGAGCAGGGCGGCCTTGGCCAGGTTGTGCTGCTCGATCGCGGCGAGACCACCGAGCGACTTCATGTGTTCGAGCACATTGCGAACCATGTAGATCGCAAAGGTGTTGGGCGTGTTGTAGAGCGACTGATTGTCCGCATGGGTCGCGTAGCGAAGGATGACCGGGATGTCCTTGCGCGCCGCACGGATGAGTTCTTTCTGCATCACGACGACGGCGAGACCCGAGGGGCCGATGTTCTTCTGCGCGCCGGCGTAGACCATCGCGTAGCGGTTCATGTCGAAGGGCTTCCAGAGAAAATCGCTCGACATGTCCGCGATGAGCGGAACCGATCCTACGCTTGGCAGGGTGTGCCATTGGGTGCCGAAGACAGTGTTGTTGGTCGTGAGGTGGACATAGGCCGCCTCGGGGTCGATGGACAGCTCGGCCTGGGTCGGAACGCGGGTGAACTTTCCGTCCACCGAGGTGTCCGCCGCCGCGCGTGCCTTGCCGATGAGCTTCGCCTCGGCCAGTGCCTTTTGCGACCAGATCCCAGTGAGCAAGTAGTCCGCGCTCTTGCCGGCGTGGAGCAGGTTCATCGCGATCATCGCGAACTGCAAGCTCGCGCCGCCCTGAAGGAAGAGGACCGCGTAGTCGTCGCTGATCCCGACGAGCTCGCGCAACAGCGACTCGGCCTGGAAATGCACGCCTTCGTAGGCTTTGCCGCGATGGCTGTGTTCGAGCAAGCTCATGCCCGTTCCTTCGAACTCGACCATTTCGCGCTGGGCGCGTTCGAGCACGGGGAGCGGCAGGGCGGCGGGACCGGCGTTGAAATTGTGTGCGCGCGTCATGGCGGCGCACCGTAGTCCCGCGATTCAATCGAATCGAGAACGAAGCAACACGCGAAGCAACACGCGAAGCGACACGCGAAGCAACACGCGAAGCGACACGCGAAGCGACACGCGAAGCAACACGCGAAGCAACACGCGAAGCAACACGCGAACGGACAGGCGTGGAGCAACAACGGCCGGCGTGCTGCCGCGACTACGGATACAAGATGCGCATCGTCCATTGTCCAAGCGCGTCGCGATCGAAGCGTTCGCGGTCGTGCAGCCGGTGGGGACCCTCGCGCCAGAACTCGATCCGCGTCGGCACGAGCAGGTAGCCGCCCCATCCCTCGGGGCGCTCGGCACGCTGCGCGCCGTATTGCGTCACCAGCTCGGCGAATCGTTGCTCGAGCTGAGCCTTGCTCTCGAGCTCGGCGCTTTGGTGCGACGCGATCGCGGCGAGCTGGCTCTCATGGGGGCGCGAGGCGAAGTAGGCATCCGACTCGCTTGCAGAGAGCCGCGTCGTCGTTCCCTCGATGCGGACCTGCTCTTTGAGGCTCTTCCAGTGAACGGCGAGCGCGGCGCGTGGATTGTGCGAGAGCTCGCGACCCTTTTGGCTCTGGTAGTTCGTGAAGAAACGAAACCCGCGCGGATCGACGCCGCGAATGAGCACGACGCGCGCCGAGGGCTGACCATCCTCGTTCACGGTGGCGAGGACGGCAGCATCGGGCACGTCGGGCTCGGTCACGGCAGCGCGACCGAGCGCATCGATGAAGCGCGCGATCGGATCGAGCGTGGCGAGCGCGGGACTCATGACCGTCGTTCTCAGCGCCGAGGCACGCACAGAGGCAACCGTGTGAAGCTACGAATCACGGCCGAGCGAAGGACCCGACGAGCTTGTCGAAATCTGCGCGCGCGGCGAGGACGGTCTTCTTCTCACCGGTGAGCTTGAAGAAATACGACTCGCCATTTGCGACCGCGGCGATCACGGCGAGCATTGCGAAGTCGGGGCGTGGACCGGCCGCTCCGCCCATCATCGGGCCCGCGTTGAAGCTTCCTTCGATCTCGACGATCGTGACCTCGATGCCGTTCACCGTCTTCTTGTCAAGCTTTGCTTTGCTGCCGCCGAACTGGCCCTCCCAGCGCTGCACGTTGGCCTCGGCGGTGCCGCCCGCCATGATCACGAAGCACTCGGCGTCCTCGGTGCCGCCCGCTGCTTTGGCGATCTTGTAGGTCGCCTTTCGCATGGTGCTCGGGTTCGGCGCGACGGTCCATGCAGCGGGCACCGTCCAGCGCAACGACTCGCCTTCAGCCGGTGCGGCAGCGGGGCCGCGCTCGGTCGGGGCTGCGCCATGAGGAGCAGTCTGCCCGGTCGGCTGCGCGAGCGGCGCGGTCGCTCCGGGCCTTGGCAGTGCGGGCTTGGGCAGAGCCGGCGGGGGCTCGCTTGGGCCGTCGCATGCGAACGGAATCGCGGCAGCCCCGAGCAGCGCCAGCGCAAGCGCAATGGGGGTGATGGAGAGCTTCGAATGGGACTTAGTTGCCATAACCTTCTACCTTGGAAATGATCTCGTTCATGATCTCGCGCGTGCCGCCGCCGATCGGATAGAGGCGCGCATCGCGATACATCCGCTCGACGACGGTCTCGCGCATGAAGCCGTATCCGCCGTGGAGCTGCACGGCCGCGTCGCAGACGAAGGTGCACATGTCCGTCGCCGTGTTTTTCGCCATGGCCGCTTGCGAGGGTGAGGCCTGTCCGCTGAGGTAGCGGGCGAGCACATCGTGAAGTAAGGCGCGTGCGGCGGCGATCCGCGTGGCCATGTCCGCCAGCTTGTGGCGCGTCACCTGAAAGCCGCCGAGCGTCCGCCCGAAGGCGCGGCGATCTTTGCTATAGCGAACCGATTCTGCGAGACAGACGATGCCGATCGCGACGCAGCTTTGCGCGAGGGCGAGCCGCTCGGCGACGAAGTTTTGCATGATCGGCACGAAGCCTTGGTTCTCTTCGCCGATGAGATTCTCGATCGGCACCCGGCACTCTTCGAAGGCAAGCTCGGCGGTGTCCGAGGCCCACCAGCCGGTCTTCTTGAGCTTTCGCCCGACCGAGAAGCCAGGCGTGTCGCGCTCGATCACGAGGAGTGAAATGCCGCCGTGTCCGGGGCCGCCGGTTCGCACCGCAGTCGTCACGAAATCAGCGCGGCACCCCGAGGTGATGAAGGTCTTGCGCCCGTTGACGACGTAGTGGTCGCCGTCTTTATGCGCGCGTGTCTCGATGGCGGCGACGTCGCTGCCGCAGCCAGGCTCGGTGATCGCAAGCGCCGCGATCTTCTCGCCGCGGAGCACCGGCACGACGATGCGTTGGCGTTGCGCCTCCGTGCCGAACCCGACGATCGGCGGCAGCGCGATGCCGTGACTACCGAGGCCAGCGGCGACGCCGGCGCTCTGGCCATGCACGATGAGCTCTTCGGCCGCAGCGAGCGCGTGCGACAAGTCCCCGCCGCCTCCGCCGCATGCCTCGGGGTAGCCGACGCCCATGAGGCCGGCTCCGGCGAGCGTGTTGTAGAGTTCACGCGGAAACTCTTCGGCCTCGTCCCACGCATGCGCGAAGGGCGCGATCTCACGAGCCGCGAAGCGCCGCATCTCCACCCGCAGCGCGGCGTGGATTTCCGTCTCGAAGAGGGGAGGAGGAAACATCGCGAGGGACGCCTTCTAGCGCCTCGATGCACCTGAATCGAGCATGAAGTACAGCGCCGCGATTCGTGCGAATCGAGGCCAAGAAGCACAGCGCCGCGATTCGTGCGAATCGAGGCCAATGAGTACAGCGCCGCGATTCGTGCGAATCGAGGCCAATGAGTACAGCGCCGCGATTCGTGCGAATCGAGGCCTCAGCAGATTCGGGCAGCGCTGTCGATCGACCGATCGACGTTCAGTCGGCTCACCCACCACTGCTTGGTGGCTGCGCGACCGCTGCCGGCCCCGCCTGCGCTCCGGCTACCCGGCTACCGTCAGGGTTGAGGCGCGGCAAGAGCTGCATCTTGCCGTCAGCGCCAGGCACCGGCACGAGGCCCTGAGGCAAGAGCGCGGCGGCGGCGGCGAGACCGACGTCCTTGGCGATCTCAATCCCGTGCGGGCGCGAGAGCTCGGCGCAGCCCGTCGTGGCCATTCCGAGGCCGAGCGCCACGGCAGTGAAGATTGTCGCGGGGCGCATCGTGCTGCGCACCCTAGTGCCTCGAAGCACGAGAATCGAGCGGTAACTCAGCAGCAGTGCGCGGCCACTTCACTTGTCAACGGCATCGCTTCGCAACTCGAGGCGTAACGCGGTGTCCCGTGCGAATCGCGGATGTAGCGAGGCCGCTCGGTCGGATCGCGTCGGGGCAGGCGTGCATCGACCGTCTCGAATCGATGCATCCAATCGACCGTCTCGAATCGATGCATCCATGAGCGCAGGGTGTGATCGGCGGCAGCGCGTGCTCGCCTGTTGTGCTCACGCCGAGCCTGAGTATAGTCCGCGCCGAAGCCGGGCTTGCGGGCTCGGCTGCGGTGGTTGTAGCTCAGTGGTAGAGCACTGGATTGTGGCTCCAGTGGTCGCGGGTTCAATTCCCGTCAGCCACCCCACGCGTCGCCTGACGCCATAGCGAGCGATCGGATCGCGTCGTGCAGTTCACGACGACGGTAACGTCCCGTGCTCCCCGCGTCGCTTGACGCCGTAGCGATCGAGCGCTGCGCGTCGCCGGTGATGCGTGCCGCGGCGGTGCCATGTTGAATCGAACCATTTCGCGCGCTCTTGAGCGGGGCGAGCGGATCGGGGCTAGCAGATCGGTGCGAGCGGAGCGGGGCTAGCAGAGCGGGGCTAGCAGATCGCTTGACCTGGGCGCGCTCATGCCCTAGCGTCAGTTAGACCGGCTGGCCGATTGTCATTTCAAAAGCGTGACACTGTGCTGGTAAATGCTGCAGTTATCTGTCGAACAACGGGTTGAACACGGAGGTTTGTGATGCGCGCACGTGGCTTCTCTTTCGGTGGTTTCGCGCTGGTCCTTGGGCTCGGTGGATGCAACGCGATCACGGGTGCGGACGACCTCGTGGCGTCGCCCGATTTCGGTGCGCCCAGCGATGATGGGAACGGCGGACCGCAAACGGGCGGCGGCGGATTCGCGAGCAGCGGGACGGGCTTCGACGATGCTGTGGCGAGCTCGCAGGCATCGTCGGGTACGACTGGCGGCGCAGGTGGCGCTCCGACGACGAGCGCGGCGAGCTCCGGTGCGGGCGTATCCACCGCTGCATCGAGCGGCGCAGGCTCCTCGGTCGCATCCACCGGCGCGGGTGGTGGTGGGCCTCCTCCGCCTCCTCCTCCGCCGCCGGTAGGCGATGCAGCCGACGGGGTGTCCGTCGTCGATGCGAAAATCTACCAGGCCATCGAGATCCCGCTGATGCAGGCGAGCAGCATCCCCGTGGTCGCCAAGCGCGACGCGATGGTGCGCGTCTTCTTCAAGGTGCTCTCCGGCTACAACGGTCAGCCGGTCACGGCGCGATTTTCGGCGGGGCAGTACTATGTCGAGAAGAGTCAGGTGCTCAGCGGCGCGTCCACGCAGGCGTCGCTCGCGAGCACGGTGAACCTTCAGATCCCGGGCTATATGCTCACGGTAGGCGGGACCTTTCGCATCGATCTCGTGCAGCCGCAGAGCTCCGGGACGAACAGCGCGGCGGGCTATCCGCCGGGCACGCAGCAAGTTCCGCACAACGCCAAGAGCAGCGGCGACACGCTGAAGATTGTGCTCGTGCCGGTTCAGAACGACGGCACCCTGCCGGACACCTCCCCCGCACAAGTACAGAAATATTTGGACTACTTCCGGTGGCAGTACCCAGTGCCTTCGGTGGAGGTCACGGTGCGCTCGCAGCCCTTTCCCTTCAATGGCTACCTCGGCGGCTTCAACGGCTGGTCGGACCTGCTCGATGAGATCTCTCAGCTGCGCGATCAGGACGGCGTCGCGGACCCTGTCTACTACTACGGGATCCACGATGCTGACGGCAACGGCCTGCTCGGGCTCGGCTGGGTCGCCGACGCGAACGATCCGTGGTCGCGCGCCGCGATCGGCGTGG
The DNA here is from genome assembly GCA_009692485.1 of Myxococcales bacterium. GTDB lineage: Bacteria > Myxococcota_A > Polyangia > Polyangiales > Polyangiaceae > SYFR01. The sequence continues at coordinate 16,831 of SHZB01000048.1, forward strand.
GCTGGACCGGCAACACGGCACCCGAGACCGCGGTCCATGAGATCGGACACACGCACGGTCGCCAACACTCACCATGCGGCGTCGATGGCGATCCCGCCTACCCGCACTACGACGGTGTCATCGGCGTATGGGGCTACCACCCGGGTGCGGCCAAGCTCCTGCCGCCCAACGACTACGTCGACTTCATGAGCTACTGCGCTCCGGCGTGGGTGAGCGATCACACCTACAAGGCGCTCTTCAATCGCCTCAAGCACGTCAACGGCGCCAAGATCGAAGTCTCACCAGAGCTCGTCGGCCGCATGTGGGATCGCGTTCGCGTCCTGAACGGGCAGGCGACGTGGCTCGCTTCCATCAAGATGCAGCGCCCGCCGGTCGGCGTCGAGAAGACCATCATGCTCGAGTCCGACAATGGCAAGAGCGCCGCGACGGGTCATTACTACCCGTACAATCATCTCGACGGCGGCGTGCTCTTCATCCTTCGTCCCAAGCACATGTTGAAGCTCGACGTCTGGAAGGCGATCGACTTCGCCATCGAGGGTCGAAGCGTGCGCGCCACTCGCTAGGATCGCCAGCGTGTCGGTCGTCCATCGCGCGTTCCTTCAGCCGCTGCGATTCAACACGCTAGGATCGGCAGCGTGCCGCGTCCTCCATCGCGCCTTCCTTCGGCCGCTGCCATGCGCTGTCCGCCGGGCGTCGAGCTCATCGAGGTGCTTGGTGCTGGCAGCGTCTTCGAGGTGGCGCGCGTGCGTTTCGGCGACGCGACGTGCATCCTCAAGCGTGTGCGCCGCAGCCTTCGTGGCAATGAGCGTGCGCTCTCGGCGATGAAGCGTGAGAGCGGCGCACTCGAGCTCGGAAATGGTCGCGTCATGCCAGCCCTGATCGCGTCGGCCGAGGACGAAGCCGGGCCCTACCTCCTTGAAGAAGAGCTCCTCGAGACGAGCATCAAGGACCTCATCGAACGCGGCGAGGCCGACCGGCGGCCGGATGTGTTCGAGCCGCTCTTCCTCGCGGTGTTTACTGCCCTCGCTCACTTTCATGCGATAGCGCCTCTGCTTGCGACCGCTGCCCCGTGTGGCCTCGTGCACGGAGATCTCGGACCCGATCACGTCGTCTATGACCTCACCTGTCAGCGTGCGCGCTTCCTCGATTTTGGCCTCGCCCGATGGCGCGCGATCGACCCCGCTTGGCTCGCGCCCGATGAGCGCGGCACGCTGCCCTTCGTTGCGCCGGAGCTCGCGAGGGCGGAGGTCTGTCCAGACCAGCCATGCGATGTCTTTGCGCTCGCCGCGACCTACGCGTTCGCCGCACTCGGGCGCGCACCGTGTCGCGGAACGACGAGCTCAGCACGCCTCATCGAGGCCGCAGAGCGCGGGATCGACAGCGAAGCGATCGACTCCTGCGCGCGTCTCCCGCATCGGATTCGGGCCGCGCTCATCGAGGCCTTGCGCTTCGATCGCGGTGAGCGCAGGACGACCGCGAACGCCGTGCTGGCGGCGGCGGGGCTCGGCGGATGAACGATGTCACACGGCCTCATGCGCGCGGCGTTTTCACGAGCAGGCTCATGACGTTGCGGCCTACTCTGCGGCCTACTCTGCGGCGTCCGCTGCGCTCTACTCTGCGGCGTCCGCTGCGCTCTACTCTGCGGCGCGGTCTTGGGCGTGCTTCGACGCGGCGCTCGGATCTTCTTCGCGCAGCCGCGGTTCGGCGAAACCATCCGCGCGCATGCCGGTAATTCCGCTGTAGAACTCGCGCAAGCGATCCATGTCGGCCTTCGCGTCGCCGGTCGGAAGGAACACCGGGCCGAGGCCCCCGACCTTGCGGCGGTAGTCGAGAAAGCCACAGATGATCGGCACCTTTGCGCTCACCGCCATGCGGTAAAAGCCGGACTTCCAATGCTCGGTGCGGGCGCGCGTGCCCTCGGGAGCGATCGCGAGGATCATGGCGTCGGCTTGCTCGAATCGCTCCACGACGTCCGCGACCTGGCCTCGCGGCGCACGTCGATCGACCGGAATCGCGCCGAGCCATCGCAGCACCGGACCGCGCCACCCTCGGAACAGCGTGTCCTTCGCCAACCAATGCAGCCGCAAGCGGAATGCCCACGCCACCGCGATCATGAATGGGCCGTCCCACGCGCTCGTGTGCGGCGCAGCGATCAGGATCGCCTTTCGAACCGCGGGCAGCTCGCCCTCCGTGTTCCAGCCAGCGACGGCGAGGTAAACGCGGGCGGCACCGTACGCGAGCAGCGAGGCGGCGGGCGCGTCGTGAGTGACCGTGGAAGATCGCACGCCGAGAGGGGAGCGCGTCAGCCTCGCTGCTGTCAACCGTGCACCGCCCCGTGACGCAAAGATGGCAGAGCGACGCAAAGATGACAGAGCGACGCAAAGATGGCAGAGCGACGCAAAGATGGCAGAGCCCGGCGCCCGCTTGACGGATCAACCCTTGCACGTGCCGGCGCCCCGTGCGCGCACGCTTCACTGAGCAAACCGGGCACATCGACGTGAGTGAGCAGGCCGAGCACGAGCAGGCGTGACCGAGCAGGCGTGACCGAGCAGGCCGAGCAGGCCGAGCACGAGCAGGCCGAGCAGGCCGAGCACGAGCAGGCCGAGCACGAGCAGGCGAGTTCAGATTTAACGCTCGCGCGGCCCTAGGCTCGCGTGGTAGATTTTTTTTAGCGCCTTGAAATCGATTATCGCAACCTCGGTCGTGTTTGCGTCTCTGGTTGCTTGTAAAGGCGAGGCCCCGCCGCCATACCGCCCGTCAGGCGGCAGCGGCACCGTTTCAAGCGGACAGGGCGGCGACGGCACGGGCGGCAACAGCGCGGGCGGCGACGGCGCGGGCGCGAGCAGTACGGGCGGCGCTGGCGCGGGCGGCGAAGGCACGGGCGGCAAGACCAACAACGACTACGGCGAAATCGGCCCCGAGTGTTACGCCTGCGTGATCGAGCTCGAGACGACGAAGTGCGCCGATGAGTACGCGCTGTGTCGGGAGCAGACCAGCTGCATCATGTGGCTCAGCTGCATCGACGACTGCGCCCAGGCGGTCAATACCCACGCTTGCTATCTGGCGTGCGACGCCGAGTTTCTTTTTACGAACACCGTGAATCAGGGCGTCAAGGCGTGTGCCTGCATCGCTTGCGCGGCGACTTGCAAGAGCTTCTGTACCTGCGGCAAGTGATGGGCCGCAGCTATGAAGGCTTTTCATACAGAAACACAAAGTTTCCAGCACACGCCGAGGCTTCCCTCGCAATGTTCGATGTTTCCCGCAATTAACCGGTACTTTGCAAGGCACGCGGATTGCTCTGTCGGGCCCTTCGGAATGCGAGTTCGGCGTCGGCATATGCCCTTTGGTTTCTTCGCCCCGTTGGCGGCGGTTGGGGCGTTGGCGTCAGGCTGCGGGGAAGAGACCGTCCCGTGCAAGGTCGCGACCGGGCCAGCAGGCACGGCCCAGACGACTGGCGCGACTGGCGCGTCCGGGACATCGACCACGGGGAGCGGTGGCGCTCAGGGCGGCGCCGGTGCGGGCGGTGGCGAGCAGGGTGGAGGCAACGCGGGCGGCAACGTCGCGCCGGCCGACAACGCGTGCATCGGAGACTTTGCCTTTCGGGCCGCGGGCGCGTCCTTCGCTCCGCCGACTCCCAAGGCGCTCGCGCTCGCGCTCACGCAATTTAGCTTCGACTCTGCTACCGAACATCCCATCACCATCGTGCTCCGCTCGACGGACCCTGCGAAGGCGACTGTCGCCGCGTCGCCCACCTCGCTCGTGGACTTTCAAGAAGAGTTCGTGCCCGGTCTCGAACCTGAGTTTACGGCGGCCACCATCATGGCGGGCCGATTCATCAGCGCCGCGCCGCAGAACATGGGTTATGTCCGCGTAACCCACGAAACGGGCAATCTCGATCTGCGCGTCGGCAACGTCACCATCGACGCCGCCACCGCGAGCGATTGCGGCCAGGCGATGGTTTCCATCGTCGCCATCGTCCCAGCCGCGGAGCGTACCAAGACGCTGGTCGTCTCTGGCAAGACCACCACCGTGGGCGCGCTCGCGGGTGGCAGCGCAGCCAACGACTTCGATGTCGCCATGTTGTTTCTCGCCGAGACCGTCTCTTTCAACTTCAGCAATCTCTGAGCGAACGGAGTGGCCATCTCGTGAAAGCACCCCAACGTCTGAGATTGAGTGTTCGGCTTCTTGGGCTCGTCGTCCTGGCATGTGCAACCGCCGTCGCGAGCGGAGCATGTCTGACCGACATCGATGAAGAGGGACTCGGTGAAGAGGAGCTCGACTGCAGTCGCGCGCATGCGGGGTGTCCTTGCCCCACCGACGGCGCGGAGATCGACTGTCGAGAGCAAGTTGGTGAGTCGTTCGGGCAGATCGTTTGTGGCGAAGGAAGTGCCGTCTGCCAAGCGGGCGTGTGGAGCAACTGCACCGTCACCAACACGGTGACTCTAGGCCCCGGTGCACAACCTCAGACCCTCGGCAAGCCAGTCAAGTGTCCAAATCCCTGCGACGTGGGATGTTACTCGTTCAACGACGATCCCCAGGGGGAAGCGAAGAACGGCATTGGCATCATCGAAGCCAATAAGGGCCTGACCTTGCTCGGCGCGATGAACGGCGGTGGCGGCCCCGGAAACTGCAAGGGCGGAAAATCCGGTACCTGCGCCCACACGATCTGTGAGGCGGGGACCAAGCTCACCGCCGGATGCGACTTTCCGCAACCTAGCGGCAGCTGCGTCACGCAAGTCTGTGCGGTAGATCCGACCTGCTGCTCCACCGAGTGGACTTGGAGCTGTGCCGCAAAGGTGAAGACAGTCTGCAAAGTCGCCTGCGTCTGCACCACGCTGGGAGAGTTCGTCGGCTGCTACGACGATACCTTCGATCACGATGGCGACGGCTACACTGGCAAAGATGGCGACTGCATGGACTGCGACAAAACCATCAATGCCGGCGCTTACGACTTCAAGAATTTGCTCGACGACGACTGCAACGGGCCCGTGGATGATGAAGTAGCGATTTGTGACAGCAACCTGGCGCTGAGCTCGGGCAATCCGACGGACCACGCCAAGGCGATCGACCTTTGCCGCACCACCACGGCCGCCGCGACCGGCAAGGCGAAGACCTGGGGCGTCTTGCCAGATACCAAGCTCGCGCAGGCCAACATCGTCTCGATGCCGGCTGCAAACTCCTATGGCATCAGCTCGCAGTTCGGCACCAACAACGCGCCGCTCAAGGGGACGCGGATGGGGGTGTACTCTTCGGGGACGGCGCGCGCACCCGGAAACCCGAACTACGTCAATCCTAACGGAGGCGGATACGATCACGGCACGACCTGCGCGTATCCCCCCGGATTTCCGAAGACCGCAGCCGGATGCCCCAACGCGTTCGGCGGCGCCAACGACTCGAGCGGGCTGTGGTTGAAGGTCCGCGTGCCCACCAACGCGCTGTCCTTTGCGTACAGCTTCAACTTCTTCTCGGCCGAGTATCCAGAGTGGGTGTGCACGAGCTACAACGATCACTACGTAGCCTTGTTGGATAGCATCAAGGTCAAGACCAATATTTCGTTAGATTCGAAGAACAATCCCGTCAGCGTCAACGTCGCCTTCTTCACCGTGCCGGGTTGTCCAACTTGTACCCATCCGGTGCTCGCGAACACGGGCTTCGATGGCAATTGCGGAGGTCAGACATGTGGTGGCTCGACCAACTGGCTCACCTCGACCGCTCCGGTAACTCCCGGTGAGACCCTCACGGTTCACTTCGCGACCTGGGATGCTGGCGATCACGCGTGGGACTCGACTGTCCTCCTGGACAATTGGGTTTGGTCGCCCGATACGGCGCTCGTGCAAACGGGTAAGGTGCCGCCGCCGCCGGTGATCACGACTTTCAAGGACGGAGCCTTCGTTCGCGACTACGATGCGTCGGGCGTGTGCACAGGCGGCAAGGTCCTACGTTGGTCCGATTGGACGTGGTCAGCGGTGACGCCGAGCGACTCGAAGATTACCTTCAACGTGAAAGCGGCCTCGACCTTCGCGGGCTTGGCGGCAGCACCGAACGACAAGATCGTGTTTACGGATCCGCCCGGGCCGCTGGCGCTGGTCGGCCAACAAGCGGTCGCCACGACCGGGACGACCATCGGCGGCGCCAACATCAATAAGACTCTCGTTGCCAATGCTCGTCCGCCAACGTCACTGTTTCTGCGTGTGACCTCGAACCTCCTGGCGTCGACGGACAAGTTGGCCGCGCCGACGCTGCTCG
>SHZB01000049.1 GCA_009692485.1 Myxococcales bacterium
TGTTCCTAAGCCTTATTTCTGGCATTTGGCAGCCAATTCTCAGACTAACGAAGTCGATCCCTTGGGGCGCTCTCATGATCCTGAGCGGCCTCAGCGTTTCCTATTTGGCAATCGGAGCGATCCTCGACCTCACGGACAAAAACCTCACGGACAAAATTGGCCAGGCTCTTTCCGGGGTGTCAATTCTCGTCGTGGGCGTGGGCTCCGTGGCGATTGGCGCCTCGTTGCTCGGAAATTCGGAACCGACCAAGAGCAAACTGCTTCGCAGCGCCCTCTATTGTTACACTGTTCATTTCGCCGGGCTGGCGCTCGCCGTTCTGGTCTCCGGGTTCGAGGCGGTTCCAGAGAGAGGCAATGAAATCCGAGATCTGTGGATGGTAATTGGTCCGGGCGGTATCTGGAGCGCGTACTTCTTTGTTTGGGCGGCCATCACCATAAGTAGTCGGGCGCGTTCGTTCAATGTTCGGTCCGGCGATTCCATGTCCATCGCAAACACGTAGGACCTCTGTGCCATCCTCGTGGGAGACAGTAGTGTTAAGGGGGAGCCGTGACATGCGCACGCTGCATCGGCGTGCTTCCACTCGGGTGGGCTGAACGGGCCGCGCTAGAACGGAATGTCGTCGTCACTTAGCGGTGGGCCCCCATCGTCGAACTCCATTCCGACCGAGTGCCGTTGCATGCTGCCGAAGTCCTCGCCCGTTCGAGCCGCGCTCGCATCCCGGGCGCCCTGCTCGTCGCCTTGGCTGCGTCCGCCTTGGCGCGCCATTTCGGCCTCGATCATCGCCATCAACGCGCGCTCTTTCTCGTGCCAGCGCTCCTTGGCCGGATCGGCGAGGGTGCGCCGGCAGCCGCTGGCATAGAACTCGAGGTCGCCCATGGAGGCGCCCGCGATCGGCGTGCCTTTGCTGCGGCCATAGGGCGGGAACACCGGCCCGCCGTCGGCGCTCGGTGCTGGTGCCCGGCGGCCCGGCACGTCGTCGACCGCCCCGATGCTGAGGTCACCTAGGGTCAGGCGAAATCCTTCGGCCGCGCGTACCGCCGTGCCCACGCGGACCTGCTCGATGGAACCATCGGGGCGTCTGACCGCGACCGTGACTGGAAAGCTTTGCTCGCTCACAGGCAGGAGTTCTCACGTCGCGGCGCGCGGCGCAACCCGTGCAGCCCGCATTTGTCTTGGCCGCATTTGTCGCGAGCCGCGTTGTCGCGACCTGCTCGCTCGACGCCCCCGCTGAAGGCTTCAAAAAAAAGAACATCCGATCAACTGCATCGATTGGAACCAGGCAAACGCGTACTGCGACGGAAACGGCCAGCGCCTGCCGACGGAGGACGAATGGGAGTACGCGGCGCGAGGCACCGACGGCCGCGACTTTCCGTGGGGCATGGCGAAGCCGTTCAACCACGCTGGCGGCGGTGCGGCTCAGGCCTCGGGAAGCGGGATCCGTTCGCCCGCGTGGTAGCGCCATTTGATGCCATCGGCGCCGAACACGTAGACGCCGTCGTGCTTGCCTACGGAATAGGCTCGGGGCACGGCGGGCTCGGCCAGGAGGAAGCTCTCTTGGTTGAGGCCGACACACAGATGGGTAGAGAAGCGTCGCGCCAAATAGGCGAGGTTGTCGGGGTCGTCGGTGTGGATGCGATCCATGCAGTGAGGCAGAACCTGCAGGCCACCGATGAGACCTAGACCTTTGTCGTGAAGGCGAAACTCGCGGCGCGCGGGATCGGGGTTGTAATTGTCGTAGATCACGATGCGCTCGCACAGGACGAGCGAGCCCGCCGAGATCGACACGAAGGTCGCGCCTCGCCGCATCGCCTCGACCAGGGCGTGCCGGAGATCGAAAAATCGCAGGCTCGCCAAGAGCACGCCAGGATCCCCGCCAAACAGGCAGATCACGTCGGCCGCGAGGATGCGCTGCGCCAACATGCGCTGGCACTTGAGCCAGTCACCATCGACGCGAATGCCGGTGCGGGCCGCGAGCAACGCCTCCTCTTCTTGGAGGGTCCGCATCATGCGCTCGTCGTTTTGCACGAGGTCGGCGAGGTCATGGGTGAGCTCGCGGGTGAGCGCGCGCCGGAGCAGATCTCGCCCGGCCATAGCTGAGTGCGGCCGCAGCGATTCGCGGTCGTAAAGGGGCAGCTCCCCGATGCGAAAGTGACCGAGCGTGGCGCGGGCATAGCGTGCCGCCTGGCGGATGCGCTCGGCGTGAAATGCAGTCTTTTCTACGTAAAAACGGCGCGTCGCGTCCTGAACCGCGCGCAACTCGGCATCGACGGCCGCCACGCGCGGATGCCGAGCGAGGTAGTCCTGCCAGACATGCCAACCGCACAAATTGTAGATGCCGCGGTCGAAGCCGCCGCGAAAGTCCGACGGCACTCCGACGGCGTTGAAGGCGTCGCGCGCTGCCTGCTCGCCGTATTCACCCGGGCCCCAGGCCGCCGTGACCAGCAAGATCTTGGGCGGCCCGCCGTTCAGCGCGCGCAGCCAAGGCGCCACCCGCGTCGCGAGCGCGGACGGTGAGCCGATGTTGCCGTTGAAGAGAAACTTACCGTGGGCCATGATCCTTGAGGCGACTCAGGCGGCGCGCACCGGGCGCTTGAGCTCGACCACCGGCGGGGGCACGGCGTGGTCGATCCGCGGCCGCAGCGTCGCGTGCGGGAGAGCGCGGTCGGTGGTGCGTGCCGCGAGCGCGAGGATGATCTCGACGGTCATCGCCACCGTCGGCAAGCGCGGCGTGAATGCGAGCACACGCTCGTCGGGCTTGCGGCCTGGCGTGATGCGCGCGCGGCGACTGACGTTGGCGAGCGCCTCGTCGCATGGCGAACCTGCCACGACACGCACGAGCACCTCGGGCATCGCGACACGCGCACCGAATCCGAGTGCGTAGCTGAGGCCAAGCTCGATCGCCGAGAGGCCACGCAGCGGCAATTTCGGCAAGATTACGAGGCGCAGCTCGTCCGCGTCGACGGAGCCGGCGGGGATGCGGATCCGCGGAACGATGCGAAGCGCGGCACCGGCGGGTCGCTTTCGCAAAGCGCGAGCGAGCGCGCGATAGAAACGCGCCGGCTCCACGGCCATGTCGGGCGGCAACGAGCGCAAGGTCCCGGTGCCGAAGATTGCGAGTAGAAACACAGCGTCGAGCAACACGAGCAGCGCGTGTGGCGCGGAGCGGCGCGCGATGAAAAATGCGCCGACACCGAACGGCACGCACGCCAACAGAAATACGAATTTGCCTGCGCGGCTCGAGACATCGAAGACGACACCGCGCGGCCGCGGCGGCTCGACGAGGGCCTCGCGCTCGGTCACGGCGAGCCAACGGCCCGGGCCGCGAAGCCCGAGTCCCGGGTCGAGCCGCGGGGCGCCGTACGCGACGCAAATCACGGCGAGGAGCATCGCGAGAGCGCCGGCGATCGCCTGATCCACGACGAGCTGAAGCGCGAGTGCGGACGTGAACGCGAGCGCCGCGACGGGTGCGCGGACAATGAGCGGAAGCGCGATAACAGCAGGTGAAACGGCCCGTGCGGCGATCGCGACGCGTCGCACCTCGCGGTCTTTCAGCATCACGAACACAGCGATGATCGTCGCCAAGAGCGCGCCGATTGCGAGGAGCGCGCGGAGAGCAAACGGTACCAGCGCGATGCCCGGCGCGTACCTGAGCGGCGAAGTGTCTACGGGCGCGATTGGGGTTGGCGGCGGCCCGTCGACGGCGCGGCGATCGACGCGAATGGACCAGCTCGTGCGCTCGCCGGCGGACGAGTACATCTCGAGGAGTTCGACCTCGTCGGTGTCGCCGTTTCTCCGCACCTGCGCGAGTGCGCCCGCCTCGGCTGCGTCGTCGATGGCGCGAGCCTTGGGCGTGTCGTCGGAGTCGGGGCCATGGGCGCGCGGTGGCGTCGGGGCCGCGGGCACGATGAAAGTTGCGCGGGCGCCGCTGAAGCCGTCCGTGAAGAGCGGACCGGTCCAATGGATTTCGGCGAAGGCGCCTGCCGCACGCACCAGCGCGCGAGCACGAAGGTCCGTTCGATAGCGCAGAACGAACACGTACGTTCCGCGCAGAATGCCTTTGTGGTCATCGATCTCGAGCACCATCGTCGCGGGCTGAATCGCGAGTGGTGCCAGCGTGGACGCGGGCGGAGGCGGCGCTCCCGATGGCGGCAAGAGCCGCAGCGGGGTCGCCGCGGAGAGTGCACCGGTGGCGGCGTCGGACTCCGGAATGACGTGGGCGCCTGGGAGCGGGACCGCGTCCGGATCGACCCCGATGAGCTCGATCTGTCGCTGTCGTTCGCTGCCGTTCATTCGCAGCGTGAGGCGATGTTCGACGATGGCGTTGCCGTCGCGTGCGACCTCGATGCGCGCCTCGTGACCGAGGACGTGGTTCTCGGTCCAGGCCTCCGCGCGGCCGACGATCGCAAGCATGGCGAGGAGCGCCGCGAGCGCGAACGAACGAGCCGACATCGTGCCTCGGTCGCACGAGGTTGTCCGGCGGGCCAAGTTCAACTTTGGTTACATTTGCCCAGGTCCGGCTCCACATGGACGTTGACCGCCACCTGCCAGCGCGCGAGACGAATTGAACCCCCACATCTCCGCACGCGATCGGCCGACGGCGACGCCGCACCATGACCTGGAACACCTGCGAATTCTGGTGTGCCGCGCCGTGGTAGGCGGCCGCGGGATGAAATCAGGACCGCGGCGGTCGGGTCGAGCGCCCCGTCCGCAGCTCGAGCAGAATCGCAGCGGTCTCTTCGACAGAGCGGCCGCTCACGTCGATGACCGGCCAGCTCGGATGGTCCGCGAACACCTGCGCGGCGAAGCGGACTTCAGACTCGACGTGAACCCGCACGGACGCGAACGACGAGGAGGACATCCCGAGCCGGACGAGCTGTTCTTGCCGCAGCTCGCAGAGATTATCGACGGAGATTGCAAGCCCGAAAGCACGGCCAAGGCGGGTATCGGCGAGCTCGGCCGGGAGCGGCTGGCCCATCGTGAGCGTGACGGTCGCGACCTTCAGACCGCGCTGCGCGAGCAAGGTCGCGAGTGGCGTCTTTGACGTGCGCGACACACCGACCAGCACCACATCCGCGTTGGTGAGCGCCCGTGCTTCACGCCCTGCCTCACTCTTCACGGTGAACTCGATCGCCTCGATGCGCCGGAAATACTCTGCGCTGAGCGGCATAAGCGCGCCGGGACGCTCGAGCGGCTTGCACCCGAGAAAGCTGGTGAGCTTGCCGATCACGCCGCCGATGACATCGATCGCCTCGATGCCAAGCTCTTCGGTCATGCGATGAATGTATGCGGACAGCTCCGGGCTCACGACCGAGAACACGAGCAGCGCCGGCTCGTCGGCGACCTGCCGCAAGATCGGCTCGACACGCTCGGCGGTGCGGACGCGAAGATGCCGTCGAAGCTCCACCTCCGCTTGCGGAAATTGCAGCAACGCCGCGCGCACGACCCGCTCTGCCGTCTCTCCGGTCGAGTCGCTGAGAATGTCGATGTAGCGAGCCTGGGCGATCAATGGAAGAGCGCCCTCAGCTTCTCGACGAAGGTACTGCGCTGCGGCTGCACCGCTTCTCCGAGCTCTTTCGCGAGCTCCATGACCAGCTCTTTCTGCTTATCGGTGAGATCGACCGGGATCTCGACCGCGACCTCGACGAGCTGATCTCCGCGCCCACCGACGACGCGCCTGGGGATCCCTTTGCCGCGGATCCGCAAGGTCGTGCCGGGTTGCGTGCCAGGCGGAACGCGCAAGGTGCCTTTGCCTTCGAGGGTCGGGATCTCGATCTCATCTCCGAGCGCGGCCTGAGCAAACGTGACCGGCAAGGTGCAGATGACGTTGTCGCCAGCGCGACGAAAGAGCTCGTGCGGGCGAACGTGAACGGTGACCTCCACGTCGCCAGGACGCTTGCCGCGCACGACGCTCCCCTGGCCTTCGACCGTGCGGGTCGAACCCGACTCGACCCCAGCGGGCACGACGATCTCGACCTCGGCACGCACGCTCGCGAGGCCGACCCCAGAGCATGTCTCGCACGGCGTCTTCACGACGCGACCGCTGCCATGGCACGCCGGGCACGCGCGCTCCACCGCGATCGGGAAGACGCCTTGTTGCATGCGAACACGACCGCGCCCGTTGCAGCTCGCGCATGCGCTGAACTCTGTGCCCGCGGCCGCGCCGGTACCATCGCAGCCCACGCACGAGGCCACGCGGTCGAACGCGACGGTCTTCTTGCACCCGAACACGGCCTCCGAAAAAGACAGCTCGATGTCGACCTTGATGTCGCCACGGTCGCCGACGCGGATCCCGAGCGCATCGAGGAGATCCCCGAAAATACCGTCGATATTGAGTTCTCCAAGATCGATCGGCACGTTGCCGAAAGGTCCCGCGCCACCCGAGCGCGCGCCTCCGAGGCCGGCCGCACCGAAGCGGTCGAACATCGCACGCTTATCGGGATCGCTCAGGATCTGATAGGCCGCGTTCAGCTCTTTGAAGTGCCGCGCGGAGGCGTCGTCACCAGGATTGCGATCGGGGTGGTGCTCCTTGGCGAGCCGGCGAAAGGCGCCCTTGATTTCTCCCTCGGCCGCGGTGCGTGGCACGCCGAGAAGCTCATAAGGATCTTTCATGGCGTGAGCTGCGTGCGAAGCTCGCGCTTGAGCACCTTGCCCGTCGGGTTCCGCGGCAGGCAATCGACGATGGTGACGGCGCGGGGGCGCTTCGGGCCGGCGAGGCGCTCTCGCAAGAAGGCGAGCAGCTCGGCCTCGGTGCAAGTATGGCCGGCGCGCAGCTCGACGACGGCGTGAACGCGCTCGCCCCACTCGAGATCCGGAATGCCGACGACCGCTGCCTCGGCGACGGCCGGATGTGCGGACAGCGCCGACTCGACCTCGCGCGGGTACACGTTCACGCCGCCCGAGATGATCATGTCGTGCTTGCGTCCTTCGAGAAAGTAGCGCCCGTTGTCATCCACACGCGCCAGATCGCCGACCGAGAAGAAGTCCTCCTTCATCGAGGCTCGCGTAGCGGCGTCGTTGCCGTGATAGCCGACGACGAGGTTGGCGGTGCGAACGTACAGCTCGCCGACTTCGCCGCGCCGGACCGGCTGGCCATCGTCGCCGAACAACACGATCTCGTTTCCGGGGACGGCGCGTCCGATCGAATCGGGAGCAGCCCGCAAATCGCGCGGCGTCGCGAGCGTCACGATGCCAGTCTCGGTCGCGCCATAGAAGTTATAGAGCTTGTCGCCGAATGCATCCATCGCGCGCGTTGCGACGGCGGGAGGCAGCGGCGCTCCGCCCGTAAAAATGGCAACCAGGCTCGACAGATCGCGTCGGCCGAGCACCTCCGAACCAAGCTCGAGGGTGCGATGAAGCATCGTCGGAACGAGCGCGGTGTGATGCACGCCGAAGCGCTCGACCGCATCGAGAAACGCCGTCGGCTCGAAGCTCTCGAGCAGCACGACGGTGTTTCCAAGCGAGTGCGCCAAGTTGACGAAGGCATACGCGGTCGAGTGATAAAGCGGACACACGGCGAGGTGCGTTTGCCCAACACGGAGCGGCGTCTCGGCGATGAACGAGAGCACCGGCAGGCTCGCTTTCCGGCTGTATTTACGCACCGCGCCCTTGGGTTTGCCCGTCGTGCCGGAGGTGTAGATGACGACCGCGGCATCTTCTGAGCTTGGGACGTCGAGCTCTGCAGGCGCTGCCTCGGCAAGCTCTTCGATGGCGCGGAATCCGTCGAGCTTTCCGCGCACCGAGAAAATCCGATCACCGAGTTTTGCAGAGCCCTCGCCGATCGCGCGGCGAGTCACATCCACCGAATCCGCGTCGAAGAAGAGTGCGCGCGCGCCCGAATTTTCGAGCAAAAATGCGAGTTCGGGCGCGGTGGAACGCCACGACACGGTGACGGCCTGAGCACCAAGTCGCGAGAGCGCGTGCTGGAGCATGATGAACTCGGGCACGTTCTTCAGCAGCAGCAACACCCGATCTCCGCGGCCGATGCCTAGGCCCGTCAAGCTCGCGGCGTAACGCGCGATGCGCTCGTCGAGCTCGAAGAACGAGTAGGCGCGATCCCCTATCGCATTCACACTCGCGTGAATGAGCGCCGTGCGATGCGGCGTGTTGTGCGCGTGGTACCGCAACATGGTCGCGGGGTTGGTCTTGCCGCGGTTCTTCACGAGCGCGCCAAAGCCAGCCGCGGTGATGGCACCGATGACGCCGGTCTTGTGCATGACCTGCGCCGAAACGCGCGCGAGCATCACCTCCGCACGCGCCGCCCGTGCGACGGCCTTCATCCAGGTGGGCAAGCTTGGCATGGGCCGAAGGGGGCGGGGAATGGGCCCCATCCAGCGCGGCAAGATACTCGCCTGCGGGCGGCGAAGCTCGAAAAAGGCATGCCGCGACCGTCGGCCGAGGGAGCCAAGATGGTCCTATTTCAAGGTCCTAGTCTCAAGCATCGATTCAGGCGATTCGATGCACTAGCGTGCGCGCGTGCGAAGGGTCGCGATCACTCTTGCGGGCAGCGCGCTCGTGGCGCTCACGGCGGGATGCCCGGCCCCGCCACCCAAGCCAGCGACCGACGTCGCCGCGCAGGCTGCCCTCCCCGTCGCGAACGTCAGCGAAGAAGCCTTCGCAGGTGCGGTGCATCGCCTGCTGCGCGACGGCGTTCCGACACGGGAACGTTCCGCGCTGTTGGCAGGCGTGATCCGCCGGCAACTCGCATTCGCGGGAGAGGCGTTCGCGGGCGGCGACTCGGCCCGCTGTGCGCGCGCGGTCGTAGGCGGGATGTACCTCGTGCGCCTCGACGAGGGGCGCGCCGACATGCTGGACGCCACGAGCACGGCGGCGCTGACGGGCGCGATCGAGCATTTCAGCGCGCGCGGAGATGAGGGCCGCACGCTCGCGTTCTCGCACATGCAACGCCAACTGCTGGCGCCAACGAGCCGCGAAGGCCAGCGCCTCGACGAGCACCTCGCTGCGCTGTCACGCTGGATCGAAGACACGCGCACGGGCGGGCCGATGAAGATTCTGAGCGGCGAAGAACGGCGCGCGGTGGCACAAGCGCTCGTCGATCCGAGCCGTGAGTCCCTGGCGAAAGCGGAATTGGCGATCTCCAAGTCGGTGACGCTGGCTGTCGAGATCAACCTCGAGTTTCAGCAGACGCGCCAGCTCCCCTCGCGCGACGAAGCGATCGAGGCGTTCTCCTCGTTGCAAGCCGGCGCGTACATGATGGCGGCGATCTATTTGCGACATGGCCTTGCACTCGAGGCGCTGGAGGCGATCGAGCGGTCGCCAGCCGGTAGAATCACCCGACCGTCTTTCTTTGCGAAGCTGCGCGCCGCGGCGATCGACAATGGCCCCGAAGATTGGCGCGTCCTCACGGGCGAGTTTGCACGGGCGCGCATCGAGGAAGAAGAGAACGAGGCGCGGCTCGACCCGGAGGTGCTCGCGGCGGCGGTGTGGGGCGTCGCCCTCGAGGCGTATCGGCGCGACCCGACGAACCTAGCGGTCGCCCACATTCTCGCGACCCATCTCGTCGAGCACGGCCTACCCGAGATTGCGCCGCTGGTCCTCGCCGATGCGGTCGGAAGCACCCCGCGCGCTGCGATCTTGAGCACTGCGCTCGAAGTGGTAGTCGCCGCCCTCGCGCGCGAACACGCCGCGATCGCCGAGCGAAATTTCGCTGTTGCATCGGCACGCCGCATCTTCGCCGCATCTTCGGCGTTGCTCGCGCTCGCCTCGCAGCCTGCGTATCAGGGCAAGCTCCGCACCTCCGCCGCCGACCTGCGCCGGCTGATGGCAAACATCGAGCTAAAGAGCGGCGAGCACGGAATCGCCAGCAGTCGACCGCGCCCTGGCGACTAGGCACTAGCGCTTGTGTTCTTTGGGTCAGTTTGGGTCAGCTCGGGGCGCGCGGGCCGTTCGCGACGCCGCCCCCGACGAGCTTGCCGCCACCAAATGGCGCAATTTCCGGTATTTTTGCCCACGTCTCTTCGTAGCGCTTCCGCATCGCAGCGAGCGGGTCGCGATGCTTGGGCGAGCCCGCGAGGTTGTTCGTCTCGTCTGGATCGGCGGCGAGATCGTAGAGGCGATAGGAGCCGCCCGCGACGTCCACGATGAGTTTGTGGTCGCCGAAAATAAGCGCACGCGTCGGAGGATTGTTGCTGTCGGCCGGCAAGTCCAAGACGATGGGCTCGCGATTCTCGGCGGGTGTGCGGCCGGTGACCTCCGAGACGAGACTCTTGCCCACGAACGACGCCGGCGCCGGCACGCCCAGCAGCTCGACGAAGGTCGGTGCCAGGTCGATGTGCGATCGCCGCGCATCGATGCGGCGCGCTTCGGCACCCGGGATCTTCACGATCAAGGGCACGCGGGTGAGCACCTCCCAGAGCGCGAAGGCGTGCTTGTACATGCCGTGTTCGCCGAAGGCCTCGCCGTGGTCGGCGCTCACGACGATCGCGGTTCGCCCCCAAAATTTCTGCTTTTCGCAGAACGCGAGCAGGCGACCAAGCTCCCGATCCGTGAAGTGGATCTCCGAGTCGTAGCGGTCCCGCGCCGAGCGACCGAACTTCGGCGTGTCTTTGTGCTGAAGGTATTGGTCGTGCGGATCCATGTAGTGGAGCCACATGAAGAACGGCCCGCGCGTGTTGCCCTCGGCGCTCAACAGCTCGATCGCGAGATCGCTGAGCTTCACGCTGGTCACGGACTCATCGGTCGTTGCGTTCCACTTCAGGCCCGGAACCATCTTCCACACATCGAAGCCCTGCTCGAGCTTCTTGCCACGATCGAAGTAGAGATGGGCGTGGCCCGCCATCGTGCGAACGCCCGCGGCCTGCAAAATCTCACTGAAAAATACATTCGACGGCGCGTACTCGGTAAAGAAGCTCGAGCCGCGATAGAGCGAGCTCGGGTACCTCCCTGTCAACATCGTGCCGACGCTCTTCGCCGTGTAGCTCGAGGCAGAATACGCGCGGGTGTAGACGGCGCTCTCGCTCGCGAGCTTCGTCAGGTTCGGGGCGATCGCGCGCGCATAGCCATTCCACGGCATGTCGGCGCGCATGCTGTCGACGGTGAGAAACAGCACGTTGTAGGGGCGCTCGGCCACGCCATCACGCGCTGCGACGGGCTCTCGCGGTCCCGCCGGATTGGCGCTCGCGAGCGGTTCGGTCGGCGTGCCTCCAGCGCTCGTCACTTGCGGGGCCGTGCCACCATCGGCGTCGCACCCGATCACCGTGAAGGACATCGCGACGGACAGCGCCGACCACAGCGAGACAGCAACGCACGCCGCCGTGCGGAGCCCCGTCATCCGCGTGCGTTCCTCGCCATCATTGCGACGCCTTTCTGGAAGAACGCCACGAGAAACGGAATCGTCCGCGGCGGGTCCGTCACGAGCCCTGCTCTCGCGATGACGGCGCCCAACGCGAGCAAGCGACGCGCGGCATCGTCTCCGCGCCGAACGCGCATCGAGATCGCCGCGTCGCGCAGATTGGCAGTCAGCTTCACGCGCAGCTCGGGCGTGAAGAAGCGGTCCGTCGCCGCATCGATCTCCTCACGCAGAACGCCGTCGACGCCGGACTGAACCTCGCCGTTCGGTGCCTGCACGCGCGCTGTCACCTTTGCAAACAGCTCGTCGAGCGCAGCACGGTCGGGGAGCCAGCGGCGAAACTCAGGCTCCGCATGAAGCGCATCCGAGCCGAGCGCGGCACTCTCGAGCTCAGCGGCATCGAAGGCTGCCGGCTCGAGCAGCGCGACCGGATGCGATGGCGGCGTTGCCGGCGCGGGTGCAGTGAGGGCGGCGCAGCGATCGAAGCCGAGCGGCACGATCTGCTTGGCGGCGTCGTTGCGGCTGCGTCCCTCTGCAATTGCAGCACGCGCCCAATCGAGCGGCACGCTCACCGGCGGCATTCCGAATCGATCCTGCACACGCGCCCGCCAGCTGCGAATGTGCTTGCCGGCCAAGGTCCCGCTGCTCGCATGCACGATGCCCGCGGTGCCGCTCACCATGATATCGGCGACGCGAAAACTGCCGCCCGCAAGTCGCTGGCAGAACGTGAAAAACGACGTGCCCGTTTCATCCGGCGGAATGTACGAAGCCGTGATTTCTGCGGCCGTGTCGACCGCCGCAGGCAGCTGCGCGACACTGTCGACGTTGGGCAACGCAACGCCGCGAGCGCGAAGGACGTTGACCGCGCGCCGTGCGGCCTTGCGTCCTGGTGCGGACTCGTTCGTGGCGATCGCAACCAGCGCCGCGGTGTTGCCGCCATCGAGCCACGCCTGCACGAGCCCGTCGACCGCTGCCCCCGCGGCGCTCACCGCTGCCAGCGCACCCTCGGCGCCCACGGACACCCAGCTCGCGTCGAGCTCCGCGACCGCAGCATGCTTCGAAGAATCCTCCTTCGCGGGCGCAGCCTTCTGAAGCTTCGCCTTCATCGCCTCTTTCGCCGTCAGCGGCTTGCTCTCTTTGACAGAAAAACCCCGCGCTGCCTTCGGCTGGGGGTGAAGGATGAGCGTCAGCTTGTCGAGCGGGGCCTTCGCCGCTGCCACAACCGGCTTCACGCTGCGTGCCTCTGCCGCCGCGGTCGCGGGCTTCACGCTGCGTGCCTTCGCCGCTGGCGGTAGCGCCGCGATAGGAGCCACCGTGTCCTGCGTATAGACCGTGCGCCGCGTCCGCTCGAGAACCGCACCGCGCGGGGGACCACTCTGGGCACCTGCGCCGCCTCCGCCGCCCTCGCGCCCGCCACCTGCACCACGTCCGCCACGATCACGCCCGCCACCTGCGCCGCCTCCGCCGCCCTCGCGCCCACCACCTGCACCACGTCCGCCACGATCACGCCCGCCACCTGCGCCACGTCCGCTACCACTCTGCGCCGCACGATCGCGCACGCTGTGATCGCCCGCGCCGATTGCGGAGTTTTGCGCGGCAGTCGTTTCGCCGACGCCGTCCGCAGGCGCTGCGGTGACGCTCGTTGCAGCGACACTTGCAGCGGGTTTCGACGCCGCGCCCGTCCGCACGCCTTCGAATCGGGGCCAATTTCCGCCGCGAGCACCGGCATTGGCCGCCACGCCCGCCTCAGCACCTACGCCACGATTGGGCGCGGCCACCGAAGCAGTCTCCGCAGCGATCGTCTCGGGCGGCTGCGTGCGCCGTATCCTTCGAATGCGCCCCTCGGCTTCTGCCGCGATGATCGCCCCGGCCCCGATGCTGGGAGCCTCGTCCGTTGAATTCTTCACGTCGGTCATCTCGTTATTTCTCCTGCGCGATCGCGTCGATTTCCACCAGAGCACCACGCGGAAGGCCCGAGACTTCAACAGTCGCGCGCGCCGGCGGTGGGTCGGGAAAATACTCCGCGTAGATCGCGTTCACTTTCTGAAAATCAGCCAAATTCGCCAGAAATATGGTCGTTTTCACGACGTCGCCGAAGCTCGCCCCCGCCGCCTCGAGCACGGCGCCAAGATTGCTCATGACCTGCCGCGCCTGAGCCTCGACATCGCCGTCGACGAGCTGTCCCGTCATCGGATCGAGCGCGATCTGACCGCTGCAAAACACCAGCGCACCGGCCTTGATCGCCTGCGAATAGGGACCGATCGCTCTTGGCGCGCGATCGGTATGAATGGCCGTCTTCGACATCGCTGCAGTTTCCGTCGCCGATCCGGTCCGGCGGGGCAGGCTGCATAGCACGCCACCGCATCGACGTTGAGTCGCCCGGATCGCACCCGATCGCACCCCTGCCACCTTCGCCGCCCGCGCCCGCCGCAGCCTCAGCCGCCCGCCGCAGCCTCAGCCGCCCGCCGCAGCCTCAGCTGCACCATCGCACTCAGCCGAGATCGCGCCGGCCCGCGATCGCGCGCCCGATCGTCACCGGATCGGAGAACTCGAGATCGCCGCCGTGGGGGACCCCCGTCGCTAGCCGCGTCACCGTGACACCGAGTGGCTTGAGCTCGCGGGCGACGAGCAGCGCGGTCGCCTCGCCATCGACCGACGGCGGCGTCGCCACCAGCACCTCCCGCACCGATTGTTCGCCACCCGCGCCGCGCACCCGTCGCTCGAGCGCGGCGAGCGGCAGCTCATCGACGCCGACGCCCTCGAGCGGCGACAGCAGCTTGCCCAAGACGAAGTAGCTCCCCGCAAACGCGCGACTGCGCTCGATCGACATCAAGTCTTGGATCCGCGCGACCACACACAAGAGGCCCGCGTCGCGCCTGGAATCGCGGCAAATCGCGCATCTTGCCTCGTCGCCGTCCTCTCCGCGCTCGGCGAGATTTCCGCACCGCGCGCAGGTCGCGACGGTATCGACCATCGCCACCAAGGCCTCGCCGAGGGCCCGCGCCGTGTCCGGCTCGCGCGAGGCGAGGTAGAGCGCGAATCGCTGCGCGGTCTTCTCACCGACGCTCGGGAGCCGCGCAAACA
Organism: Myxococcales bacterium; assembly: GCA_009692485.1. Lineage (GTDB taxonomy): Bacteria > Myxococcota_A > Polyangia > Polyangiales > Polyangiaceae > SYFR01. The sequence goes on from SHZB01000049.1 coordinate 14,391, forward strand.
AGCGCACCAGCTCCTCAACCTTGCGCGGCAGCATGCGCTCAGCCGAAGAGCCCAGGGATCTTGATGCCGCCCGTCGCCTTCGACAGCTCCGCCTGCATCCGCTCTTCCGCGGTGCCGAGCGCGCTATTGGCTGCGGCCACCACCGCGTCGAGCGCGAACTCGAGACCCTCGGCGGCGAGAAACTCTGGGTCGATGCGAATACTTCGGAGCTTGCCCTCGTAGGACGCGGTGACGTCGATCTTCCCGCCCGCGCTCGCCGCCGTGACCTCTTGATCCTTCATCGCCTCGCGGATCTCATCCATGCGCCGCCGCATCCGAGCCGCCTGCCGCATGATCTCGTTCATCCCGCCGTTGCCTTGCATGCCCGTCCTATTGCCAAGAACGGCGCAGCGACGCAAGCTGGCCGCGCGCGCGGGACAGCGGCATCGTTCTTGGTGAGCCAATGAGCCTCAATTTAGCGATCATTCTTCGCGAAGGTGCCCGCCGCCACGCCGGCAAGATCGCGCTCGTCTTCGGCGAGACGCGCATCTCTTACGGTGAGCTCGAGCAGCGGGCGGCGCTCTTCGCGGGTGCGCTCCTTGGCCTCGGCGTCGGCCGCGGCGCTCACGTCGCGTTGATGATGCCGAACGTGCCAGAGTTCACGATTGCCTACTTCGGCTGCCAGCTCGCGGGCGTCGTCGCCGTTCCGCTCAACGTGATGTTGAAGTCCGAAGAGGTGAGCTACCACCTCGCCGATTCGGACGCGGTCGCGCTCGTCGCCTGGCACTCGCTCGCCGAAGTCGCCTTCACCGGAGCTCGCACCGCACCTGCATGCACGCACCACATCATCGCGGGCGGCGCCGCCGCATTGGCAACTAACGCATTGGCAACTAACGCATTGGCAGCTAACGCATTGGCAACTAGCGCATTGGCAACTAGCGCATTGGCAACTAGCGCATTGGCAACTAGCGCATTGGCAGCTAGCGCAGTCGCGTTCGACGCACTTCTCGAAGCGGCTGTCGCGGTGACCGAGTTGCCCGACACCGCCGCCGACGACACCGCCGTGCTCCTCTACACGTCGGGCACGACCGGGCGAAGCAAGGGCGCGATGCTCACGCATTTCAATCTTTTCTACAACGCCGAGGCCGCCGCGGCCGCCCACGCCATCGGTCCCGACACCGTGTCCTTGGCCGTCTTGCCGCTCTTTCACAGCTTCGGACAGACCGTGATACAGAATGGCACTTTGCTCCGCGGCGGCACGGTCGTGGCCCTCGAGCGCTTCGAGGTCTTGGCCGCGGTCGAGGCCATCGAGCGCCACTCGGTGACCTTCTTCGCGGGCGTGCCAACGATGTACTTCGCGCTCTTGCACCACCCGGACGCCGCTCGCTTCAAGCTAGCGAGTCTGCGAACCTGCGCGTCGGGCGGAGCGCCGATGCCGGTCGAGGTGATGCAGCGCTTCGACACGATCCACGGCACCAACATCCTCGAGGGCTATGGCCTCAGCGAGACGTCGCCGGTTGCGTGCGTCAATCCCCAAGGCCGCCCCAAGAAGGTGGGCTCAATTGGCATGCCCCTCTGGGGGGTCGAGTTTCGGCTGGTGCGCGACGACGGCAGCGTCATCTCCGAGACGCATGTTCCGGGCGAGCTATGCATCAAAGGCCATAACGTCATGAAGGGCTATTACAAGCGGCCCGAGGCCACGCTCGAGGCCATGACGGGCGGGTGGTTTCGCTCCGGTGACATCGCGACGAAAGACGAGGACGGCTATTATTTCATCGTCGATCGCAAGAAGGACATGGTGTTACGCGGCGGCTTCAACGTCTATCCGCGCGAGATCGAAGAAGTCCTTTACCGTCACCCGGCCATCGCCGAGGCCGCGGTCATAGGCATTCCCCACGAGAGCCTTGGCGAAGATGTGCTCGCCGTGGTTTCCCTCAAATCCGGGGCCACGGCGACAGGTGACGAGCTGATCGCCTTTTGCAAAGAGCGACTCGCGACTTACAAATATCCGCGGTCAGTTCGCTTTGTCACGGCGCTCCCGAAGGGCCCAACCGGCAAGATCCTCAAGCGCGAATTGCGCTGACCCGCAAGCTACAGCCAAATAGCCATAGCCCATTTGTCACAACCTTTCCTGCCATCCGAACAAGCTTTACCATTGGAGCCTACGCAATGACCGAGAAGACCTACGAGATGCTCTGGGACTGTGCCTATTGCGGCACGCAAAAGCTGCTTGGACACACGCAGCGCTATTGCGCCAACTGTGGCGCCCCGCAAGATCCGTCTCGTCGCTATTTTCCGCCGGACGACGCCAAGGTCGCGGTCGAGGACCACGCTTTTGTCGGCGCCGATCTCGCCTGCCCGGCGTGTCAGCAGCCCATGAGCCGCGCCGCCAAGAACTGCACATCCTGCGGCAGCCCGCTCGAAGCCGACAAGCAAGTAGCGATGCGCGCGGACCAGGTTGAAGGGCAACCCGCTCCGGGTCTGCCTGGCACTGGCCAACATGGCGGGGCGGCACCGGGTGGTGCGGGCGCGCAGCCGAAGCCGACGAAGAAGATCGGCGTCGTCATCGGGCTCGTGCTCTTCGCCATCGTGGCGCTCGTGATCGCGCGGATGACGATGAAGAAAGACACCACGCTGGCGGTGTCCGCGCTGAGCTGGGAGCGCACCATCGAGATCGAGCGCCTCACGGAGGCTAGCGAGACGAAGCCCTGCACTTCCGTTCCGCGCGACGCGAACATCACTGCACGCAAGACCGCGCCGCGTGAGTGCAAGAAGCGCAAAGTCGATCAGGGCGATGGCACCTTCAAAGAGAAAGAAAACTGCACCGAGCCCGCCGAGCAGTGCACCTATCTGGCAAAGACCTGGAAGCGAGAGCGCACGCTGCGGGCGGCGGGCGTGAAGGGTGAACCGCCGGTTTGGCCCGCGCTCACCCTCGTCCGCAGCGGCAATTGCGTAGGCTGTGAGCGCGAGGGCGGAAAGAAAGAGTCCTTCACCGTGAGCTTCATCGACTCGAACGACAAGAAGACACGCACCTGCACCTTCGACACCGAGGCGAAATGGGCCGGATTTAAGCCGAAAAGCAAGTGGGCCGCCACGGTCAACATGATCGGCGGCGATCTCGACTGCAGCACGCTCAAGAAAAACTAACCGCGGCTCTACCGCCGCGAAGTGGCCAATCGCGCCGGCCGCACCCGCCGCCCCATCATGAGCAGCGCGAACACGCCAATCGCATAGACCGCGCGCCCCGGAGCTCTTGGTCTTTGCGCGGCACCCGACGCTTGAAGCGCGCACGACGCCTCGTATTGATTGCTATTCGGGATCCCACTCGCGCCACCCGCGCCGGCTGCGTCGCCGCCTCCGACGCCCACGGTGGTGTCTCGGCTCGCGGGCACGACGCGCAGGCTCAGCGCGATCGCATCGTCCGTCGGGCCGCCACCGGGGGGCGTGTCGCTGAACCAGGCAAAGCCCTCTTCGAACAGATTGAAGTGCTCCGTGTATTCGCCCGGCTGGCTCGGCGCGCGGAGATCGAAGACGACGGTCACCGTCTCACCGCTTGGGACGGCGTCGCCCATGTTCACGACCCGACTGTCCGTCACCCACCCGGACGACGCGAACACGCTCGCCCGGTCGCGAGGCTCGGTCGTGCCGAGGTGCGTGCCCTCGCCCCAGCCGCGCGCGCCCTCGTTCTTGAGCACGAGCGTCACGGTCGCGGTCGCCCCGGCTTCGACCTCGCCCGGATATTCGAGCGACACGATGCTCGCCCGCAGTCCGTTGGCGGCCAAATCCTGGAGCGCGAGCGCGTCGCCGTTGAAGCGGTTCTCGTCCACGTTGCCCGCAATGCCGGGGATACTGCCGGTTGAGCTGAATTGCCACATCCCCCAATCGGCCCACGCCAATGGCAAGTTCGGGCATGGCGCGCTCGTGTAATGGGCAATCCACAACATGTGGTCTTGGTAGGCGTCGCTCGCCACGTTGTCGTTCCAGAAATAGCGGCCCGTGTAGATAATGGGTTTACGGCCGGTGCCCTCGGTCACGACGTCGATCCATGTGCCAACGTTGGCGGCGATCGTCGCGGCACTCTCCATGTCGGTGGACTCGACGTCGATGACGGGCGGCAGATCCCCGGGCTGAAGCTTGCCAAGCTTCTTGACGACGATGTTCGCTTGCTCGACCGGATCGCCGCCGGGATTGAAATATTGGTAAGAGCCGCGCACGAGGCCGACGTCCTTGATGGCCGCCCAGTTCGTGTCGAACTCCGGGTCCATGAAGCCGCCGTGATTGATGCGGCTGATCGCAAACTTGATTCCAGAGTCCGCGACGGCGTCCCACTTCGGCTTGCCCTGATAGTAAGAGACGTCGATCCCGTCGAGCATCGGTCCATCGGCGCAGACCTCGAAGAGCTCGACGACCCCGATAGACTCACCCGTGGTTTCGGCGGCGCCGCACCCCAGCAAACCAAGCAGCGCCGGGAGCGCAGTAACTACAACGCGTGCACGCATTCTTCGCTCCTTGGCGCAGCTCCGCGCGGAAGAGAACACGAAAGCGAAGAGAACACGAAAGCGCACGAGTTCAGGCTCATCCCGCGGCCAGGACCTTCGTCACCGCGGCTAGAAACTCCCGCGCGAGCTCGAAGGCAACCGACCCGAGCGGCACCTCGGTCATAGTGCGACCCCATCGATGGCGATCGCGCGGCCGAGCGGGAGATCGCTGCGCCACAACTTGGCTGCCATCACTAGCGGTGAGAGCACGAGCCGCGCCTCCACGCTCAAGTCGGCAGCGAAGTCGAGCACGCCGAGCCGCAGCGGCCGCCGTATCAGAAGACGTCGCAGCCCTGCGAGGGCACTTCGTCGCCGTCGTTCGCGACGTACCAACTGCCGAAGAGAATGCACATTTCGTCGGTGGCCTTCACGCCAAACTTGAGCGGCCCGCTGGTCGTGTTGTCGAAGTTGCAGGTGAACTCGAACCCCGTTCCGGCCGGCATCAACACCGGCTCAGGAAAGTTGAAGTCCGTCTCTTCGTAGCTTGGCGAGGTCCAGACGTGCTCGCCGTCGCGGGCGCCGCCGGCAAACGCAATCGGGAATTCGGTGCCCCATCGGTGCGTGTGGCGCGTGAGCCTGTGCACGATCACGTCGTGGCTGAAAACGCAGCTCTCGGTGAAGCTCGCCTTGCTCATCGCAGGGATTTGGATCCCGAAGTTGTAAAACCCGAAGGAGCGCGCGACCCGCTTCACGTCGGCGGCGTCGATGGTGTGAAAATTCACCGCCGCGCGTGCCTGTACCGGTGCGCTCGAGGTGTTGAGATAGTGGTAATCGAAGATCACGAACTGGCCGCCGTGGAAGATCTTGCCGACGCCGTCGGGGAACTTCTCATCGTTGTAGCGGTGCTGACTTCCGGTCACGCTGTTCAGCTCGCCACCGAAGGTATCGGGGCTGACGCATTTCTTTTTCATTCCTAGCGCGAGCGCCTTCTCGGTGTCGCTGTCGGGGATCGCGGCGGCCACGAGCAAGTGATGACTGTGCTGCGTCATGCCGACCTCGAAGCGGTTGACGTAATACGTCTCGCTGGGGTCGCCCGGGAGCTGCAAGACCTCGCAGTACTCCACGTCCTGGCCAGGCTCGATCATGTCACCGACGCTCTCTACCTGAAAGCCGTTGACGGGCGAGTTCAAGCACAGCTCACTCGGCGGGCAATCGCCCATTCCGCTGCCGGTAGTGGACCCGCTCGTTGTCGATGCGTCGCCCGCTCCGCCCGCGCCAGAAGCATCGTGCGCAGCAGATGAGTCGGCCGTTGGGCCTGAACAGCCAGCGAACGTTGCACATAGAACAGCGCAAAATACCGGTGCAAATCGTGACATGGCGGAGTTGTAGCACGCATAACAGGCCACGCGGCCTACTTTTTGTGGGTGCGCCCGATGCGAGCGCGGTCAGCTCGCGAGCGTGAGGATGGTCGAGCCGAGCGCACGGGCACCACGCGCGCACGCGGCCGCCGTCGAATACTCCCGCGGATTGTGGCTTATCCCGTCGTGTTCGCCGGGCACGAAGATCATCGCGGTGGGGCAGATCGCCGCAAACTCCTGCGCGTCGTGGCCTGCGCCCGAGAGAATGTGGCGATGGCGCACGCCGGCATCGCGAAGGTGCCCCGCGATCACGGCTTGGACCTCCGCGGAGAAGGTCACGGAGGCGGTGCGTGCGGTGTGACGCGCTTCGATCGATACGCGCAATTCTTCGGCGAGCGAGCGCCAATACGCGGCGACGTCGCGCTCGGCATCGGCCATCCGCGCATCATCGGGATTGCGCAGATCGACCGTACAGAGGACGCGCCCTGGCACGACGTTCACGCGATTCGGGGCGAGCTCGAGCCTCCCCATCGTGGCGCGCATCTCGGCTCCGTACCGGCCGCTCGCGATCATCTCGTGCAATTGAACGTGGATGCGCGCTGCTGCAAATCCAGCGTCGCGGCGCAGATGCATCGGCGTCGTGCCGGCGTGCGCGGACTTGCCGACGATGGTCAGCTCTTGCCAGCTGATGGCTTGCACGCCCGTGACGACTCCAAGCTCGAAACCTTCCGCCGCGAGCACCGGACCCTGCTCGATATGGAGCTCGACGTAAGCATGGGGTGGCCCGATGCGCTCGTTCACTTCGCCGAGAAACCCGATGCGCGCGAGCTCGTTCTTCACGGCAATGCCGTCGCGATCGACGAGTGACCACGCAAGCTCGAGCGGCAGGCGCCCGCAGGCAACGGCGCTCCCGAGCATGTCGGTGCCAAAGCGGCAGCCCTCTTCGTCGGTGAAGAAGCACACCTCGATGGGGCGGCGGGTCACGACCTTTGCGGCGTCGAGCGCGCGGCAAACCTCGAGTCCACCGAGCACCCCGAGGCAGCCGTCGAAGGCGCCCGCGGTCGGAACACTATCGATGTGCGAGCCCGTCAACACCGGCGCGAGCGAGTCGTCGAGCCCACTGCGACGACCGTAGACATTGCCGATGCGATCGACGCGAACAGCGAGGCCCACCTGCTCGAACCAGCGCATCACTTGCCGGCGTCCGGCCGCGTCGGCGTCGGTGAGCGCGAGCCGGTTCACACCCAGGAGGCCGGTGTCCTCGTCCCGGTATTGCCCAATCGCGGCGAGTTCGTGGAGGCTGGCCCAGAGGCGCGCTTCGTCGATAGGTAGCGTCATGGCGAGGCCGGCATTATGGCCGAGTCCGCTCCGCATGATGCGCCCGCAATCCATGTCGCGCTGTCCATCCGGTTCGGTGGCACAATGAAAGCGCGGGCATGGATGCGAAGCGGCGCGGCGCGAATGTTGCGTACCGCGCGCGAAAGCGAGGCGACATGGCGAAGCAATATCTTGGGGCGGTAGTGGCGATTGCTCTCTTGGGAGCGACGGTGCCCGGGTGCATCATCGAAGAGACTGCGGACGACCGTTTCGCACCGGATGCGACGCCGGGCAGTCACGAGTGGAGCCACGACGAGAACGTCGCGTGCAGCGCGAACGCCGACTGCGCCACGGGCGAAATCTGCGAGACGGGGGTGTGCCAGATGCAGCGATGCGCGCAGCCCTACAAGTCGAGCGCACCGATGGGCCAAAACCGCTATTTCGGCACGGACGGCGAGCTGGCGATCATCAGCGACGACATGTTCATCGACGCCTTCGAGTCCGAGGGCGGCGGCTACCTCGACTCGTGGGATCTGAAGGGCGCGAAGGTCGTAGACGTCACCGGCGGCGCGCTCACCAGCGAGCGGCCACACACGATCGCCGTCGCGATCGCGGGGGATTCGGCGGTGCTGCTCAACGGGCCGATGGGCACGGGCGAGCTCGACGTCGGGTTCGTGCCGATTGCGCTCGCGTCCGGCGACGTGAACGCCGATGGCGTCGACGAGCTGGTGGCGCTCTCGGCGACGGGGCAGATCGCGCTCTGCAACGTCGAGGCGAATGCATGCGCGACGGCCAGCCTCGATGGCGCGGTCGGCAAGGACATCGCGATCGCGGACGTGGACGCGGACGGCTACGGCGAACCGGTGATCTTGCTCGATGCGGGCGACACGAGCGAAATCATCGTGTGGAACACCGACGCCGAGAAAACTGGCCAAGAGGCGTCGCGCGGATGGACCGTCGACTTCAAGGTTCGTGCGCTCGCGGCGGGCGATCTCGAGGGCAAGGGCCGCGCCGATGTGGTCTTGCTCG
>SHZB01000050.1 GCA_009692485.1 Myxococcales bacterium
GGTGCGAACGCAGCACCCGGTCGGCGTCAAACTGGTCAGCGAGACGCGGCGGAGCCTGAAAAAACGGCATTTCGAGACGATAGACCGATAGCGCGCATGTGTGAATGCCGGTGCGGCGCGAGGCGCGGAGCGTCCGGGCCGAGCGCAATACTGCCGCACTCAACATCGCGTCACGATTCGGCACATGCCGAAGGCCAGCGCTGGGCAGCGACTGCCGCATGCGGCGCACGGCCGGCTCGTTGACACTGCGGCGCGTGGCCGGCATCGTCCGTCGGTGGCGCGGCGGATCTTGCTCGTGGGTGCCGGCGGGATCGGGGCACCCGCTGCGATCGCACTCGCGCATGCCGGCGTCGGCGCGCTCACCATCGTCGATGACGACGAGGTCGAGCTCTCCAATCTCCATCGCCAGATTTTGTTCGACGACACCGACGTCGGTCGACCGAAGCTCGCCGCGTTCACCGATGCGCTCGCGCGACGTTGGCCCGCGCTCGAGGTCACCGCGATCGTGGGGCGCGCGCTGCCGGACACGGCGCTCGGGCTCTGCGCCGGAGCGTCGATCGTCATCGATGCGACAGACAACTTCGCGACTCGCTTCTTGCTCGCCGACGCGGCTCACCTCGCCGGCGTTCCGGTCGTACACGCGGCGGCCGTTCGCTGGCACGCGACGGTGATGGGCGTCACCGCGGTCGGTAGGCCTTGCTACCGCTGCTTGTTCGAGGATCCGCCCATCGGCCCCGCGATCGACTGCGCCACCGCCGGTGTCGTCGGCCCCGTCTGCGGCGTCGCCGGTGCGCTCGCGGCGGATCGCGCGCTCCGTATCCTGGCGGGCGACACGAGCGCGACAGGCGCGATTACCACTTACGACGGCCTCGCCGATCGCCTGCGGCAATTGCCAATAGCGGCGCGCGCGGACTGCCCACTATGCGGCGCATCGCCCACGATTCGCGGTGTTCTAGCCGAGCGGTATATGCCACCGGAATGCGATTTGGGGTGATGCGAGCGGCGGCCTCCACTGCGCGGATTTCCGCGGAAACTGAGCGCGGATTTCCACGGAGCCAGAACGCGAATTTCCATAGAGCCAGCGCGCGGAGTTCCAATGGCTTCCATGAGGACAAGGGTGAGGCATGCCCCTTGGTGCCAACCTCGCTCAAGGGGATAGTGTTAGGCTCTGTCTCAGCTTTCGGTCTCAAATCTGGGTCTCAGCTTTCGGTCTCAGGGGTGGGAGGTGCTCCGTGTTTCGTCGCGCGCTTTGGCAGTTTCTTCGCGGGCTCCGTGGTCTTCGCGCCGCGTCGGCGAGTTCGCAACGGCTGTGGCGAATCGTTGTCGGCGCTCTCGGCGGACGGGCGGCGCGAGTCGTTGCCATGTGCGTTGCGTTGCTCCTTCCGTGCTGCGGCAGTGCGCCCGCGAGTAGCGACGCCGTCACGAGCGCGGGCGGGAGCGGCGGCGCGGGACCATCCACGAAGAGCAGCAGCAGCGGGCCTCAGGTGCCGGCGATCTTTGCGTCGGTGCTGTCCGAGTTGGAGGCTGGCGAAGGGCCGGCGATGCTCGACATGGTCAACGCCACCGAGGCGCTCTACGTCACGGTGCAGGTCGGCCGCGCGAATTTCATTCAGATCGCACCCGGCGTGAAGACCTCCGCCCAGCTCGGCACGAGCGCAAATGTTCTGATGGACATGCGCCTCGGTTTTCATGCGACCGATGACGGCATCGGCGCGTGCGTCTTCGTCAAGCCGAAGGAGGTCAACGGTCCGAACGCGTTCGCACCGGGCCACGGCTACACGATCACCGTCTCGGGCCCTGCGGACAGTTTCATTGTCGACGTGACAGAGGTCGCCGAGCTCGAGCCCTTCATCGCCCTGCGCGGATGGAACTGGGCGGCGATCCCCGGGATGACCAAGCTCGTCGTGAAGCTCGCTGACACGGTCGAACCCGTAGAGTTTCCGTTCCTGACCGAGGTGCCCACCGAATACGCCCTGTTGGTCGAAGGCGCAGCGCCAGTCGCCGCCATCGAGCAAATCACTTTCGTCGAGCACGATGGCGATCTCTTGTCCGCGGAGTTTCCGCTCGCCCTCACCGGCGCCGCGGGCTTCACCGCCGTACTCAGCTACCAAGCGCTCGACGGCGCGCTCTCGAGCCACGAGCTCGAGTGAGCCCCGCTACGGTGAGCCTCCCTCGAGACCGGCCGCAGTTCTCTCAACCCTTGGCGCTGCGGCGCAAAGACCCGCATCGCTGACCCGCATCGCTGAACAGTTAGGGGAGGACAGAATCGCTCGCCTGCAACACGGGCGGAAATTGTCCTCGATTCGCGTGAATTGCGCGGCTAGAAGGCGACGTCATGGCGGCTACCGTACGAATTCCGACGCCTCTGCGCGTTCACACCGGCGGCAAGGACGAGGTCAGCGCGAGCGGCGCGACCATCAGCGAGCTGCTCGAAGATCTGGAGAAGAACCACCCCGGGATCAAGGCGAAGCTCGTCGATGACCACGGTGTTCGAAGGTTCGTGAACATCTTCGTCGGCGACGAGGACATCCGCTTCTTGGACGGCGTGGCGACCAAGGTGCCGGACGGTGTCGAGGTGTCCATCATCCCCGCGATCGCCGGCGGCTGAGCCAGGCAGCGTGCTTGGCCGCTGTCGCACACGCTCGCTCGGTGGAGTGACACTGCGCGCATGAGTGAGCTCGACCGCGACGCGCTTGCCAGGTTTTCCCGGCAGATCTTGCTCGCCGAGGTGGGGCGTAGCGGCCAGGCGCGGCTGTGCGAGGCGACGGCCGAGGTGGCGGGTGATGGGCTCGCCCACGACGTCGCGACAGCGTATGCGCGGCGGGCGGGCTTCGCGGCGATTGCGAACGGCGCGCTCGATCTCGATGCGCTCGCGCCCTTGGACATCGCGTCTCACGCGGCTCCGCGGGCGGTCCTCGCGGGAGCTCGCGCTGCCGTGCAGGCGGTGTCGCGCGCGCTGTCCGAGCGAGCTGTGTCTGATCGAGCTGTGTCTGATCGAGCTGTGTCTGATCGAGCTGTGTCTGATCGAGCTGTGTCTGATCGAGCTGTGTCTGATCGAGCTGTGTCCGAGCGAGCCGTGTTCGAGCGACGGGGGCGCGGGCATAATCCCGGCGAATGAGCGACGACGAGAGTCCCTGGACGCGCGGCGGGCTTCGCATCCACGAGGCCGCGTTCGCCCGAGCGCGAGCTGACGCCGAGCGCGCCTACGCCGTCGATGAAGAGGCTTGCGGATATTTGCGCGGGCCCGCGACGGATGGGCTCTTCGTCGATGAGGCGGTGGCGCTCGAGAACCTCGCCAACAAGCTGCACCGGCTCGATCCGGTCACCTACTTTCGCAGCGCGCGGACCTTCTTCGCCTTCAACGAGAAGAAGTTCGACGACGCCGTGACGCGCGCGCGAACCGAGGGGCGGCCCATCAAGGTGCTCTACCACTCGCATCTCGACACGGGCGCGTACTTCAGCCCGACGGACCGCGCCGTGATGAGCATGGGCGAGCCTCCGGCGGTCGAGGGCGGCGCCATCACCCTCGGCCCTGGCCCGATGTGGCCGCTCGCGTTTCTCGTCTTCAGCGTGCGCGCGGGCGTCGTCGACGAGCATCGGCTGTTCGTGTGGGACGGCGGCGATTTCGCGCTGTCGCCGCTCACCATCGAGCCATGAGCGGGCGCGGCAGCTGGCTCGGTGGGCGAGCGTCCGGCACCGCTCGATGCGGCAGCGGCGCGGCATTGGCGAGTCTCCGTCGATGGGGCAGCGGCGCGCGCATGCTCGGTGTGGTGTGCGCCATCGCCGCGGCTCTGGCCCTCACGGCTCGCGTCGTGGTGGCGCGCCCGGAGCTGGTCGGCTCAGGCGCGATCACCGTGATCGCCGCGAATTCTGCGTCGATGCGCCCGGAGCTGTCCCAGCAACTCGACGCGCTCGTCGCTGCTTATCGAGCCAATGGCGCGCTCGTGAGCCGCGGTCGCCCGATGTTTCTCATGCATGGTCAGACGCGCACGCTCGCGGTCGAGCACGCACCGACCGGCGAGCGCCCCTGCACCTCCGTCGCAGTTGTCTCGCTCCGAGAACTCGCGTTCGACCTTCGCCGCGCGAGCGAGCCAACACCCCGCGAGCCCGCGTTCGACCTTCGCCGCGCGAGCGAGCCAACACCCCGCGAGCCCGAGTCAGCAACGCAGCTCCAGTCGAGCAAAGCCGGGTTCGTGGTGAGCGAGCGCTGCAGTCCCACTACGGCCCTCGCACCCGCGCGCGTCGTGTTCGCGCTCACCATGACCGCCCCGAAAGGAACGCTCGAGTTCATCACGGTTCAGCATGCGCCGGGCCTCGCGAAGCTGGATGTGCTCTTGCCCGAGCGCGCCATCGGACCCTTGGAATTGGCGAGCGACTCCGGTGTTCGCTTCGTTCCGGCCCCCTTGACCGCGCGTCTCTTGCGGGCGCGACAGAGCGCGCGACGTGACGGTGCGCTCTTGGTCGTCGACGTCGCCACCCGGGCCAGCGAGCGCGGCGACGGGGCCGTGCGCCTCGAGCTCACGGCGGGCTGTCACCGCCTCGTCGTTCTCGCCGATGGCCTTCAAACACCGGGAATTGCGCTAGATCTGGACGCGGAGCTGAACCTTCCGGGCGCGCGCGATGCGTTGCGTGTCGATCGCTCGAGCGTGCCGGATGCGCGGCTCGACTTCTGCGTCGGCGAGACGGGACCGGTCGAACTGCGCTACGTCGGCGCCGAAGGCTCTGCTCCCGTGACCATCCTCGACGCATATTGGCCGTTGCCTCCTGGCCTGCCGCCGCGGTGGCCGCGAGGCGAGCGTGCTGCGATGGCGTGGGCGATGTTTCGCCGCCGCGCCCCCACCGTCGTCGACGCGCCCGTGATCGAGGTGCTCGGCGGGCACGGCACCACCCGCATCCCCGTCGCGCTCGAGCCCGGCGTTTGTTACCTCGCCGCCGTCGGTCTCGAACGCCAAGGAAGCTCAGCGCGGCTCGTCGTGAGAGTCGGCGCGCGCACCCATCACGACGACGCCACCGAAGAGCCACGCGGGGCGGCCCTCACGTTTTGCAGTGACGGTGAGCTCGCCGCGCGCATCGACGTCGACGCTCACTCGGCAACCAGTCCTTGGCGCATGGCCTTGTGGCGCCTCGGCGGCGGTAGCTCATGAGCTCACCCCGCGGCTCCCTCTCCACGCGCAGCGGGGGGAGGGTCGGGGAGGGGGCCCCCCGCGAAACGTCGCGCGTACGCAGTCCCTCAGTGAGCAACGTGCAGCCCCAAAAACATCGCAGATCGGTGCCACTCCGAGACCAAACTCCGTCGCACTCGCACTCGCACTCGCACTCGCACTCGCTCTCGCGCTCGCGCTCGCACGCCTTCGCGCTCTCGCTGTTGCTGCCGCTGTTTGTCGGCTGCGCGCAGACCCCGTCATCGTCCATCGCGCGGCTCGAGCGCGGAGGCTACGACGCTGCACTTCTGCTCGCGGAGGTCGCGGCGCGTGCTCGCAGCGCCGGTGCCACGGGCCTCGAGCCGGTCGGCGCCACCGTCGTCGGTGAGAGCGAACAGCTCGGCAGCTTCGTGTCCGTCCCAGCCGAGCGCTGCCTGCTCGCGATCGCGCGCGGTACCGGAAATATCGCGGATCTCGATCTTTTCGTGTTCGACGATGCCGGCGACTCGCTGGGCTCGGACGAGTCCCAACAGAAGAGCGCCGCGGTGCTCGTGTGTCCTCCGCACCCGAGCCGCGTCTACGTCGCCGCGCGCGTCACGGGCGGCACGGGGCTCGCCGCACTCGCGGTCATGACGCTGTCGCCCGAGCGCGCGCTCGCCGTCGCCGCCGCCACCGATGCGCGTGGCCTCGCCGGCACGGACTCGGGCAAGCTCGATGCGTGGCCGGGCCTCGAGCGCACCATCCGCGAGCGCCGCGCCCGCATCGGCTCGAGCTTTCAGGAGCTGCGCCGCGTGGTCCTTCCGCTCGAGCCGCATGCGCGCACAGCCATGAGCCTGCAGCTCGACGCCGGCCGCTGCCTCGATGTGCTCGCCGTCCCGAGCGAAGAGCTCGACTCTCTGGTGCTCACGGTTGAAGACGAAACGGGGCGCATCGTCGCGCGCCATCGCACGCCGGCCCGCGAGGCGACGGTCCTCGTGTGCGCGCACCACGACGTGCACCTCACCGTGTCGCTGCGTCCGCGAGGTGGCGTAGGTCGTGCCGCCGTGATCGCCGCCGTAACCCCGCGCGGCGCCGCGCTCGAACTCGCCCCCGACGCGTGGCTCGACGGCCTCGCACCGCTGGTGCCGCTCGCCGCCGCGCGTCAACGTCATCGCGGCCGCATGGAAGCCGCCACTTCGCCCGTCGCCGCGGAACTCGCCGTCGAGGGAATCGCGGAGCTGGGCGTGCCCTACGCCGCGGAGGTCGAGCTCGCGCCCGGCTGTACGCGCATCGACGTCGTCGGCGGCGCTCCGCTCGGGAGCTTCGGCGTGAGCCTGTGGTCCGCGTCCGATCGCTTGCTTGGCGAGGCCCGCGGTGGCGAGGTCGCGACCTTGTTCGCGTGCAACGCCGTGGCGACGCGCCCGCGGCTCGAGGTGAACGCGCTCGACGGACGCGGCCCCTTCGCCATCGAGCTGCGCCGCGAGTCGAGCCCGAGCCCCGCGCTCATCGCGCATCCGCTCGCAGCCGCGCGGCTCCTCGCACGCATCGACGCCGAGCATGGCCCCATGCCGCCCTCACTCGCCGCGGTGGACGCTCTCGCTTTGGCGGAGGGTGAGCGACACACACGCGCCTTCGCGCTCCCCAAGGGCGCGTGCCGCCAATGGCTCGTCGCCGCCGACGGTCCGGCCGCGCTCGGGCTCGCCGCATACTCGGTCGTGGGCTCCGAGCCTGCCGCGCCGCCGCGTGCGGAAAATGCCGTAAATTCCGGCGCGGAACGACGCCCGGCAGAGGCCACGGCGCTCGGGCTCGCGCGCGGGCCTCGAACGGTGGCGCTCACGCTCTGCGCCGCCGACGCCCCGATCACCGGCCGCATCGTGCTTACGAACAGCGCGAGCGCGACGCAGCTTCTCTGGCACGAGCGCTCGAGTCCCTAGCGCTTCAAATCTCCTCCATCAAGACGCATCGAGGCGCCAGGAATCATCGACTCGCGCGTCAGCCGCGAGGCTCACGACACCGACTCGCGCGTCAGCGGCGAGGCTCACGACATCGACTCGCGCGTCAGCCGCGGCCGTGCATGTGTTTCTTGAGCACCGGCGTGAGCGCCATCAACAACAGGCCGCAGCCGATCGGCACGGCGAAGAGAAATGCCCAGAGGTTGATTTGATATGTCTTCAAGAGCGTCTCGAGGCTGCCGGCGAGATAGTTGGCGATCGCGCTCGACGTAAACCACAGGCCCATGAAGAGCGAGATGATGCGGGCCGGGGCGAGCTTGGTGATCATCGATAGACCAATAGGCGAGAGACACAGCTCGCCGATGGTGTGGATGACATAGACCGCGAAGAGCCACTGCGCGCCGACCTGACCCGCGCCCGCGAGCTGCGAGGCGATGAACATCACGATGAAGCCGAGCCCGAGGATGACGATGCCGATCCCCATCTTGGCCGGAGTCGCGATCGGGAAGACGCCGCCGTCGAGCTTGAGCCACAGCCGCGAGAACAGCGGCGCCATCAGCACGATCCCCAGCGGATTGATCGCCTGAAAATACGATGCCGGGATCTCCCATCCGAAGACGTGGCGATCCGTCTGCGTGTCCGCGAACAGGGTCATCGTGCCGCCCGCCTGCTCGAAACCCGCCCAAAATACGACGTTGAACGCGAGCAACACGAAGATGACGATCATCCGCTGCCAGTCCACCGACGTGTAGCCCTCTTCGCCGCCGCCCTTCATGATCGCGTAGAAAATGAGGCCGAGCCCCAGCGCGAGCCACACGAGGGCGGGCAAGGTGCCGAGGATGGGGCCGAGCGTGCCCCAGGTGCGGAGGATCGCCTGCACCCCGAGCGTGCAGCCGGCGACGATGAGCAAAATGTCGCGCCAATCGCGCCCATTGAGGCGACTGTCCGCGGTGACCGCTCGCCCCGTCGGGAAGCCGATCGTGCCTAGCAGCCGCTGGCCACCGAGGAACACCGCGAGGCCGCAGAACATCCCGATCGCCGCTGCGCTGAAGCCGTAGTGCCAGCCGAAGCGCTCGCTCTCGCCGAGGGTTCCGCACACGAGCGGCGAGAAGAACGCGCCGAGGTTGATCCCCATGTAGAAGATCGTGAAGCCGCCGTCGCGCCGCGGATCGCCCTGCTCGTAGAGCTCGCCGACCATGGTCGAAATGTTCGGCTTGAAGAAGCCGTTGCCGATGATGAGCAATCCGAGCGCCTGGTAGAGCAAGGGCTCGGAGGCCATCGCGAGATGCCCGAGCATCATCAGGGTGCCGCCGATGATGACGGATTTTCGCTTCCCCAAGTAGTTGTCCGCGAGCCAGCCGCCGACGATCGGAGTCAGGTAAACGAGGCCCGTATAGAGGCCATAGACCTTGAGCGCTTCGTCCTTCGGGACGTGCAGGTGATTGACGAGATACAAGACCAGCAGCGCGCGCATGCCGTAGTAGGAGAAGCGCTCCCACATCTCGGCGAAAAACAGCACGTACAGCGCCGGCGGATGGCCCTTCTTGCCGGCAGCCGTGCCGCCAGGCGCAGGTGAGCCCGCGGGCGCGATGGGTTGCGAAGGGCTCGCGGTCTCGGCGGCAGTCGTGTCGGCCATGCCGCTCGATACCAAGTCTCGTGCGGCGCGACTACTGGTTACGCCCCCGCGATTCGCATCGCCGCAATCCGCGAATGCTCAATCCGCGAATGCTCAATCCGCGTCCCAGACGTCGCCCTGATTCCAGAGCGCCTCGAGGTCCCGCTGGCCGTCGCCGTTGGGCTTGGGAGCGCCCTTGCGCGCGGTGACTTCTTGGGCGCGCAGCACGGTCTCGAAGACTGGGCGCTCGACGGCGCGAAGGACGCCCATCGCGACCGGCAGCTCGGGGTAGTCGAACTGGGCCATCGTGAAGGCGTGGCGCGCGGCCGCATCCGCTTCGTCATGGACCGGCAGCGCCGAGAGCGGCACCTCGTCGGCTCCATCGCCGATCTTCACGATCTCTGGCGCGCCGTCGTTGCGGAAGCGGATCCCGCGGTCGCGATTCTTTCCGAACACGAGCGGCTGGCCTGGCTCGAGCAAGAGCTGTCGGTCGGCGCGGTGCTCGCGGCCGGTGATCGCCTCGAAGGTGAGATCGTTGAAGACGTTGCAGTTCTGCAAAATCTCGACGAGCGCCGTGCCTTGGTGAGCGGCCGCACGCTTGAGCACGCCTTGCAGATGCCCAACATCGGTATCGACCGTGCGCGCGACGAAGCTTGCGCCAGCGCCGATGGCGACCGCGAGCGGATTGAAGGGCTCGTCCGGCGAGCCGAACGGCGTCGACGGGCTCTTCTTACCGACCTCGGAGGTCGGCGAGTACTGGCCCTTGGTGAGCCCGTAAATGCGATTGTTGAAGAGCAGGACCTTGAGGCCCACGTTCCTTCTCAGCAAGTGGATGAAGTGATTGCCGCCAATCGACAGCCCGTCACCATCGCCCGTCACCATCCACACGTCGAGGTCGGGCCGGGCGATCTTGAGGCCCGTGGCGATCGCCGGCGCGCGGCCGTGGATGCCGTGCAGACCGTACGTGTTCATGTAGTACGGAAACCGGCTCGAGCATCCGATCCCCGAGACGAACACGGTCTTGTCCGGATCGAGCTGCAGCTCCGCGAAGACCTTCTGCACCTGCGCGAGGATCGCATAGTCGCCACAGCCCGGGCACCAGCGGACGTCTTCGTCGCTCTGGTAATCCTTCTTCGTCAAGACCGGCAACCGGCCATCCTGACCCGATATTCTTGAGTTCATCGCTTCTTCTTTCCGTGACAAAAAGCCTTCAATTACGGACCGTCGTGCGTTTCTCGATCGCGCGGCAGAGCTCGGCGATCTTGAAGGGCTGCCCCATGACCTTGGTGAGCGGCTCGGCGTCGACGAGGAATCTCGCGCGCAGGATTTGAACGAGCTGCCCGAGGTTCATCTCCGGCACGAGCACCCTCGTGAAGCGGCGCATCAGCTCGCCGAGCTTGCCGTCGAGCGGATTGAGCCAGCGCAAATGCACGCTCGAGACCCGCCGCCCTTCGGCCCGAGCCTGCGCGACCGCGGCGTTGATGGCGCCGTAGGTCGAGCCCCAGCCGACGAGCAGCAGCTCTCCTTCATCGGGTCCGTTGACCTTGAGCGCGGGGACCTCATTCTGGACCCGCTCTACCTTCGCCGCGCGGATGCGGCACATCCAGTCGTGATTGTCCGGATCGTACGAGACGTTGCCGGTGAGCGCGTCCTTCTCGATCCCGCCGATGCGGTGCGCGAGCCCCGGCGTGCCTGGTCGCACCCACGCGCGCGCGAGCGTCGTCTCGTCGCGGCGGTACACCTTGTAGTCCTCGGGATCGTCACGAAACACAGCCGGAAATGGCGCGATTTCACCCGGCCGCGGTAGCTGCCAGGGCTCGCTGCCGTTCGCGAGGTAGCCGTCCGTGAGCAGCATCACGGGCGTCATGTACTTGATGGCGACGCGCGCCGCCTCGATCGCGGCATAGAAGCAGTCCGCCGGTGTGCACGCTGCGATCACCGGGACCGGACACTCGCCGTTGCGGCCGTAGAGCGCCTGCATCAGATCGGCCTGTTCGGTCTTGGTGGGGAGACCCGTCGAGGGGCCGCCGCGCTGGACGTTGACGATCACGAGCGGAAGCTCGAGCGACACCGCGAGGCCGATCGTCTCACCCTTCAGCGCAATCCCTGGACCGCTCGAGCCGGTGACGCCGAGCGCCCCGCCGAACGACGCGCCCACCGCGGCACACGCCGCTGCGATCTCGTCCTCGGCCTGAAACGTCGTCACGCCGTGCGCGCGCAAGCCAGCAAGCTCGTGCAAGATCGACGACGCTGGCGTGATCGGGTAGCCGGCGTAGACCAGATCGAGCTTGGCCAAGCGCGCGGCCGTCACGAGCCCGAGCGCGGTGGCGGCGTTGCCCATGATGTTGCGATAGCGACCCGTCGGTAGCGGCGCCTTACGCACGCGCACCGAGCCCGTCTCGGCGAACACCTCGGCCGTCTCGCCATAGTGGTAGCCCGCCTTGAAGACGGTGATGTTCGCCTCCGCGAGGATCGGTTTCTTCCCGAATTTCGCGCGAATGGCGTCAAGCTCGGACTCGACCGGGCGTTCGAACATCCAGAACGCGAGGCCGAGCGCGAAGAAGTTCTTGCAGCGGTCGGCGGTCTTGTTGTCGAGCCCGCTGGACGCGAGCGCGAGCTTCGTGAGCCGCGTGATGTCGATCTTGTAAACCTTGTACGCCGCCACCGTGTCGTCTTCGAGCGGGTTTGCGTCGTAGCCGGCCTTGGTGAGGTTTGGCTTGGTGAACGCGCCCGTGTTGACGATGAGCGAGCCGCCCGCCAAGAGGTCGGCGAGGTTGGCCTTCAGCGCTGCGGGGTTCATCGCGACCAGCACGTCGGGCTGATCACCGGGGGTGCCGATCTCGCGCGACGAGAACTGCAACTGGTAGCCCGACACGCCGGCGGGCGTTCCGGCCGGGGCGCGGATTTCGGCCGGAAAATCCGGCATTGTCGAGAGGTCGTTGCCGGCCAGCGCGGTCGCGCGCGTGAACTCCGTGCCCGTGAGCTGCATGCCATCGCCGGAGTCACCGCAGAAGCGAATGACCACCGACTCGACCTCGCGAAACGGGCGCTCCGTGCGCGCACTTTGATTCTGCGCGTCGCTCGCTTGCGACACTTGAGACTCTCCGACTTGTGTTTCCATCGCTTGCCTGCCAGTTCGCGCCCTCATGCAGCGACTCCATTGGGGAGTCACGCAGTCAGTAGGGTGCTCGGACGTTTGCCGATGAGCGTGCCTTGCCTCGGCCGCGACGTCGACGGAATTTATCGCTCAGTCGTCGGCCTTAGAGTCGGCCTTAGACTCGGCCATAGACTCGGCCTTGAGCTCTGCCTCGAGCTCGGCGGCGAGGGCGATGATCTGTGCGCGCGCGGCGTTCGACAGTTCGGTAACGTCGGTGATGCCGTGCTCGCCGGTCTTGATCGGTGTGCCGACACCCACGAGCCCGCGCGCGAATCCGACCCGCCAGGAGTGCACCTCCATGGCCGTGCGCGTGCCGGCGATCGCGATCGGCAAGACATCCGCGCCCGCGTCGAGCGCGAGTCGAAATGCGCCCTCTTTGAAGGGGAGCAGCTCCATCGTGGTCGACCGCGTCCCCTCTGGAAAAATCATGATCGGCATTCCGTGCTCAAGATACCGCCGGGCGCGCGCCATCGCGGATTTGGCCGAGTCGCGCTCGCCGCGCTTCACCGGAATGTCGCCCGCGAGCCAGAGCAACCAGCCGAGGAAGGGCGCACGAAATACCGAGGCCTTGGCCAGCCACTTCATCTCCCAAGGCAAGTGCGAAACGAGGAAAATGTCGCTGTTCGACGCGTGATTGCTCACGATCACCGTGCGCCCCGGACGATAGCTTGGCAGGGGTTTGCGAACCGCGAAGGTCCAGTGCAGCGACAATCGCGCGATGAAGACCCCCATCCAGCGGAAGAACCGGCCGACCACGCGCCGGTGCGGGTCGAACGGAAAGGTCACGAGAAACAGCACGGCCGCGATGAAAAATCCGGCGACGAGCGACAGCACGAAGATCGTCAAGGACAGGATCGACGTGAAGGTTCGCATCGCGTTCTCCGCCCCGCGCCTACCACCGATGAAAGGCGGGATGCCCTTCTTTCACGGCGACGAAGCTGCCGCGGCAGGTCGCCGTCAGCTTTCCGCGCGCCTCGAACACCGCCTCGACGATCACGCGGTCGCCCTCGATGCGCTCGGGTCGCGCGCGCAAGATCACCTCGACATCCATCGGCGTCGGCCGCTTCAGGGTCACGTGAAAGTCCGCCGTCACCGTGCACGGCGGTAGCTCTAACGCTTGGGCGCGCATGAGGTGATAGGCCGCCGTCCAGTTCGAGTGGCAGTCGAGCAAGGCGCCGATGATGCCGCCGTTGAGCACGTCTCCGAAGGCGAGATGGTGCGGCTCGGGCGTGAAGTGGCACACGATCTCGATCGCGTCGGGGCCGACGATGCTCTTGAGCCGCAGGCCCTTCTCGTTCGCGGGTCCGCACCCGAAACAGCGGTTATTCGGGGCGAAACGGTCTTGCAGCGCCTCACTCATCGGTCCTCCACTGGCAATGCCTCACGCGAATTGCAGAGCGTCTCGCGAGTTGCAGAGCGTCTCGCGAATTGCGATGCCTCACGCGAATTGCGGTGCGTCACGCGAATGCCTGCTCTACCAGGCGGCGCTGCTCGAGCGTGTGACTCGCCTTGCTCCCGGTGGCCGGGCTCGCGCTCGCGTCGCGGCACACGACCGGACCGAGCGGCGAGCGGCCCCCGACGAACGCGGGCAGCGTCGCTTGAATGAAGAACCACGCGCCGTAGTTCCATGGCTCTTCTTGCACCCACACGAGCGGCGTCCCCGGTGGGAAGGGAGCGAGCGCGTCCGTGAGCTCGCGGTTCAGCGGGTAGAGCTGCTCGAGGCGCACGATGGCGATGTCCTTGATGCCGTGCTCGAAGCGATGCCGCGCCAGATCGTAGTAAATCTTACCGCTGCAAACGAGGACCTTGCGGACGGCCGCGGGCTCGACCACGTCGTCGGTGATGACGCGCTGAAAACGGCCGTTCGCTAGATCATCGATGGTGGAGACGGGCTTCGGACCCGGGCTCGCGTAGGCCGCGCGCAAGAGACTCTTCGGCGTCAAGATCACGAGCGGCTTGCGATACGGCCGGCGCACTTGACGGCGCAGCACGTGGAACAACTGCGCCGGCGTCGTGAGGTTACAAATCTGCATGTTGTCCTCCGCCGCGCTCTGCATGAAGCGCTCGAGTCGCGCGCTCGAGTGCTCGGGGCCCTGGCCCTCGTAGCCGTGCGGCAGATAGAGCGTGAGCCCGCTCAGGCGCATCCACTTGTCTTCGCAGGACGCCAAGAATTGATCGACGATCACCTGCGCGACGTTCAAGAAATCTCCGAACTGCGCCTCCCAGATGATGAGTTTGTCGGGCGAGTCCAGGCTGTAGCCGAAGTCGAAGCCGAGCACGGCGACCTCGCTGAGCGGACCGTTGCACGACTCGAAAAGGCCCTGCTTCTCCGCGAGGTGATCGAGCGGCGAATACGGCGCGCCCGTGCGTTGATCGAACAAGAGCGAGTGCCGATGGCTGAAGGTGCCGCGATGAACGTCCTGCCCCGAGATGCGGATGCTCGTGCCCTCGGCCAGCAGCGTGGCGTAGGCGAGCAACTCGGCCGCGCCCCAGTCGAAGGGCTCGCCGTCGGAGATGCGCTGGTGGCGTTGCTGCAAGAGCTGCAGGACCTTGCGGTGCGGCGAGAAGCCCTCCTCGATGTGGCACAGCTTCTCGGAAAGGCGGAGCAGCTCGGCCTTCGGGACGGCCGTCGCGACCTCGAGCGAGTCCCTGTCGCTGCCGCCGGCGAAGCCTTGCCACACCCCGCCCATCGCGGCTGACGGTGGCACGAACGCATCGTGTTTCACCTCTTCGAGCGCGGCTGCGAGCGCGATGCGGCGGCGCGCGGTGATGGCTTCGGCGGAGGCTTCGTCGAGCTGGCCGAGGCCGACCAGATGGCGAACGTACATTTGCCGAACGCTCGGCTTTTGATCGATGACTTTGTACATCACCGGCTGCGTGAAGCGCGGCTCGTCGCCCTCGTTGTGGCCGTGGCGACGGAAGCAATAGAGATCGATGAGCACGTCCTTGCTGAAGCGTTGGCGGTACTCGACCGCGAGGTGCGCCGCCTGCGCGACCGCCTCGGGATCTTCCCCGTTCACGTGGAAGACGGGCACGTTGAAGGTCTTCATCATGTCGCTCGCGTAGCGGGTCGAGCGTGAGTCGCAGGGGTCGGTGGTGAAGCCGATCTGGTTGTTCACGATCACGTGAACAGTGCCGCCGGTCGCGTAGTGGCGGAGGCCGCTGAGGTTCAAGGTCTCGGCGACGACGCCCTGTCCGACGAACGACGCGTCGCCGTGGATCAACAGCGGCATGATCCGGCTGCGCTCCGTGTCGCCGGCGCGGTCCTGCTTGGCGCGCACGCGGCCCTCTACCACCGGATCGACGAACTCGAGGTGGCTCGGGTTGAAGGTCATCGTCAGGTGCACGCGCCGGCCGTGCTGGGTGACGCGATCGTTCGAGAAGCCGAGGTGGTATTTCACGTCGCCGCGCCCGAGCCGCCGCTCTGCGTCCTTGTCCTCGAAGGCATAGAAAATCTCGGACAGGCGCATTTCGAGGGTGTTTACGAGCACGTTGAGCCGGCCGCGGTGCGCCATGCCGAAAACAATTTCTTCGATGCCGTGCGCGGCGCCACGCTCGATGATCATGTCGAGCAACGGGATGAGGCTCTCTGCGCCTTCGAGCGAGAAACGCTTCGTGCCGGCGCCGTAGCTCGAGTGGATGAACTGCTCGAGGATCTCGGCATCGCTGAGCTTCGTCAACAGCTGCACCTGCGCCTCGCGATCGAGCCGGAGCCGGTTCTTCGTCGCCTCCATCCGTTCCTGGAGCCAGTGACGCTCTTCGCTGCTCTCGATCGCGCGGTACTCGACGCCGATGGAGCGGCAGTAGGTGTCCTGCATGCAGTCGATGATGCCGCGCAGGGTCTGGGATTCGGCGCCGGGCAAGTCGATGGCCGGAAACTCTTCGTCGAGATCGGCCTCGGTGAAGCCGTAGCTCTTGTAATCGAGCTCGCGCGGCAAGGGCGGCGGCCCGGCGAGCGGATTGATGTGAGCGGCGAGGTGGCCGAGAAAACGGTAGGCCGTGATCAGCTGATAGACGCGTCCCGACAGCGCGGCGCGCGTGCGCGGCGGAACGGGTCGAACGGCTGCGTTTGCATGAGCGACGTCGCTTGCCGGTCTAGCGTCGTCGTCGTGCGGAGCGCGCGCGGCGGTGCCCTCTCGCTCGTCGAAGTACTGGCGCCAGCCGTCGTCTACGAGCCGCGGGTTCTCGAGGTACTGGCGATACAGTTCTTCGACGAGCCCTTGGTTGATGCCGAAGTGTTCCGTCATCTTTGGGCACGGCGATTTACCACATCGCGCGCGCGACTGGACGCCCGCATGCCGCGTCTCTAACGCATGGGTATGCCCGACGACCTCCGGACCTCCACGCCGCCTTCGCTCTCGAATCCCTGTGCGCCGCAGTCGTCTTCTGAGCTCGCGCCGTCCTCGCCGCTCGCGCCGTCCGCCGAGCTCGCGCCGTCCGCCGAGCTCGCGCCGTCCGCGGTGTTCGCGCGGATGGGCTCTTTGTCTTGCCATGACCGCGCGCTCGGATTGCTCGTCGACGTGAGCCACGCAGGCTTCGAGCCGGGCTCGCTCGATGCGCTCGCGCTCCCGATGGCGAGGGCGCTCGACCGGATGGCGGCGCTCGAGGCGGGCCTTGTGGCGAACGCGGACGAGGGGCGCATGGTCGGACACTACTGGCTGCGCGCACCCGAGTTGGCGCCGGCAGAAGAGCTGACGCGTGCCATCGTGGCGGCCGAAGCGTGCGTGCTCGAACTCTCGGAGCGGGTGCTCTCGGGCGCGATTCGTGGCGGGCACGGCAAGGCGTTTCGACACGCGATCGTCGTCGGGATCGGCGGCTCGGCGCTCGGCCCGCAGCTGCTCGTGGGCGCGCTGAAACGCCGTAATTTCGGCCTCGAACTGCATTTTGCCGACAACACCGATCCCGATGGCTTCGATGAGCTGCTGGCCCTGCTTGACGGCGAGCTCGACCAAACGCTGTGCGTCGTCATCTCGAAGTCGGGCGCCACGAAAGAGACGCGCAACGCGATGCTCGAGCTCGCAGCGGGCTATCGAGCGCGCGGGCTCTCGTTCGGGGCGCATGCCGTCGCGATCACCCAGGCCGATAG
This sequence comes from Myxococcales bacterium, assembly GCA_009692485.1. GTDB lineage: Bacteria > Myxococcota_A > Polyangia > Polyangiales > Polyangiaceae > SYFR01. Next base: position 16,931 of record SHZB01000050.1, read on the forward strand.
CGAGCTCGATCGTTACGCCGACGCCCAAGGCTTCATCGCGCGGCTGCCGATGTGGGACTGGATCGGCGGACGCACGAGCGTCACCTCGGCGGTGGGCCTCTACCCTGCGGCGCTCGCGGGGCTTGACATTCGTGCGCTGCTGGCGGGTGCGGCGGCGATGGACGTCCTCACGCGGCGGCGCGAGCTGGCGGCGAACCCGGCGGCGCTGCTCGCGGCGGCGTGGCACATCGCGGGCAAGGGAGTCGGCGCGCGCAACCTCGTGGTCTTGCCGTACAAAGACAGATTATCGCTTTTCGCCCGGTATTTGCAGCAACTCGTGATGGAGTCGCTCGGCAAATACGAGGATCGCGAGGGCAACGTCGTGATGCAAGGGCTGACGGTCTACGGCAACAAAGGCTCGACCGATCAGCACGCTTACGTGCAGCAGCTGCGCGACGGAAGGGACGACTCGCTGACCTGCTTCATCGAGGTGCTGCGTGACCGCGAAGGGGCGAGCTTCGAGGTCGAACCCGGCGTGACGAGTGGCGATTACCTCGCGGGGTTTCTGCACGGCACCCGGCGGGCGCTCGACTCGCGCGCGCGGCCATCCGTCCTCGTGTCGGTGGCGAAGCTCGATGCCGAGAGCATGGGTGCGCTCATCGCTTTGTTCGAGCGCGCGGTCGGGCTCTACGCCGAGCTCATCGACGTGAACGCGTACCACCAGCCGGGGGTCGAAGCAGGCAAGCGGGCGGCCGGCGAGCTGCTCACGCTGCAAGCGGCGTTGCTCGCGGTGCTGCCGAGTGAGCCCGCGCACGCGCAGACTGCCGAAGCGTTGGCGGCACGGATGGGCACCACGGACGCGGAGGGAGTGCTCATGCTCGTGCGCCATCTCCACGCCAACGGGCGCGCGCGCGCGGTCGAGGTCGAGGGCCCGTGGTACGCGGACCGGTATTGCCGCGGTTGAGGCGCGTCACCACCGAGGCCGAGATGTTCGGCACGCCATCCGAGCGAAGACGGGAGGTCCCCGGCCGCATGTCAGGCCTTGGCCAACATGGACGTCGCGGCGGACCTTCGCGAGCGGATGCGCCACGAGCCGTGCGTCGAGTTCGTCGTGCTCTTCGGCTCACACGCGACGGGCAGAGCGAATCGGGCTAGCGACGTCGATCTCGGCGTTCGGTGGACTTCCGGCACGAGCGTCACGGAGCGAAGCGCGCTGCTTGCCCGGCTCGAGCGCAGCGTTCGCGCGACCGTCGATGCGATCGATCTCGACGACGCGCCGCCGCTCCTCCGCATCGAGATCGCCAAGAGCGGCGTGGTCGTGGTCGCGAGAACCCCACAGGCGTGGCCACAGTTCCGCGCGCGCGCGATGCTCGACTGGTGGGATTTCGCTCCTTACGCTCGTGCCATGCACCAAGCTGCACGCGCACGGCTCGCGGCAGGTGATCGGTGGTACGCGCTGACGTCGCGGGACAGAAGGCTGACGAAATGCGTTCCGTGGTGCGGGTCAGAAGGCTGACGAAATGCGTTCCGTGGTGCGGGTCAGAAACCGGATCGCGCACGGGTACGCCGCCATCGACCATCGCCGATTTCACACGATGGTCGGTTCACGTCTCGCGCCGTCCGTTCACACTTCGCTGAGCGCGGCCCAAAACGCCGCAATATCGGGGTAAAGCGGTGCGGCGATGCGTACGCGGTGGCCGAGCTCGGGGTGCACCAGGGTGAGCTCGGCCGCGTGCAAGGCGTGACGCGGCAGCTCGAGCTTTGCGTGGTCGTCGTCGTCGAGCAAGCCGTCGCACGCGCGTCGGTGCAGCGCCTCGTCGGGCCCGTAGAGTTTGTCGCCGACCACCGGCAGACCGAGCGCTTGCAGATGCACGCGGATCTGGTGCTGCCGCCCGGTGTGCAGCGTCGCGCGAAGGAGTGTGTAGTCGCGGCCCGCGGAAGATCGGCGCCGTCCCATCACCTCGAAGGTCGTCTGCGCAGCGAGCCCGCTTGGAAGGATGGCCACGCGCATCATGACGCTTCGCACGTTGCTCGGGTCGAGCTCGAGCCTCAGCTCGCAGGTGTGCCGCTCCCACGCGGGCGAGCCCCACACGAGCGCGATGTAGCGCTTCTCTACGTCGCGGCGCGCCTCGAATTGCGCCTTGATCGTGCGATCGGCGCGGCGGGTCTTGGCCAACAGCAGGACCCCGCTCGTCTCCTTGTCGAGGCGGTGCGCGAGCGTGAGCTTTTCTAGCGGACGCGCCGCAAGAAGCAGCGAAGTCACCGTGCCGCGGTGATGTCGTGCGGAGGGATGCACGGCGATGAGCGGCGGCTTGTCGATCGCGAGCATGGCGTCGTCCTCGAACAAGATCGGCAGCTCGACATCGGTGTGCGGCTCGTCCCACGGCTCGCGCCACAAGATGACGCGTTCTTCGGCGCGCACGCGATGGTTCTTGCGAAGAGGCGTGCCCGCGGGCGTGAACGCGCCGAGGGCCACGATGCGCTGCGTGCGGGCGCGGCTGGTGGCGTGGAGCTGCGTCATCACGAAGCGATCGAGGCGTAGCCCGGCGAGCTCGGGGCACACGCGCAGCACCTTGCGCAACGAATCCGGCCGGAGCGAGCTCGGGCGCACGATCGCGAGCGGCGGCTCATGCGGCTGGTGGCGCTCGAGCGTCGCGGCGTCGCCATCGAGGCGCGCACTTTGATCGACGAAGAGCGGCGGCTCATGCGGCTCATGCGGCTCATGCGGCGCGAGCGTCGCGGCGTCGCCATCGAGGCGCGCACTTTGATCGAGCAAGATCGCCGGCGACCGACTAGAAGGTGCGGCCATGCGCATCCTGATGGCGAGCACGGAGCTCGCGCCCATCATCAAAGTGGGCGGGCTCGCCGACGCGGTCGCCGCCCTGTCGAAAACGCTGAGCCGTCTCGGTCACGAGCTCACCATCGTATTGCCTCATTACCGCGCGGTCGAGAAGGCTGGCTTGATGCTGGCGCGGCGGCTCACTCCGCTCGAGTTCGACGCGGCCGTCGTGAGCGCGGACGGCGCCGTCAGCCCCGGCAAGCGCGCTGCCACCTTGTTCGATGTGCGGCTCGGCTCGGGGCTCGAGGTCGTGTTCATCGATATTCCGGGGCTCTTCGATCGCGACGGCATCTACGACGATGGCGGCGAGCCGTACAAGGACGACGCGCTCCGATTCGGCCAGTTTTCCAGCGCAGTGGCCGCGCTCGCGAAGAAAAAGGTCGAGCTCGGTCAGGGCTGGGGCGTCGTCCACGCGCACGATTGGATGACCGCGCTCGTGCCCTATTTCATCAAGAAAGTCTTCGCGGGTGCAGCTGCCCCTCGCACGGTGCTGACGGTGCACAACGCGGCGCACCAAGGTCGCTTCCCGATGAGCGCTGCCAAGGACCTCGGGCTCGACGCGGCCGAGCTTCACCCGGGTCTCTTCGAATTTTACGGCGAGCTGAATTTTCTCAAGGCCGGGCTCTTGTCGGCGGACATCGTGACGACGGTGTCGCCCACCTACGCGCTCGAGCTCACGAGGCAAGCGCCCACAAGTGTTGGCGGCACGGGCAGCGGCACTCATGGCGAGCCGGCCGCCGGCCTCGATGGCGTATTGCGCGGACTCGGCGCCGAGCGCTTCGTCGGGATCCTCAACGGCGTCGACTACGCGAGCTACAGCCCCGTGACGGACCCGCACATCGTCGCGCGCTTCGATGCCGAGGACGCGCGCAACAAAGGCCGCTGCAAGGCGTCGCTCTTGAGTGAGCTTGGGTTGTCCGTAGATCCCGAGCGCCCGCTCGTGGTCGCGCTCGGACGCGTGTGCCTGCAAAAAGGCAGCGACGTCCTCGCCGACGCGGTGCGCGGTGTCGTCAGGACCGGCGCCGTGCTCGTCGTGGCTGGCAGCGGTGACCCCACGCTGAGCGCGCGGCTCGAGCAGGCGATCAGCGCCGAGGGTGGCGACGCGGTCTTCCTGGGACAGGTGAGCGAGGCCATGTCGCATCGGCTCATCGCTGCCGCCGACGCGGTCGTGATGCCGTCGCGCTTCGAGCCGTGCGGGCTCGTGCAGCAGTACGCGCAACGCTACGGTGCGGCGCCCATCGCGCGCAGCACCGGCGGCCTCGTCGACACGATCGTGGACTGTGACGCGCACCTCGAGACGGGCACCGGGTTTCTCTTCGACGAGGCTACCGCCGAGGCCCTCGTCGGTGCCGTCGCGCGCGCCGTGGCCGCGATGCGTACACCCGCATGGGCGAGCCTGCGCCGGCGGATCATGCGGCTCGATCGCAGCTGGGAGCGTCCGGCTCGCCAGTACCTGCGCGTGTATCAGACTCGCTGAAAAACCGGGCGATCCGCGCGGCGGCGGAGGCGAACAGCGAGCCGCGGAAGTTTGCGAGCGTCAAGCGGCGCGGGTCATGCGACCATCGATTGGATAACTTGTCGCTTGTCGCACGAGGAGCTTCGCCATGCCGATGAATCGACCGAGCCTGCCACGTCGTTCTGACCCGCTGCCCGTCACCCGTTTTCTTTACGCCACGCTCGCGGTCGGCCTCGCTGTGTTCGCGGGCTTCTCCGGCTGCTCGTTGCCGCGCGGGGGCACGCTGGCGCAGGACTGCACCGCGAATGTGCAGTGCGACGACCTGAATCCGTGCACGACGGACACCTGCGCAGAAGACGGCGTGTGCGTCCTTGTCGTCGACGAGACCCTCGCGCCTTCGCAGATCGGAGCCGACTGCAAGCGCCTCGAGTGCCAGGCAGGCGAGCCGGTAGAGGTCGCGGACGATAGCGATGTGGCGGACGATCAAGAGCCGTGCACGACGGACGCATGCGCCGGCGACGTGACGACGCACACGCCTCTCGACGATGGCGCAGCGTGCGCGGTCGGTGCCAACGCGGGCACGTGCGGCGCGGGCAAGTGTGAGATCGAGTGCACCGCGGCCGACGCCGTCGAGAAGTGCGACGACAAGAATGGCTGCACCACCGACAGCTGCAACGTCGGTGCGGGCTCGTGCGAACACGCGCCGCTCGACAACGTCGCGCCGGCCGAGAGCCAAAGCGCGGGCGACTGCAAGACCGTCCTGTGCCAGGTGGGCGTCGAGTCGCCCGTGGCGGACAACGCGGATTTACCCGACGATCAGAATCCCTGCACGGCGGACGTGTGCACCGAGGGCGTGCCCACCAATCCGCTCGAAGACGCCGGATCTACGTGCAGCGATGGCGGCATCCTGCTCGCTACCGTCTGCGACGATGCCGGCGCCTGCGTCGAGTGCAACCTTCCGGCGGACTGCAAACATCTGCCGTCCGACGACGACTGCCAGCAGCGGAGCTGCATCGCGAACACCTGCGGACAGACCTTCACCGTGGTGGATAAGCCGATTGGCGCGCAGGCTGCTGGCGACTGCAAAATCGTCGTCTGCGACGGCAGCGGCAAGACGAAGATCAACGACGAGAATTCCGACGTACCGCTCGACAACAACCAATGCACGGCCGACGTCTGCACGAACGGCATGGCGACGAACCCGTTCGTGATGAAGGACACGAAGTGCGGCCTGAACGATACGCTCTTCTGCAACGCCACCGGCGTGTGCGTCGGCTGCACCG
>SHZB01000051.1 GCA_009692485.1 Myxococcales bacterium
AATCTGCCAATCTGCCAATCTGCCAATCTGCCAATCTGCCAATCTGCCAATCTGCCAATCTGCCAATCTGCCAATCTGCCAATCTGCCAATCTGCCAATCTGCCAATCTGCCAATCTGGCAATCTGGCAATCTGGCAATCTGGCAATCTGGCAATCTGGCAATCTAGAACTCCGAGGAGCCTTGACGCGGCGGGCTCGATCCGCCTTTGGTGCGCCGCGTGAACCTCGCACGCGCCGTGCCCCTGCTGCTCCTCGTCATCGCGGGGTGCGAGACGCCCATTCGACGCGACGAATCGGCCAACACGAAGGCACCCGCGCCACCGAGCTCGGAGGGGCGCCTCCCCGCGCTTGACCATGCCGCGAGACCGCCAGCGAGCGACACGCCCCGCGCCCCAACCCGAGCCGCCCTCGGCGACAGCCCGCTCATCCTGAACTCGGGGGCCGCGCTGACCCTCCCGGCAGATGCGGTAGCGCTCGCGGGTCCATCGGGGCTGCCCGCAGAGGTGCGATTCGGTCACATGTTTCGCCTCGGTGACGCGGCTCGCATCATGGTCAACGAGCTCACGCGCCCCGAGCCCGGCTGCGCGGCGGCCCTCGACGCAGAGTGGCAAAAACTCGAGCGCGCCAAGAGCGACGCCGACCCCGCGAGGCTCGAATACCGGCGGGTCTCCTCGATCGAATCGCTCATGATCGCCGGCCGCCGAACGCTCTACAGCGACGCGGTCCAGCGGGCGGTCAAGAACGACGCACCGTCACCGCCATCGACGCTCGCGACGCTGACGTTTTGCACCGCCACGGACTACGTGGTCATCATGTACGCGCTGAAGGGCGCCGGGCTGCCGGCGAGCGCGAAGACGATGCTGCTCGGCGTCGCAGAGAGCTACCGCGCCCCGCGGCCCTGAGCCTCACTGCAACCTCGTGCCCCGCCGCGGCCCTTAGCCTCACTGCGCGAAGCGGTAGCCGACTCCGCGCACGGTGACGAGGTGCCGCGGCTCAATCGGGTCGTCCTCGATCTTGTTTCGCAGCTGCGCGACGAAATTGTCGATCGTACGGTGCGTCCCGTGATGAGCGGCGCCCCACACGCCCTCGAAGATCTGCTCGCGCGTCAAGACCCGCCCGTGAGCATTGATGAGCAGCCATAGCACGCTGAACTCGGTCGCGGTGAGCTGCACAAGGACGCCATCCCGCGTCACCTCACGACGCGCCGCGTCCACGACCACCGTGCCGAAGGTGACTGTCGCAGCGCCTTCATGACGACGTAACGCTGCCCGCACCCGCGCTAGCAGCTCCGGCACGCTGAAGGGCTTGCTCACGTAATCATCCGCGCCGAGATCGAGCCCCATCACCTTGTCGGAGTCGCTCGTGCGCGCCGACAGCACGAGCACCTTCACGTCGAGGCCAAGCTTGCGGACACGGCCGAGCACCTCGTAGCCGTTGAGCTTCGGGAGCATGACATCGAGGATGACCAGATCCCACGGATCGCGCTGAATCCTCTCGAGACCGGCCTCCCCGTCCTCTGCCACACAGACCTCGTAGCCCTCGCGCTCGAGCACCATCCGCAAGCCGAGTTGAATGGACGGATCGTCCTCGACCACGAGGATGCGGCGCTCGACGGCCCGCTGTTCGCCCAGCTGGTCTTGTTTCACCGAGCTCGAAGTCATGCGTGCGCCACCGTCTCAGTTCTCTATCAAAGGTGCGACCGGCAAGACCAGCGTGAAGGTGCTGCCCTTCCCCGGTGCGCTCGCGACCTCGACCGTGCCGCCGTGGCCGAGCGCCACATGACGCACGATCGCGAGCCCGAGCCCCGAGCCCTCGACATCGCGAGAGAGGCGGTCATCGACGCGGTAGAATTTCTGAAAAATGCGGTGGTGCTCTGGGACTGCGATGCCAATGCCACGGTCCGCGATGGAGATGCGCACGACCTTGCCGTTCGTACGCGCTGCCACTTGGATGGCCTCGTCACTGCCGTATTTCACCGCGTTCGACAAGAGATTCACGAGCGCATCGACGAGCGCCTCTCGGTCGGCCATCAGTTCCGGAAGTCCCTCCGCGATGTCACACTCGAGCTTTGCCGGTCGCCCCAACTGCGTCGTCGTGAAGGCCGCGAGCGCCGACTCGATGACCGCCGGGACCGAATCGCGCACGAGCTCATAGCTGCGCCTTCCGGCCTCCATCCGGCCCCAGTCGAGCAATCGTTCGATGCGCTCACTGAGGCGCAGGGTCTCGCGCTGCAGCACATCGAGGCAAACATTCGTTTGCACCGGGTCCGAATGTTCGGTCTGCAGCATCTCCGCGAAGAGCCGGATCGAGGTGAGCGGTGTACGCAGCTCGTGGCTGACCTTCGACACGAAATCGAGCTGCAGCTGCGCCAACCGTGCCTCGCGCCGCACGAGCACCAGAAGGATGACGGCGCCGGTCACGATGCATACGACCAACGTGAAGACCAGAATCCCGAAGAGCAGCCGGAGGCGTTCCCAGAAAACGAGCGTGACGATACCGAGGGCAAGCAAGAGCGCGGTCGGCACGATGACCAGCCAGATCAACAGCATCACCATGCGGCGGAATCCGCGGCTCTCTGCGCTGGCACTGATGCTCATGGCCCGTCCGCCATCGTACTCCTGCCGGTGCTGCGCCGAGGCCGCGGACGACCGCAGGTGATCGAGCCTGCGGCGAGGCGAGATCCGCAAAGACCTTTCGGCGGCGAAGAGAAACTTCCTCAAGAAGCGCCGCAAACGCACGTTCCCTAGACCTGAACGGGCTGCCCGCCACCCGCTGCCATGACGGCAGCCAGTCCGTTCGACGCTCCATGAAGGAGTTCGCCATGTCGCTCTACCGCCACGAGAGCGAAGGTTGTCCGCTGAACAGTCAGCGCATCTTCGTCAACCCGAGCCACCGCTCGGAGCGATTCTCTCGCCGGCCGTCGAGCACATCGAACGCCTCCGCCGCATCAGGCCCCGACGGTCTCCGTCCGGGTCCGAGCAGCGAGTTCGCCCTCGGGCGCATCGGGCGTCATCCACAGACTTCACAGCCAGCGATACCCGTTCGCGGGTAGTCCCATCACTCCCCCAAAGAGAGTCCGGTCTTCGTGCGGTGTTCCTGGGTGACACCGCACGGAGACCCGGGCCTTGCAGCTCCGGCCGCAAGGCGAACGCTGGCGAACCGGCAATCTCGTCGCACAAACGAGACGCCGCTTGCACCCCGAAACCAATCCGCAAAAAACCCGCCCCCGTGTCTGGGGGCACTCAGCAAAACCTGAAGGACCCGACCCGCCACTGTCGTCATGACGACGACCAGGGTCCTTCAAACTCTATGAGGGAGTAAGTCATGGGACTGTCAATCACCAGCAACATTGCATCGCTTCGAGCGCAGAATTCTCTTTCTCTCACGCAGGAACGCCTCACGCGCTCTTTCCAGCGCCTCTCGAGCGGCTTCCGCATCAACACCGCAGCGGACGACGCCGCGGGGCTCGGCATCAGCGAGAGCTTGCGCGCCAAGATCCGCAGCTTCTCGGTCGCCGAGCGCAACACCAACAACGCGATCAGCATGGCCAACACGGCCGAAGGTGGCCTCGGCCAAATCAGCGAGATCGTCGTGCGAATGCGCGAGCTCGCGGTGCAGGCAGCGAACGGAGACCTCACGTCCACCGACCGCGATTACCTCGACACCGAGTTTCGACTGCTCCGCGATGAAATCGACCGGCTCTCGAACTCGACCGAGTTCAACGGCAAGCAGCTCCTCGGCGGCGCCACCCAATCGATCGCCTTCCAGGTTGGCATCAACACGACGCAGTTCGACACGATCGACGTCTCCTTCGGCGGCGTCGGCGTATCGGTGCTCGGCCTCAGCGGCGTCGGCGTCTCCGGCCTAACCGCAAGCAAGGCAACCGCTGCGATCGACTCGCTCGACGTTGCGCTCCGCAGCGTGTCGACGAAGCGAGCCCAGTACGGTGCCGCGTCGAACCGGCTCCAGGCGGCCGTCTCCAACACGCAGACGATTCGCACGAACCTCGAGGCCGCGAACAGCGCGATTCGCGACGTGGACGTGGCTGCCGAGAGCTCGCAGCTGGCACGCTCGCAGGTCCTTCTGCAGGCTGGCACGGCCATGCTGTCGCAAGCAAATCAGACCCCGCAGTTGGCCCTTCAGCTGCTCGGCGGCTGAGCGAGACGATAGCTCCTCGTCCACAAAAAGACTCGCCTGTCCGGAGGCCGCATCGACAGGGATGCAGCTGCGGTCGCTACGGACAGGCGCCCCGAAAGACCCGAGCGCGCGATCAGGGATGGCGCACGCCGGGGAGGGTTGGGGCAACGGGGTTCGGTCGCATCGACGCCGTCGTGCGCGACGCGGCCGAACCCAGGCATTCTGCAGCAGCGCGAAGACATGACAGTTCACTGTTTGACTGGGTAGCGGACGGAGCCGCTAATCGCCGAAACCGTTTCAGAGATGGTGGACGGCTCGAGGCGACGCGGCTCACGGGTGGCACCCCGGACCTTGGGACAGGTTCGGGGTGTTTTTTTTGTCCGTCTTTTTATTGTCCGCGGCAAGGCAAGAGCCAACCCTCCCTCAGGCGCCGCCGGCCCCGCTCGGCATTCCGCCGCCGCCCCCGCTTGGCATTCCGCCGCCAAAGTCGCCGGAGCAGTTCGCCGCGACGCCGCAGTCTGGCCCGCATGCGGCCTCGCTGCAGACGATGCACTCGATCTTCCCGTTGAAATCGATGAAGCCCGCCGCGTGTTTCATCCCGCAGGCCTTCGAACACGCTTGCGCCTCCGACGGTGGCACACCGGCACACGCCATCGTGCATGCCTCGAACATCACGCATTCGTCGTTCGAGTCACATGCGGCGATCGCGTCCTTGCACGCGCTCTCGGCGCACTCGCTCGCGGTACAGCTCGCGCAGTCGCCGACGGCGCAACTTGGCGCGCCCCCCTCTCCACCGCCGCCGCCGCCGCCGGTCGTCGTGCCCGTGCACGTCGGTTCTTCGTCCGAACACGACGCGCTCGCGCCGACCACGGACGCCACAAATGCAATTGCCCACGCAAGTTTCATCGCTCGACTCCTTGGAAGTTTCCCGGACGATTGTCGCCCCCGCCGAGGCGAATGGCGATTCCAAACCGCAGCTCCTGCCCGTCCGTGACGAAGCCGCAACGATACCGCAACACTGCGGCAACGAACCCGCGCGTGGCGTGGAATCGCAGCCCGTCGTAGCGTCCGCCGCCAACCTATGCCGAAGTCCCGAACGGTGACACCGAAGCCACGAAACTCCGCAAAGGCCGTGCAGCCGCCGCGCCCAACGCTCGCCGCCCGCGCCGATCGCTACGTCCTCTATCAGCAGGCGGTGCAGGCGCCCGAGGCCGAGGTTCGCTTCATTCACCGCGCCTATCGTCGCGTGCGCGGAAGAGCACCATCGAGCCTGCGGGAGGATTTCTGCGGCACGGGCTACCTCTCCACCGCGTGGGCGAAGAGCCATCGCGGACGCACCGCCATCGGCATCGACATCAGCACGGAGCCGCTCGATTGGGGACGAGCCAACGTGCTCGCGGTCGAATCGCTGAGTGTCCAGGCTCGCGTTCAGCTGGTCGAGGCCGACGTTCGCCACGCGGACGTGCCCCCGGTCGATGTGATCGGAGCCTTCAACTACAGCTACTGCTGCTTCAAGGACCGCGCCACGCTCTTGGGGTATTTCCGAGCGGCGCGCGCCGGGCTCGCAAAAGACGGCATTTTCATCTGCGATCTCTTTGGCGGCACCGAGGCAATCGCGACGCAGGCCGAAGAACGCAAGTGCAAAGGCTTCACGTATGTGTGGGACCAGGCCGAGTACAACCCAATCACGCACGAGAGCCTGAATCACATCCATTTCTTGTTTCGCGACGGCTCGAGCCTGCTCGAAGCCTTCACCTACGACTGGCGGCTGTGGTCGATCCCGGAGGTGCGTGAGCTCTTGCTCGAGGCAGGCTTCAGCGCGACCGCCGTGTGGTGGGACCCCATCGACGCGGATGACTATCGCAAATCCGAGTGTGAAGAGCAGCAGGCGACGTGGCTGGTCTACATCGTCGCCGCGCTTTGACAGAGTAGTGTGTGGAACGATCACGCGGTCGCGGGGAGCGCCGAACGAGTGGAGCGCAACGAACGGACAAGCGACGGTTCCGGCGAGGACACGCAGGCAACCGTCCTCCGCCTTCGCCTCATCGACGGCATCGCGCGTCGGCTACGACCGTGGGGCGAGCATGCCTGGGACGAGCGCGTGCTCGAGGCCATGCGCCGAGTCCCGCGCCACGAGTTCATGACCGGCAGCACGCTCGATGTCGCCTATCGGGACGAGGCATGTCCCATCGGTCACGGGCAGACCATTTCGCAGCCAACGATCGTGGCACTGATGACCAACGCCCTCCGCCTCAGCGGTCGTGAACGCGTGCTCGAAATCGGCACGGGGTGCGGCTACCAGACTGCCGTGCTCGCCTCGCTTGCCGCCGAGATTTACTCGCTCGAGTTGCTCGAGCCGCTGGCGACGCGCGCGCGCTTGCGCCTCGCCGAGATGGGCGTCAAGAACGTTTACCTGCGTGTCGGCGACGGCTACGGAGGCTGGCCTGAGCACGCGCCTTTCGACCGCATTGTCGTCACGGCGGCCCCGCCTGAGCTGCCCGCGGAACTCGCCGCCCAGCTCGCCGAAAATGGGGTTTTGGTGATGCCCGTCGGCGAGGGAGAGCAGTCCCTCATGCGCTTCGTGAAGAAGGACCAGGTCTTGGTCCGAGAAGAGCTCGGCGCCGTTCGATTCGTCCCGATGGTACGGAGCCGCTGATGGCCATCGCGACGGGCCGCGGCCCCGGAATTTTCTACGAGCTCAAGGGCAACCCCGACGGTCCGGCGCTCGTGTTGGTGCGCGGTCTCGGTCGCTTCGCGCTTCACTGGGGTCCGTTCCTCGATCTGCTAGCGCCCGACTTTCAGCTGCTCGTCCTGGACAACCGGGGACTCGGCCGCTCGGGCGCGGCGCACCTGCCCTTCACCGCCAGCACGATGGCCGACGATCTCGCGCGGGTGCTCGACCACGCACAGATCGCGCGTGCCCACGTCTTCGGCATTTCTCTCGGGGGCATGGTCGCGCTGCGCTTCGCGCTCGATCACGGGGGCCGCCTCGATCGGCTCGTGCTCGCGGCGACCACACCGGGTGGCGCGCGCTCGGTTCGCCCGCGTTTGGGTCCCTTCGTCGCGATGGCGAGAGCCCGCATGGCCTCGGTCCCACAGGCCATCACCGTCGAGGCCAGCCTCATGCTCGGCTCGCGTTTCGTTGCGGAAAACCCGGCAATTTTGGCGACGTGGCGCACCCTCGCACGCGACTATCCGACGGCTCCGCGCACGCTCCTTTTTCAAGCGCTTGCGGCTCTCGTCCACGACGTCGAGCGGGATCTCGATCGCATCGGCGCCCCAACGCTGGTCATCAGCGCAGAGGCCGACCGACTCGTCCCGCCGGAGAACAGCCGGCTCTTGGCGCGGCGGCTCCCCCGGGCCAGGCTCGAGTGGCTGCCCGGCGACGCGCATGACCTCACGACGGAGCACGCGGACGCGGTCGCGGCTCTCCTCCGCGCGTTTCTGCTCGCGCCGCTCGACGCCGTGTGATCGAGCGCAGATCGAAATAATTTCTAAAGTCGGGCTACGCGCGGCCGTTCTGTCGATCGATGAGCACCACTAGGACCAGCCTCGGCGGAATGATGGAGAGCGCGCAGGCGGGACTCGCAGCGGGTTTCGCGAGCGCAGCAAAGGCGGCGGACGACCTTCAACGCTCCGAGGGACGTACAGCGCCGGTCGACAAAGTCGCCATCTCGGACGAGGCACAGCGGCTCGCGGCCGGGCTCGAGCGCGGCGCCAATCTCGCGGACGGGCTCGTTCAGCTGCGACGTGCGCGGCAACAAATCTTGGCAAATCTCGCGGTCGTCGAGACCGCCTCGGACCTCGACCGCAGCGTGGCGAAGCTCGCCAAATAGCGCGCGCTCAGCCTAGATCACGTGGGTCGAGACGCCCCTCGCATCGCCACTGACCATCGAGCCGCACCGCTTCGCGCCAGCTCGGCGCAGCCACGGAGAGCAACACCGCCGCGGCCGTACCGAGGGTGGCCTCGATGCCCGCGAGCACCCGCACGGCCTCCTCACAACCAGGATTGTGACCGAGCACGAGCGCGTCCTTCACCTCGTCGCCGAGCGTCGCGAGCGCGGCCCGTATCGGCGCGACGCCCCCCAAATAAAGCGCCGCGATGAACGCCGACGGGACCTCTCCGAGCTCGGCTTGCATGAGCGCCCATGTCTCGCGTGTCCGCCGCGAATCGCTCGACACGACACGCTCTGGCACCCACCCAAGCTCGCGCAAACGGCACGCCATCCGCGGCGCGTCGCGTCGTCCGCGATCGTTCAACGGCCGCGCGTGGTCGCCATCCGCGCCCATGTCCAAGGCACTCTTCGCGTGACGCATGATGACGAGCCGCCGCAGCCCGCCGGTCGCAAGCTCGTGCTCATCCGCACGAATGCCGGACTCGCTCACGGCACGATCTCGCAGTAGCTCGGGAACGACTTCGGTAGGCCGGCGGCATAGGGCTCTTCGGCGATGCGATACGGATGCGCGAGCAGAAACGCGACCGTCGATGGCACCGCGTCGTTGGCGATCATCGTGCCGCCGCCGTGCTCACAAAGAATCGTGAAATGCTTTGCTGAATAGGGAAACTCTGGCGCGCTCAGCATCACACTCGCTTCGGGGGTCTCCTTGCCGTAGTCGATGAGGCTCTCGTTATCGGTCGAGCCGCCGAAGAGCAGCATCGCCGGATAAACGTTGGTCGCATCTTGTTCGGCCGGCGCTCCGGTGACTGCGGTGGAGTGTGCAACCACGCTCGCCACGAAGCCCGAGCGAAGGATCGCGGTGTGCAGCGCCATGACGCTGCCTTCGTGATATCCGACCGCATGGATGCGGCTCGTATCGACGCCGACAGCCTCGATCGCGCACGCGAGCAGCTGGTCGACGATCCGAAAATCATCCGGTGTGATCGGTTGTCCGTCAGCCTCGAAGGCGCCCAGGTACGTGAACCACGGAAACACGCCGGCGCCCGCGATTGGATCCGAATCGGGAGCGACCACCACTCCGCCAAGATCGAGGATCGCGTCGAGCCCGTCGGTGCCAAGCTGCGCTTTGATGGCATCGTCCGGCGTTTGCTCACCAGAGCGATACACGACGACGAAGGGACCATCGAGGGTCGCCGCTTTTCTCGACACGCGAATCAAGACCTCGCGCGGCTCGAGCCCCGGCAAGGTGATCGTGGCGGGGCCCGACTCGAACTTTGGGCACGGCCCAGCGGCCTTCGGTAGCGCGCTCGGATCCGGAGTCGGACCACCCGCGCCCTGCCCTCCTCCGCCGCCGCTGCCACTGCCACCTCCGCTCGACGAGGAGGTCACCGACCCGGGGCCACCGCTCGTACCGACAGCTCCGGTCAGCGGCGGGTGATGCGAGTCGCGGTCGGAGCCGTTGCACCCCGATCCTACGAGCAGCGGCGACGCCAGACACAGAGCGACCACCACGCTCCGCATAGGGCTCGATTCAACGCAATTTCGCGCTCTGATTCGCAAGGAAGACTCCACTCTATGACCTCCAAAAACGCGGCCGTGCCAAGTCGGCATCATATGCAACGCGCGGCCTTCGAGGCATCGATTCGCGACGACCGTTGCACTAGGATGCGTTTCACATGTCGCGCCGCGCAGGTCCCGGGCTTGGCGAGACGCTGATTTCCGTTCAGCGTGACTCCTACGCGAACGCGCTGCCCGGTGACTGGCTGTTGATCGTGATGGCCGGCCCGCACGTCGGCCAGATCT
Organism: Myxococcales bacterium; assembly: GCA_009692485.1. Lineage (GTDB taxonomy): Bacteria > Myxococcota_A > Polyangia > Polyangiales > Polyangiaceae > SYFR01. The sequence goes on from SHZB01000051.1 coordinate 9,840, forward strand.
TCCCGCTGATCCGCTCCAAGCCGATCACGGTGATCGGGCGGGGCGACGACGTCGATGTGCAGATCCTGGACGGGGAGGTCTCGCGCCGGCATGCAGCGATTCGCTTCGACGCAGAACGGCAGACGTTTCTCGTCAGCGATCTACGGAGCAGGAACGGCACGCGCGTCAACAAGGACAGCTGCGAGAGCGAGCGACCGCTGGCCCTCGGCGACAAGATCAAGCTCGGTACCCACAACGTGCTGCGAGCGTCTTCGGGCGTCGAAGCCGAGGCGATCTACGCACAGCGGATGTACGACGCCGTCCTCCGCGACGCGCTCACGTCGGTGTTCAATCGCCGCTATTTCGACGAGCGCATCGACAACGAGACGGCGTTCGCGAAGCGGCATGGTGAAGCGCTCTCCTTGCTGATCCTCGACATCGACCATTTCAAAGCCGTCAACGACACCTTCGGGCACCAGACCGGTGACGCCATGCTCCAACACTTCGCTCAGATCGTGCAAGAGCAGGTCCGCGTCGAGGACGTCGTCGCGCGCTACGGCGGCGAAGAGTTTGCCGTGATCTGCCGGCTCACCGACGAGGTGCACGCTGCGATCCTCGGTGAACGCCTGCGCGCCGCGACCGAGAGCTCTCCGCTGCCGCACGCCGATGGGCCGCTCGCGGTGACGGTCAGCATCGGGATCGCGGGGCTCCCAAGCGCGGACATCGCCACCGCCTCGAAGCTCATCGCGTGCGCGGACTCTGCCCTCTACGCCGCGAAACACGGTGGCCGCAATCGCGTCACGCTCTACGGCTCACTCCCACCCGCGCGCTAGCCGCTCCGTCAACGGGTGATCACGACCCAAGTCGCGGCTCCGTTTTCGGGCGCGCCCGCACCCGCGACGCCGTGCCATCCTTCGGGCAACTTCGGCTCGCTCCACTCGAAGAGCCAGCGCGCGTCGCCGAGAGCCGCATTCACGCAACCCGCGCTCACCGCCTCGCCAAGTCGGTCATGCCAATACGCGCCGTGGAGCGCGAAGGGTGCTGCGAAATACTGCGTGAAGGGCACGTCGGCGATGAAGTTTCGGTCCGCACGCGTATCACTCGACATCGTGTTCGCGCGGTCCTTGAAGGTGATCCGGTAGCGACCAAGCGGCGTCGTCGCGTCACGCACGTTGTCCCCGCCTGCGCGAGAAATGCCGCCTTTTCCGGGAGAAACGAGCGTCGAGAAGACCGGCACGAGATCGTCGTACGCGACCAGCGTGCCGCGCGAGATGCTCACCGCGATCCATGTCTCGCCCTCCGCCACGCCGAATGGCCGCGCCGCCGCTCGGTCGACGATGCTCGCGTCACTCGCGTCCAACCAGAGCGCAACCCCGCCCCGCAGCTCCCGTGTCTCGTGAAAGCTCCGCGCTCCCGAAACCGCGCGTGTCCCGCTCAACGCGACGTAGCTCGACGGTGCCCACTCATCCCCGCTGCGCTCGAAGGTCGCGTCATCGCGCATTCGGTAGGCGGGCTTTGGCGAGCCGCGAAACCACCCCAGCGGAAGCGTCACATCGCCACCAAGCAAGACGCCGGGCGATGCGCTCCGCACGAAGCGGCGAACGCGATCTGCCGGTACGACCGTGAGATCCGCCGCCAAGAGCCAGGTGCGGCCATCCGCCTCGAACGCGCGCGCATACGACAGCATCGAGCCATGCGGAATCGTTCGCACGAGCAGCGACAGCGGTGGCTCTTCTTTCGCGGTCAGCCCAAGCGCGAGAAATCCTGGCACCGGATGCTCGGGCGCGATCGGCTCAACAGTCGCGAGTCGCTCATGGTTCCTCGACATCGCTGCGAGCGGCACATGCACGCCGGCCGCACCGTAGCGACCTTCGGCCCGCCGCGCCTCAGCTCGGGTTGGGAGCCGCGCGTACATTGGCGCTCCGCTCGAGAGCGCATAGTCGTAAGGGTGATCGCCGGCCCTCGGCATCGTGATCGCGTTGTTGCGCAAGAACGGAGTGTCCTGCTCCAAGGTCACGGTGCGGTCGCGACACACGTAGCCTCGCGGCTCGATCGCGAAGAATCCGCCCGGGCAGTTCTGGCCAGCGACCAGCCGCTCGTCCTTCAACGCCACGCTGAAGCCGACTCGCATGATGCCCAGGACGCGACCGCGCGCATCCGGTCGCGGATAGATGAAGGTCTGGTACTTCACGCTCGAGACGCGCGCCGCGGAATCATCCGCCCACGCCGATTGCGCGAGCCCACACATGGCGACCCACGCGACGACCGTGACGATTGTGAGCCCCGAACGCGGCACGCTATGGTGATGCTAGCTCGGGGTGCGGCGCGACGATGCCGCTCGGTCGTGAAGTCGTGCGCGAAATAACCTATCCGTCGAGCCGGTGGCGCGCGGCGAGCCCTTGGGTACGTGCCGAACTCGTCGCCGGCGCGTGGGAAATTTTCAGCGTGCTGTTGTTCGTGTCCGCGGTATTTCCCGCGGCCTTTGCGAGCCCATGGCCGGCCGTCTTGTTTCTCACGACGCTCGCGGCCTCCGCGCTCCTCGCCCGCCGGCTCGCCCGCACAGCACCGCAACAACTCCGATTCGCCGCCGCTGTTCGTGTGCCGGCTTGGCTCGTCGCGGTGACGCCGCTCTTGCCCGGGTCGGACCTTCGCGTGCTCATCGCCTGCTGCGGATTCGGCGTGATGGCCTTCGGGATCCGCCGCGCGGTCTATCGGCGCTGGTTCGAGCCCCAAAACGTCGAGGACATCGCACGACTCTCCCGCGAGCTGAGGGACAGGCTCGCCGAAAACGCGGCCGTCGCCGGGATCGTCGGCGGGCACGTCATGATGCTCTTCAGCGTCGCGTTCCTTCGTACACAAAGCATCGTCGTATTTCGCGCCTGGTGGGAGGTCGTCCCGGTGCTGGCGTTGCTCGGCACGGTGGGCTTCATGCTCGCGGCACGGCGACTCAGCGCAAGCGTGCTCACCGCCCTCGCCGACGGCACGACCCTCGCCGACGGCACCGCCCTCGCCGACGGCACGACCCTCGCCGACGGCACGACCCTCGCCGACGGCACAGCCCTGGCCGACGGCACGACCCTGGCCGACGGCACAGCCCTGGCCGATGCGGACCGCCTCCCTGTCCGCCTCAGCGCCGTCAACTTCGCGCTATGGCTCACCTGCATCGCCATCGGTGTCGCCGTGATCCACGCGCCAACACGGCGTGCACCCGACGTCATCGTGGAGCTGTCGTTCGGAGCCCTCTTCGCTTGGGGCGTCTCGTTTTACCAGCGCGGCTGGCACGACGACACGATGCGCCCGGTGCTCACACACTTTGCGCGCAGGCGTGAGCCGCGCCCCGTCCCGCAGGCCACGAGCCTACGACGCCGCATGTTGAGCGAGTTCGGCGTCCCGTTACTCTTCACGATGGCACTCTCGTTGTTCGCCTCGATCGGTCTCTATCGCGCGCTGAGCAGCGAGCCGACGTGGCGTGACGATTTCAATGCCATCGTTGCGCTCTCCGTATCGTTCGCGATGTTGGTGCTCGCCGTCGGCAACTTGTTTCAGCGCGCCGCTCGCAACCTGAGCGCACCGCTCGCGGAAATCGCCACCATCGCCGACCGCGTGGCGACCGGAGAGCTCGCGCTCAGCGTTCCGAGTGTGACCGGCCCGCGCGAAGTGGCGGGACTTGGCCGCAGCATCGAACGGATGCGCCAAGCGCTCGCGGACACGATCGGCGAGCTCGAGACCGAGCGCGGCATGCTCGAGGTCCGCGTCGCCGACCGTACCCGAGAGCTCCGTCGCGCCCTCGACGAGCTGAAGCAAACGCAAACGGCGCTCGTGCACGGAGAGCGAATGGCGGTGCTCGGGCAGCTCGTCGCTGGCGTGGCCCACGAGCTCAACAATCCCTTGAGCGCCGTCAGCGGCAGCATCTCCGCACTCGCGCGCATCGGGGACGAGCTCGGCACGATGCTCAGCGCGGCGAGGAGCTCGGAAGCCCACCTTCCGCCGGTCGAACGCGAGCGGCTCGAGGCGCTTCGTGTCGCGCTCGATGTCGACGGTGCGCTCGCCGACCTCAGCGGTGTCGCGCGGGTCGTCGAGAGTGCCACGCGCCGAAGCGTCGAGCTCGTCACGAACCTGAAGACCTTTGCGCGGACGCCAGCGGAGCCGAGAGCGGTCGATCTCGCGGTCGGATTCGATGAGACCTTCGCCCTCCTCGCGCACCGCTTTCGCGAGCTCGACATCGTCGTCGAGAAACGAATCGAGCCGCTCGGCCTCGTTCATTGCCGTGCCGGCGAGCTCCACCAGGTCTTCATGAACCTCTTGACGAACGCGGTCGACGCCATCGGCGAGCGCCCGCAACTGGCCGTCGTCCGCACCGTGATCGTCTCCGCCCGTAGCGATGGTGACGACGTGGTGGTGAGCGTGGCAGACGATGGCCCCGGGGTCCCGCCAAGCCTCGAAGAGACCATCTTCGAGCCGTTCTTCACGACCAAACCCGCCGGCAAAGGCACGGGGCTCGGCCTCTCGATCTCGCGAGAGCTTCTCCACCGACAAGGCGGGACCATCCACGTGGAGCGCGCGCCCGCACCGCTCGCGGGTGCATGTTTCGTGTGCCGGTTTCCACGGATTTCCGCGAACAAGGACGTGCCACCGGAAAGTGGATTGCGTGGCTCGCCGCCGCAGCCTGGCTGATATAGTCGCCGCCCCCGATGACCACTACGGCCGAGCGCAGGCAAAAGCACACGAAAGACCCGCTGCTCGGAAAGGTCGTCGCGGGCCGCTACCGGCTCGAGGCCCAGATCGGCGAGGGCGGCATGGGGCTCGTCTACCGCGCCCGCCATGTGCTCATCGACCGCATCGTCGCGATCAAGCTCATTCGGCCGGATTTGCGGGCCGAAACGCATTTGCGCGCCTGGATGCTGCGCGAGGCCAAGGCCGCGAACCGGGTTGATCACGCGCACATCATCGACATCTACGACATCGGGGAGACCGACGAGGGCGAGCTCTACCTCGTCATGGAATATCTGGCCGGCTCGCCGCTCTCGGCAGAGCTCTCGAGCGGCCCCATGCCGATCACGCGCAGCATCGACATCCTCGAGCAAATGTGCGCGGCCCTCGCTCGCGCCCACGATCTCGGGGTCGTTCATCGGGATCTCAAGAGCGACAACATCCTCCTGACCGAGCGCGGCGGCCGTAAAGATTTCGTCAAGATCCTCGACTTTGGTCTCGCGGCGCTGAAGCGCGACGCACGACTGGCCCCGAAAGGAGCGGTCTTTGGCACTCCCGAATACATGGCTCCCGAGCAGACGCGCGGCGACGACGCGACGCCCTCGTCGGATCTCTACGCACTCGGCGTCCTCTTGTACGAGATGTTGACGGGGCAGCTCCCGTTCCGCTCGTCCGATCGCGACGCGCTCCTCAAGATGCAGCAATCTCAGCTGCCGCAACGCCCGCGCGAGATCCGCCCGGACGCAAACCCGCGCGCCGAAGAGATCGCGCTCAAGCTGCTCGAGAAGAACGCAAGCGACCGCTACCGGGACGCGCATCACCTCCAAGACGACCTCAAGCGCCTCCAGCGAACGCTGCCGTCTTCGGCCGCATGGGAAGAAAAGGGCAACGCAGCTCCAGCATCACCGCCGCCGGCGCCCGCGCCGCAATCGGCGAACGTGACCGAGTGGGCGAACCGCGCCTCGCAGTTCACGCGGATGGTGTCACGCGCCTACTCGGGACGTGAGACCCCGGGCGATGTGCTCACGTCGCTCAAGGCCAGCTGGGATCTTGCGGCGCGCGCGAGTCGACTCGAAGGCGAGGTCTCCAGCCTCACCCGCAAGCTCGACGCCCTCGAGCGTCGTGGACGCGCACTCCGCGCTGAAATCGGCCGCAAAGTGGAAGAGCTCGCGCAAGAAGAATCCCGGACGCTGCGCGAAGCCTCGGCCCACGGCGAGGACGAGCGACGGGCCGAGTCGGAGCACTCTGTCTTGGGGCACACTGCGAACGGCGCGCGGCTCGAGGCCGACTCTTCGCTCACGTCGGGACGCTTCGAGTCCGGGCTCTTCGAGCGGGCGGGTGCGGCGGCTGCGACGGCGCAGTGCAAGCGCGAGGAGCTTGGTCGCTACCGGTCGCGACGAGAGGACAAAGAACGCTCCGCCAGCGGGCTGCGGCGGCAGATCGAACAGCTTCGCACCCAGCTCACGCGTTACGCCGAGGCGCTCGAAGAAGACCTGACGCGCGGTCGCACGCTCGTGGCGGAGCGGGCGCGCGAGGCGCTCAATTTCGAGCGCGACTTCCACCACGCGTGTACGACCCTGCTCGCCCACTTGCGCGACAAGCCAGAGTGTCGTGACCTTCTGCCCGAGCTCTTGGCAGATCTGCGAATGCCGGGCGATCCCGCGCTGAACGGTGAAGATGGCGCGCCGGGAGCGGTGGATTCGCAACGCATGCACCGCGCGCCCGCCGCCAACCGCCGCGACTAGTCGGCTAGTTCACGGACGGCTTCAGGGAAGGCGCTTCATCGACGGCGCTTCATCGAAGGCGCTTCATCGACGGCGCTTCAGGGACGGCTTCACGGAAGCTGAGTCGCGAGAAACGACTTCAGCTTGACCAGGTTCTTCTCGTCGCGAACGAAGCTCGGCGGGTCGTAGCTCTTGGCCCACCCATCGACCTCGTTGAGAAATTCAGCTCGAATCTCGGCGTTTGCGAGAATTTCATCGACCGTTCGCCCGCGTGCCGCGCCACCACGCAGCCGCTTCACGTACGTCTCGAGACGCGCGTAATCGGCACCCAAGAGCTCCGCGACGAGCTTCGCGTCCCCCGCAAGTCGCACCGCATAAGGCACGGACTCTGCTGCGCTCGGCGCCTCGTCCAAGGCGAGCGCGGCCGCAACACGCAACACGAAGGCATCATCGAGATATCCGAGGTCCTCGATTCCGTCCGAGATGAGATCGAGGGACTTGAACAAGTAGTTGAGCGCGGCGGCGCAGTAGGCCCTCACGGCCGGAGGGGCATCGGTATCGGCGACCGCCTTCGACAGATCGCGCGCATCATCCGCTAGCGCACGCAACCACTCCGGAAAGGCGTCAAGGCACTGTCGTTCCATCTCGTTCATGGCGAATCTCCGTCGGAATGCACGCCCGCGAGCACCGCGGCCCGACCGCTATAACGCCACGCTCGCAACACAGCAAGCACCGCCCCCGGCACCGCCCACGGCACCGCCCCCGCTGCTGGCCCCACTATCGGCGTCGCTCGCTACGAGTCCTTCAAGTCGCTCGCTACGAGTCCTTCAATGGGTGCGCGGCGCTGCAATTTCCGGGGAGGACGTGCTATTGACGCCGCCGCCCTCGGCACGACCCACCGTTCGTGGGGACGGAAGTGACGAGCGCCAGATAGATCGACAACGACAGCGTTTGGTGCGGTAGCCAAGTGGTTAGGCATCGGTTTGCAAAACCGACACACGTGGGTTCAAATCCCATCCGCACCTCCGAATTGGCTCTCGTGACGCCGAAGCGCCGGTCGCCACGACCGCGTCCGGCTAGCGCGCCTTCGCGTGGTAGATGAGCGTCGTCGTATCGCGCGCGGGGGGCTTCGCCTCGAAGTCGGCATGCAGGTCCACGACGCTCAGCCCGTTGTAGTGGAGGAGCGCCTCGAGTTCCTGCGGGAAAAACTGCCGGTGGCACAGCGGCGTGACCCATCGGCGTCGTGGCGCGTCACGAGGCTCGAAGACCATCGCGACGTCGAGCACCTGGGTCATCGGGTCGTAGTCGAAGCGCTCGCCGTAGCGCACGACTTCACCGGTGCCGGCGTGCCGGAAGGGCGTGACACGGAAAGTACGCTCCGGTTTGCGCGCGAGCTCTTCGGCGGACGGCACCGAGACATCGAAGACGAAGCGGCCGCGAGGGGCGAGGTGGCAGAGGACGCGGGCGAGAAAACGCTCGACGTCGGCGCGCGTGTAGAGATGCAAGAACGTATTGAAGGTGCAGACCACGAGGCCGAACTTTCGTCCGAGCCGCGCGCTCCGCATATCGCCGTGCCGAAGCGCCACGCGAGCCCGAACCTCTTTGGGTGCGAGTCGCAGCTGACGACGCAGATCCGCGAGCATGGGTCGCGAGCGATCGATGCCCGTGACGTCGTGCCCCGCATACGCGAGCGGTAGCGCGATGCGCCCGTTTCCGCAGCCGTACTCCAACATCGGCACGTCCGCCGTGCGCGCGAGCCCGAGGTAGTAGTCGAGATCTTCGGTGCGCGCCGCGTACGCCGACGCGTAGTAGGTCGCGTCCTCGTAGTGTGCGTCGCTACCGCGCTCGCGGTGAATTGCGCTCGCTGTTTTGCGCTCGCGGTGAATTGCGCTCGCTGGTTTGCGCTCGCTCGTGGGCACGCGCCGAGCCCGGCTCAGTGCTTCTTCTGCTCTTGCGCGACCCACTCGTTGACGACGTCGCTGCTCTTGCGATCGAAGTGCACCTTGCCGCGGGCGATCTCGCGCAGCGCCGTGACGAGCGGCTTGTTCTTGCAGATCACGAGCGGCCGCGAGCCTTTCATCAGCGAGCGTGCGCGACGCGCAGCCATGATGACGAGCGCGAAACGGTTCTCTTCGTGGTCCAAACAATCTTCGACGGTGACGCGTGCCATAGGGGGTGCGGAGTCTTAAGCGGCCTTCTCGACAATTGCAAGTCCACTGCCTGTTTCTCAGCGCTCCTACGGTCCGTAGACGCTTGCGCAGTCGCCCGCTGGCGCGATGATCGTGGCGCGGGGCTGGCCCTTCAAGGTCGAGCCGAGGAAGGCGAGCGCTTGGGCATGCAGCGCGCAGATGGGCGACAATTTCACTGTGACGTCCGTGTCGGCGAGCGCCGTGACGGGGGGATACGACGAGGCCCAAACTTTGGTGCAGAGCGGCGTGATGAGCTCCGAGTGGCAGCTCTCGGAGTTGTAGAAAATGGCCGCCGAGCTTTGAATGCCGCCGTACGTGACGTTGCCCGAGACGCCCTCGTCCGCCACCGGCTCGGCGAGGATCGTGTCGGCACCCGGCATGGTCGCATCTGGCTCAAATCCGGGACTCGTCAGCGCCTCGAAGCCGATCGCCCGGTTGTATTGAAGCTGCGCGGAAGAGGCGAGGGTGGGGTCCCAGCTGTTGCCGGAGTGCAGGATGTCAAAGCCCTTCGTGTCGTCACGGTGACGGAGCACGTAGGGCGTGAAGGCCATCGCATCGCCGCGCTCGGCGAGCCACATCACGAGACCGACGACCGGGTCACGATAAGCCCCACGCTGCAGCTCTTCGGCGCTGGTCGTAAGCCCCAGAATCGCCTGCACAATGGTGCCGCTAAGCTCGGCGTTGCTCGGCGCGACGGTCAGGCTCGCCCCCAAAATATTGCCCGCTGCCGTGCTTCCGACGGCCGAGCGAAACGCATCCGAGACGGCGTGCGCACCGGTCGTGAACGACGAGCCGAAGCTCAGGCTGACGTGAAATACGCGCTCCGCGTCGAAGGAGAGCCCGGCGTGAAAAGCAGACCAATCCCCCTCTTTCGCGATGCGCGCGACGGCGAGGAGCTCGGCCGGGATCGCGAGCATATTGGCCTCAATGTAGGCCGGATCGAGCCCGTCGTTGATCCCGAAGAGCGGGCCCACGGTCTTGTCTGCGCCGGCCGCGTCGCCAACGCCGTCGGGGACGAACCCTGCCTCACCGCGCGCGATGCCGGTCAGCTGATTGAAGTCGTCGTTGCGGGTCGGCACGACGACGCCACCGGCGGCGAGCGCGGTTTCGCTGCGCCCACCATGGAACGGCATGTCGTACGAGAGCGTGGCGATCCCAAGCTCGCACCCCATCGCCGCAATCGGAGTGCCGTTGTTGCGCGTGGCCGTTCCGCCGTGCGTGAACACGATGAGCGGGAGCTTCGCGCTCTTTCCGCCGAGGTGCTCTTCGCAGAGAAACAGCGTGATCGGGACCATCGCATCGAGCGAAACTTTCGCGATTCCGTCCTCGATGTCGAGCGGCGCATTCTTCGCTTTGCCGCCATCGGCGACGGCGTTGAATGCCGGCACGCGCACGCTCCCGTGCACCACCTTGGCGACCTTTCCGCGAAAGCTCCCGCCCGTGTACGTTTCGCCGGAAATCACGGCCGCTCGCACGCGCGAGCCCGAATCCCAGCTGCCCGGGTTGTGCTCGAAAGGCGCCTTCGCGACACCGAAGAACGCGTCCAGCGCGGCCACACCTTCATGCGCTTCGCCGTCGATCATCGTGCTCGTCCTGACGTCGAAACGAAGCGCGCGCGTGGGGTCTTGGACGACGGCGCTCGTGACGGTCGCTTGCATTGCCACGAGCGGCGCGAGGCTCGGCTCGGTCTTGAACACGACCGCGACGACCGGCATTTTTTCGCGCGTGCCCAGCCATTGCCGCAGCGGCAGCAGGCGCTCCCAGCCGCCCGCGTCGAGCTGCGGCGGGCTCGCCGACATCGCCTGGATAAATCCGGCAGGCGAGCCAATCGCGGCGCCCTTCAAAGTGGTCACGCCCGCCTCGACCGCGAACCCGTAGCTGGTATCCGGCATCAGGTACTCGCCCGCCGCCGGGAAGAACGACACGCGCTTGCCGTCAGAGCCGACGTACCGAGTCAAGATCACTCGGCGCGTCGCCTCCGGACCGTCGAGCGCCACCAACTCTACCTTGCCCGCGAAGGACTCGAGCTCTACCGCCTCGCTCGTGAACAGCTCGATCGGCGCCGCAAATCCGAAGCCCGCGCGCCCCGCAATCCGCCCATCGAGCATCGCCAAAGTCGCGGCAGTCCCGGCCGCAGCGAAGAGCGGGTCGTCCCCGAGCGGCGCGAGCTCCACGCCCGCATCGCCGCGATAAAGGTCATTCGGAAATGGCGCCGCCGAAATGGTTTGCCCCGGCGAGATCCCGTACGCGAAGACATCCATTCCGGCCGGAAATTCCGGTCCGCTCGGCCCGCCCGGTCCCGGAGCGCTCTCGTCGCCACCGCACGCCGACATCGCCATCGCCATCGCACCGCACGCTGCCCAAATCCGTCTCGATTGCATCACGCACCACCATAGCCGAGCGCACTACCTTTGCCGACGATCGCGGAGCCGAGCGCACCGCGGGTGATGGGCTGCTCGAGATCGTGCGCGGCCTCGCGTCGATGGCGACCGCAGCCGCAGCAGCCACTGCAGCTCGATGGTGAACGACTCGATGACGAAACGGGACGAACCTCGTCACTCCGGTAGCTCGGAGTAGAGGCGGTTCAGCTCGAGAGTCGCTCCGCAGAGAAGTGTTAGTGCTCCTTCGGTCAAGTCCACGTACTCCCAATGTAGAGCGGCAGATGTGTTGCAGGCCAGCGACCGAGGCAACGATGCCGCCTGTCAGCCCTGCCTATCGCCGAATCATGGGCAAAAGCCCAGGGGAGGGGGAGCTCCGGGCGTCGGGGTCGAGGCTACCTTCCACGCCGCCGTGCCACTCTCGCTCGTCTCGTCGTGTCCGAGAAGGTTGTTGCCGCCGCTCTTCTTCTCGGTGTCTTCGCTCGTCTGGCAGCGCGAGATTGACTTGTTATCAGCAGCCGCACTGGCAGGCACTTGATTGGCCACTGGCGTATCTGGCAAATAGCCGGCGTTCGACTTGTCTACTTTTTCGGACGAACTCCCGAATAGCAGGTAATCGAGATCGACGACCTTGTTGCTCACGCCGTCCCACTGAAACAGCATGACCAGCTCACCGCTATTGGTCAGTCCGCTCGAGCTTCCGTATTCGCCAACCATGTCCGGTGCGCCTGCGTCGGTCGCGTCCAGGTCAAAATCTGGGGTGACGCCGAACGCCGCCTTCATCTTGCCGGCGCCCTCCAAAGACACGACGACGAAGGCCCCCGCCGCTAGCTTCGCCCCAAGCGGAAATCGGATGCGAAAGTCGGTGGCACCGGGCACCGGAGGACTGCCCTCCGCGATCTGGTAGTAGGCAGCAATGTCCGCCAAATAAACCTTTTCGAGCGAGATCGTCATCGCGCTTGGATTGTAGATCTCGATGAACTCGCTCGCCGTCGGGCCAACCACCACTTCGGATATAAGCAAGTGCGGCGAGGGCAGCTTGCAAGTCCCCGAGCAGCCGTCGAAAGGATCCGCGTCGCCGTCATCGCATTGCTCAACGCCGGTCATCTTGCCGTCTCCGCAGAACGGTGACTGGCAGACATTGGTGGTGCACACCTCGCTCTTGCAGTCCGCGTGAATCACGCAGCCGGACCCGTCTGCGCAGGCGAGAGGGCAGCTTCCGCCGCAATCGATGGCAGTCTCATCGCCGTTCTTGAGCGCGTCGCCGCAGCTTGGTGACTGGCACGTGCCCTTACACACTCCGCTCTGACAATCGCCATTCACTTTGCAGCTCGCGCCGTTGTTGCACGCCACGCACGCAGGCCCGCCGCAGTCCTTGGCCGACTCGCCACCGTTGGTCGCGCCGTCGTTGCATCTGCACGCGCTGGAGCCGCCGCAGACATCGACATCGCCACACTCGTCATCGGGATCTTCGCCCGCGGGGACTGGCTCACAGCTCCCCTCGGTGCCGCCGAGCGCACAGGACATGCACGCCCCCTCGCAGCTCGTCGCGCAGCAGCGAGCGTCGGCGCAGACCGCGTCC
>SHZB01000052.1 GCA_009692485.1 Myxococcales bacterium
AGCGTGAGGGCCGGAGCGGCGAGCGCCATGGTCAGGAACGGAAGTGCCGCAAAACGGTGAATTTTCGTATTCATGGTGTTCTCCAATGGAAACGGCGACCGCGCTTCGCGATCAGCCAAGGTGCACCGACCATGGCCGAACGCGGGTCAGAATTCAAGCGGCGCGCCCGAGTCCGACGGTGCCCTCCCGCCCGCGCGCCGGCACGATCCGCCGCGGTTCCGCCGCGGTTCTGCCCGAGCCGTCCCGCTCAGCGCCGCACGTGCTCCGACGCGCTCACGGGAAGCAGCCGTACGAGTCGCCGAATTTTGCGAAGTAACAGGTGTGGTAGACCGCGTCGGTCACGGCGACGCCGTCGGCCGTGTTGAGGCAGCGCCCGTGGGCACCGCTCGGCGAGGTCGGGCAGTCGGCGTCGGTCGCGCACTTCGTCGCGAAGAGGTCGAAGCATGCGCCGTGGCCCGGGCCGAGCTGCGAGCAGACGTATTTGCTGTCTTTGTCGCCGCAGTCCGTGTCGTTGACGCACGCGCGGCAGAATTTCTCCGCGCTGTCGCTCTCGGCGTGACAGCCCCCCGAGCGCGGCACGCACACCATGCGATCGACGCACGTATCTCCCTCGGTCGGGCAATCTTCAGCCGCGGCGCAGCCAAGCGCAGGGCTCTTGCCGCAGGTCTTGCCGCCGGCGAGGCACGCTTGATCGCTGCGGCAATTCGCGTCCGCCGTACAGAAACGCGCGCACACGTTGGCTGACCCGGCGGTGACGCACATGCTGGCGGTGCCGAGCGAACAGTCGAGATGCGAGTTGCACGGCGCGCACTCGTCGCGGCGCAAGCAGGTCTTCCGCAAGACGCAGCGCGAGCCTTCGAAATAGCTTGTCGATGCGGGCGCGGCGTTCAGGTCGAGGCACGGCAGGAGCGTCTTTCCGCAGAGGGTGTTGTTGCCCTTTTGACAGTCGCCGTCCTTCATGCATGCGAGGGCCGCATCGTGGCTGCATTTGCCGCCGGCGCAGGTGTTGCCGCATTGGTCGTGGGCATCGCGCGTGACGCCGCAGTAGTAACCCGCGCCGCACTCCGCGTCGGCCGTGCAGTCGTGGTGCGCGCAGTAGGCGTTGGCGTCGCCCTCGCCGGTCGTGAGGCAGCTCAGCGGCGCGCACTCCGTCGCGTCGCAGGTGGTCACCGTGCAGCGCGAGCCGTCGGCCGTGCATTTGCCGATGTTGCAGCGCTCGATGTCGCCGCACGCCGCGTCGTCGAGCACGCACTCGTCGGGCTTGCCGCCGCACGCCGCCGGATCGCAGTAGAGGCCATTCGCGCAGGCGGTCGCGCTGCAGTCCATCGCGCCGAAGGGACAGCCTTCCCCCTCGATCCCCTTCGGGTAGCCGTTCGCGAGCGGCGGTTGCTCGCCGTTACCGAGACACACGGTCACCGCGCGCTTGGTGTCGTCCTCGACGGAGAGCGTGCACGACTGCGTGCCGAGATTGCAGTCTTCGAGCGAGTCGCAGGTGAGACGGCAGGCGTTGTCCACGCAGACGTTGCCGGTCACGCATTGGGCAGGGTCGCACTTCGGCGCGCAGCTGCCATCCGCGCCAAGAACGCCGCCGACGCACGGCTCGCCAGCGATGGTGGAGCAGCCAGTCGGCGCGACCGCCACACTGACGACAATGGCGAGGCCGAGAGCCGCGAGAGTGCGCGTGCGGAGAGCGAAGTCGATCATGATTCCTCGATAGCTTCAGGCGCGCGCGGAGGGTGTCTCAGCGCGGCGGCTATTGACAGCACCGAATCGCCGCGGTGACAATACCTCCGCTGCACGCTTTGGCTCGCGCTCGTCCGTCGGGTCCGCGCGCGCGCCACGCCGGTAACCTCTCGTTTCGCGGCTCATACGCCCATCACGGAGCTTCTATGCAACGCATTCAACAGTCGTCGTCCATGGTCCTCGCGATGTCGGTTGCGCTCGCGGCGTTCGCAACGGGCTGCACCACCGAAGAGCCCGATGTCGTCGCAGGCGAGTTCGCGGACGGGCAAGGGCAAGAGGCCGCCGCGCTCGCCGAGGCGACGTACCCGACCGAGGCCGACTGGGGTCTCGAGGTCGGCCAGGTCGTGCCAAACTTTGCGTTCGTTGGCTACGCCGCCTCGAAAGACCCCGCGGTCGTCGGCTTGCAGCTCGTCTCGCTCGCGGAATTCTACAACCCGAACGGCTACGCCTTCGAGGCGTGCGTGAAAGGTAGCGGAAGCGCCGCCGACGCCGACGGCAAGATGGTCCCGTGCGCGCAGGCCTATCCCGATGCGATGTTCGGCGAGCAATCTCCGTGGAAAGGTCAGCCCAAGCCGCGGGCGCTCAGCCTCGGTATTTCGGCGGTGTGGTGCGGCCCCTGCAACCAAGAGGCGAAGTCGATCCTTCCGGGCCAGTACACCAAGTACAAGGCGCTCGGCGGCCAGTTCCTCGTAGCGCTGGTGGACGGGCCCGAGCCGGGTATCGCCGCGAATTTTGCCGACATCACGAAGTGGAAAGACAAGTACGTCGTGGAGTACGGCCTCATGACGGATCCGAGCGGGCAGCTCTCCTCCATGTTTCCTCCGTCCTTGCCCAGCAACGGCGTGGTACGCACGAGCGACATGCAGATCATTCACGTGATCGCAGGTGCGCCAGAGGCTAGCTACTGGAAGAAGTTCGAAGCGGTGCTCGCCTCGGCAAACTAGTGGCTCGATTCATCAGCAGCGCTCGCGGCACGCGGCGAATCTTCGTTATGCGCGGTGTTCGCTGCACGCGTGATTTCGGCGTCGGCGAGGCCATCGTCGCTGTGGTCGGCGCGGTCGTTCGCACTGGGCTCTTGGCGGCGGCGTTCGGATTTGTCGGCGCGTGCGCGGGTGCCAATGGCGGCGGTGCTACAGCCGGTAGCACTGCCACTGCCGGCAGCACTGCCACTGCCGGTAGCACCATGGACGCGACGAGCACGGCGACGACCACTCCGGCGGACCTTGGCCAACGCGGACCGATGGCCTCGGACTTCGAGCTGCCGTTGCTCGCCGGCGGCACCATGAGCCTCTCGCAGCACCTCGGCACCGTGGTGCTCCTCGACTTCTGGTCGACCTCTTGCGATCCCTGTCTGCGCGAAATGCCGGAGCTCGTGAAACTGTACAAAGAGAAGAAGGCGCAGGGCTTCGAGCTGCTCGCCATTTCATCGGACGGCCCCGACACGGTCTCGCAGGTGACCGCGATCGCGCGCGAGAAGAACATGATCTTCCCGGTGCTCCTCGATCAGGACACCGAGGTGCTCGACTGTTACAACCCGAAGGGCCAGCTGCCGTTTACGGTGCTCGTGGATCGGCGCGGCAGCGTTGTCCTGCGGCGCGCCGGCTATCAGCCTGGCGACGAAGAGTCGATGCGCTCGCTGGTGGCGGCCATCGACAAGGCACTCGCCGAGAAGTAGCGTCGCGAGCTTGAGGACGCGGCTCTTCTCCGCACACGCAGCGTTCATCACGACGGCTGCGCTCGCGCTTGGGCTCGTTCAGTCGCGTGCCTACGCCATCGAGGTGCCGCTCGGCGACGACACGCTCGCGCTCGACGTGAACAACACGACCGAGCTTGGCTATCACTTCAACAATCGCAACGACACCGCGGTCGATCCGAATAACCCCACGCTCGCGCCCGCGCAGCACGTCGACGACGACTACGCCGAGTGGTTCGACCGGCTCTATCTCCGCGCGCACTACCGCAAGCTGAGCCTCGGCCTTCGCCTCGACAGCGCCGTCTTCATCGACACGCCGACGCGCGCCGACGTGCAGACCCTGGTGCGCGACAAACTCGGCCGCGACGATCTCGCGCTCGAGAACCGCTTCAACGAGGAGCTTCATTCGCGTTACGGAGCGGCTCTTCCGGGCGGCGCGCGCGGCGTCATCTACCCGGCGAAGCTGTGGGTGGGCTTCAAGCACAAGAGCTTCGAAGCGACCGCCGGCGATTTCTACGAACAGCTTGGCCGCGGACTCGTCTTCAGCGTTCGCAAGGTGGACGAGGTCGGCCTCGACACCACGGTGCGCGGCCTCAAGCTCGGCGGCAGTCACAAGCTCGGCGACTATCGACTGGCGGCGAGTGTGTTCGGCGGGCAGCTCAACCCGACGCGCATCGATTTTTCGACGGGACGGCTCTTGAATGGCAGCGGCTCGCCCCTGTTTTTGGGCTTTCCGAGCGCGACGCCCATCGCGCTGTGGGTGCCCAACCCGGGCTACGATGCGGCGGCTCCCGTGCCCGGAGTGCCGGAATTTCTGCGGATCGAGAAGCGCAAGAAGCCGAGCTATCTCGAGGACGGCGTCGTCGGCGGGAGCGTGAGCTTCGGATCGCGCGCGTTCGACCTCGGGCTCCACGCGGCGGTGTTGTTGCGGCAAAGCAATAGCGAGGGCCTCGCTCGTTGCGGGGTCCGGCCCGATGCCGATGTGGACGCGTGCGAAGCGGAGTTTCCGACCTTCGGGCAGGTCGAGGCGACGCGGCTGCATGACCAAATTCGGAATTTCAGCGCGTCGCTCCGCGTGCCGCCGATCGCACAAACGGTCGACGGCTACCTCGAGGTCGCGGGTCAACAGCAAACCGATGGGCGCGTGGTCGTGCTCGAAGGCGACGCGCCGCTGCGTGAAAAAGAGCTGTTCGGCTACGCGGTCTACGCGAACGTGAACGTCACGGCGGGTGCGGTCGCCGCAACACTCGAGGGCAAGCACTACCGCTCGTTCTTCGCCCTGGGCGCGAACATCGACGCGGGCGCACCGCCCTTCGGCGCGCCGGAGCTCAACCTCGTCACTTACAGCCGGCCTCCGAACGCAGAGTCGATCTACACCGAGCCGCTCGGCACGCCGGACCTCTGCAATACCGGCGGACGTGGCCGGCTCGACTTCACCGTGGCGCCAGAAAAAAAAGTGTTCGCGTGGCTTGGGCGCTACCTGAGCTACTCGGAGATCGACGCCACGAACAACGAGTGCAACACCGACGACGAGCTGCGCACGGATACCTGGGACAGCGCCGCCGGGCTCGAGCTCAGCTTGCAGCGTGGGGCGACGCACTACGGCGGATGGCTCGGTGCGCGCTTCGTCGATCGCGCGGTTTCGGCCGTGCAAAACTCAGAAATCCCCGTAGATTCCAGCGTTTTCTATCGCGAGGGCTATGTGCGGTATGACATCACGCAGAAGCTCGGCGGGCCTTTTTCGCTCGGCGTGCTCGGCTATCACCGCCGCCGTTACGAGCCGACGCAGTTCGCCGAGGCGTGGAACGAGGGCGAGAACCTCGTTGCGCTGAATTTTAATCCGCACTGGTCGTTCGTGTTCGGCACCGAGTACCAGACGCGGCCCGGATTTCCGACGAGCTACTTCAACGGCGCCGTGCAGTACCGATCGCAGGCGAGCGCGAAGTGGCACCAGAAGGTCTTCGATGCGGTGCGGCTCTTCGTCGGTCAGCGGCGTGCTGCGCTGCGCTGCGTCGGCGGAGTGTGCCGCGTATTTCCGGCCTTCGAAGGCGCGCGGCTCGAGCTCGTCTCCGAGTTTTAGCCGGCGCGGCTCGGCGCGTGTTGCTAGCCCGGTGTCGCTAGTCGAGTGTCGCTAGCCGAGTGGCCGCGAGGCGCGTGTTGCGAGCCCAGTGTTGCTAGTCGAGTGTCAGGAGCTTGCGGCCTTGCGGCGTCCGATGCGATTGGAGCTTGGAGGGGTCTCCTCGCGGGCGGCCGCTTCGGCGGTGGCGCTCTCGATGGACGGCGCGCTCGGAGCCGGACCGGTGGCGAAGTCGTCGTCGTTACCGGGGCGGCTCGGGCTTCCGCTCGCGCTCATGAGGGCGGCGCGTGCTTCATACGATGCTTGTCGAATCCGCAGAAACTCACCGAAAGTTGCGAACAGCTCCAGATCGCGGATCCCGAGCGACTCGACGAGCTCGCGAAGCTTGCGTCGCAACGACTCGGCGGTGCGCGCGCGCGGCGCAAACGACTCGACGGCCTCCGGCAAAGTGGCCACATCCTCGGTGCCGGGCGCCGATTCGAGGTCGGGCTCGGCGGACCACGGGATGCGTCGCGTCGGAGTGAGGGCATGGGCATTGAGCCACGCCTCCATGAAGATTCGCAGGCGCTCGCTCCGAAAAGCGAACCACCGCTCGCGGATCGTGGCGTGCGTCATGAGCACGTCCTTGAAGCGCCGGAACGCGCCCTTGCCGTCGATGGCGCGCGTCAGCTTTTCTTGCAGCGGCGGCTCTTCCACCAGCGGAATGAAGCGCTCCATCCAGCGATATTGCTCCCGCGAGCTGACCGGCTCGATGCGCAAATAGGCAGGGTCGGCCGCGATGCGGGCGTGCATGTGCGGATCGGCGACGCCGTCCACGATGCGAAGCACGTCCCCGGTCGCAACGTGCAGGTAGGAGTGCACCTCGGGCGCGTTGTTCTCGAAGGCGTCTTCGAGCGCCTCCCACTCTACCGCCACGTCCTTCCACGGAGGGCTCGCGTCATTTTCCGCGACGGGGGGCGTTGACTCGAGCGACATGGGGCTTCCTCTCGGCTGGACCGGAGCCGGCGTAGTTGGGTGGGCGCCGCGGACGGCATTCGATCGGGCGACGAAGCGCGCGATCGAGTTCAAAAACCTAACAGAGGACGAGCGCTGTGGCTTCCCTCAAAACGTAGCCCTCAAAACGTAGCGAGAAGCAGCTATCGCGTACGGGCGCGGGCGACGGGCACGCTATCGCCCTCGGCGTCGGCCTTCTCGGGCTATCGCGTGCGGGCGCGGGCGACGGCGTCCTTCCATCCGGCGCGGGCGGCGGCACGATCTCCGCGGTCTGACGGGGCGAAGCTCTGCTCGATGGGCGCCATCTTTGCTGCGCGAAGCTTGTCCGTCGCGTGCATGGGCATGCCGGGTGCGCTGAACAGCCCGCTGCCGACGGCCGCGAGCATGGCCGCGCCGCGCGCCGTGGTCTCGAGATCGCGCGGGCGCTCTACGACGAGGCCGGCGAGGCGTGCCTGCTCTGCCATCAGCAGATCGTTGCCCGCCGCACCGCCATCGACGCGCATGCGGGCGAGCGGCGCCCCGAGATCTTCGCCCATCGCCTCGAGCAGATCCGTCACCTGATGCGCGATCCCCTCGAGCGTAGCCCGCGCGAGGTGCGCCGCCGTGGTCCCGCGCGTGAGTCCGGTGATGAGCCCGCGTGCATCCGCGTCCCAGTAGGGCGCGCCGAGACCGGTGAGTGCCGGCACGAAGTACACCCCCTCGCTCGAGTCGACGCTGCGGGCGAGCGACTCGATCTCGGCGGACGCTGCGACGAGGCCAAGGCCGTCACGCAACCACTGGACGGCAGCGCCTGCGATGAACGCACTGCCCTCGAGCGCGTAGCGGACCTCATCACCGATCTGCCACGCAATCGTCGTGAGCAGCCCATGCTGGCTCGCGCGCGGCTCGGCACCGATGTTCGCGAGCACGAAGGCGCCCGTCCCGTACGTACACTTCGCATCGCCGACGTCGAAGCACGCTTGTCCGAACAACGCAGCCTGCTGATCGCCCGCGATGCCGGCGATCGGGACGCCGTCAGGAAGGGCCGGAAATCCTCGCGTTTCGGCGATGCGCGCCGCCGACGGGACGATCGTCGGGAGCACCGCGCGCGGCACGTCGAGGAGCGCCAGCATCGCGTCGTCCCACCCGAGCGTGCGCAGGTTCATGAGCATCGTCCGCGACGCGTTGGTGACGTCGGTCACGTGCGCGGCTCCGGCGCTCAGGCGATGGACGAGGTACGAGTCGATGGTGCCGAACGCGAGCTCGCCAGCCTCGGCGCGGCCGCGTGCACCGGGGACATGGTCGAGCAACCACGCGAGCTTGGTGCCGCTGAAGTACGGATCGAGCACCAGCCCGGTGCGCTCGCGGACCTCGGCCGCGTGCCCCTCGTCGCGTAGCCGCGTACACGTCGCTGCGGTCCGGCGGTCTTGCCACACGATGGCGCGATGGATCGTGCGGCCCGTCGCGCGCTCCCACACCAGGGTCGTCTCGCGCTGGTTGGTGATGCCGATCGCCGCGATGCGCGTGCCGTCGACACCGGCTGACGCGAGCGCGCCTTCGGTCGCAGCGATGACGCTCTGCCAGATTTCTTCCGCGTCGTGCTCGACCCAGCCAGGCTCGGGAAAATACTGCCGAAACTCGACGGTCTTTCGGCCAAGCGTGCGTCCGCCGAGATCCATGACGAGGGACGTCGTGCCAGTCGTGCCTTGATCGATCGCCAACAACAGGCTCATGGCCAGCGCCTACCCGCGCTCGCGCCGCGCGCCAATTCGATCGAGCGCGATCGATCGCGATGGCTGACGGCGACCCGCCGGAGGAAACCCCTGCGCGTCAATGCGATCGAGCGTGAGTCCGTCCGAAGGTCGCGGCATTCGCGAGTTTTCGTGGGTTCTCGTTGTGGGCTCACGCGGGTGTCGATAGGCTGAGCGTCGGATTTCCCGATGGCGCGGCTCGTGCTTGAAACGAAGGAGGGGTCGCGGGGCGTCGAGCTCCAAGCGTGGAACTCGCTCGGGCGGCACCCGAGCAACACGATCCAGCTGCTCGACAAGATCGTCTCGAAAGAGCACTGCATCGTCGAGCACCGCACGACGCACTACGTGCTGCGCGACCTCGGTAGCCTCAACGGCACCTACGTCAACGCCACGCGCGTCAATGGTGAGCGCGACCTCGCGCACGGCGACGAAATTAGCCTGGGCCAGACCAAGGCGCGCTTCATGGACGAGCTCGGCGCGGGCATTCCGGTTGGGCACGGCGCTGCTCCGCCGCCACCTCAGCAGCCCGTGCCGCAGCAGCATCCCGGCGCGTACGGATGGCCAGCGCAGGCAGGCGCGGGCGAGGCAACGCCGTTGGGGGGACAGCCAACGCACGCGGTTCCAGTTCACTATGGCAACGCACTGCGCGGCGCGTTCGATGGAACGCCACAGATGTCGCCGCAGGTGCCGAATGCGCGGCAGGTACCGTCGCCGGCGTTCTCCGTGCACCCGGGCATCCAGCATGGGCACGCGGCCGTGCAACACCCGGCAAACCCGCATTTTCCGGCAAATCCGCACTTTCCGCCCGCTCTCGGAGCACCGAGCGGCGTGGGTCCGCAAGCGGGTTGGGGGCAATCGTACGGTCCACCACAGGGCGCAGGCCCGCTCGCGCCGCCGCTGCCTGGCTATTCGGGAGCGCCGCCGATGGCCAACCCGGGCATGCCATCGCCGCTGCCTGGCTATCCGGGAGCGCCGCCGCTGGCCAACCCGGGCATGCCATCGCCGCTGCCTGGCTATCCGGGAGCGCCGCCGATGGCCAACCCGGGCATGCCATCGCCGCTGCCTGGCTATCCGGGAGCGCCGCCGCTCCAGCCAGGTGGCGTCGCGGGGAGTCACGGCCCGCCACCGTCGCGGCCGCCTTCCTCGCGCAATCTTCCACCTGCACGCGGGCCGACGCGCACGTTTCACACGGCGTTCATGCCCGCGATGAAGACCGGCAAGACCAACGTCGATGCGGACGACGAGGCGCGACCGATCGGCGCAGAGTTCGTCGCGACGGAGCGCGATTTTCGGCCCTTCGATGAGATCGCGAAGACGCCGCCGCAGCTGCGCGCGGACTACGAGCGACTGCGGCTTTCTTACGAGCTGACGCGTGACATCGCGTTCGAAAAAGACACCGCGACCCTGCTCGAAAAGATCTTGCGGAGCATGTTCCGGTTCACGCATGCCCAGCGCGGCGTGATCTTCTTGCAGGACCAGAACGGCGAGATGAAACCGATGGCGACGCACCGCGCGGATGGCGGCTCAGGTGCGATCAGCGTCTCGACGACGATCCTGAAGAAGGTCGTGGCCGAGCGCAAGGCGGTGCTCACCCATGACGCGGCGATGGATTTCGCGGCGTCGAAAGGCAAGAGCATGATCTTGAATCAGATCCACTCCGCGATTGTTTGCCCGATGCTCCACGGCGACACGATCTTCGGAGTTTTGTGGCTCGATTCGCAGTCGCTCGCGCAGTTTCAACCGAAAGATCTCGAGCTTGTCAGCTCCGTGGCCAATCAGGCGGCGATGTTCCTCGAGATCAACATCCTCGGCCACACGCGCGATCAGCTCAGCCGCTTCGTGTCGCCCAACGTCGCCGAGCAAGTGATCAACCGTCAGGTCGACGTCAACCCGGGCGGGCAGCGCGCCGAGTGCTCGGTCTACAACAGCGACATTCGTGGCTTCACGCGCATGAGCGAGGACACCTCACCCGAAGAATTGGTCGAGATGCTGAACGCCTACTTCGAGGCCATGGTCGACGTGCTCTTCAAATACGAGGGCACGCTCGACAAGTTCATGGGCGACGGCATCATGGCGGTGTGGGGCGCACCGGTGTCGCACACCGACGACCCCGCCCGCGCGGTCGAGTGCGCGATCGAGCAGCTCGAGGTGCTCGGCCGTTTCAACGAGGAGCGCATCGCGCGAGGGAAAGAGCCGCTCGCGGTCGGCACGGCGGTGCACACCGGGCCCGTGGTCGCGGGCTACATTGGAACGAAGCGCGCGCTCAGCTACACGGTGATCGGCGACGTCGCGAACACCTCGGCGCGTCTCTGCGCGAGCGCCGCGGCCGGGCAGATTATCGTCAGCGAAGCGACGCGCATGCACCTCGATGGACGCTTCGAGGTCGAGGAGCTTGCGCCCATCAAATTGCGCGGAAAAGTGCAGGAAATGCGGATTTTCAACGTGCTACGGCTGCGTCCTCTCATCCAGGTGCCCGGCACTCCGATGTCCCTGCGATCGATCGACCTCCTCGGCAGCGAGCCGACGGGCCATATCCGCCGCTGAGCCGCGCACGTCGGTGCCGTTAGCGGTCCCGCTGAGCCGCGCGTATCGGCGTTGCCGCGGTGCTGCTGTGCCGACGTGCCACCGTGCTAAGAGCGGCGCGTGGCGGCCACTGTCCTGTCCTTCGAGAAACCGGTCGTCGAGCTGCTCGAGCGCGTGCGCGAGCTCGAGGGGGCGCTCGGCAACGGCGAGGCTCCCACCCCGGAGATCGCCGCGCTGAAGTGCGAGACGGTGCGGGTCGCGCGGGAGCTGTTTGCGACCTTGTCGCCGATGCAAAAGGTTCAGCTCTCGCGCCACGCCAATCGACCGTACACGCTCGACTACATTGCGCGCCTGTTCACGGACTGGGCGGAGCTCAAGGGTGATCGGCGCTTCGCGGACGATGCGTCGATCGTCGCCGGGCTCGCGCGTTTTCGCGGCCGCAGCGTCGCCGTCATCGGCCATCAAAAAGGCCGCGGCACGAAGGACAACGTCAAGCGCAACTTCGGCATGCCGCACCCGGAGGGCTATCGCAAGGCGACGCGCGTGCTCGAGCTGGCCGAGCGCTTTCGGTTGCCGGTGCTCACCTTCATCGACACCCCCGGCGCCTACCCGGGGATCGGCGCGGAAGAGCGCGGGCAGAGCGAGGCGATCGGTGCGGCCATCGCAGCCATGGCGCGCGCAAGAATTCCGATCGTCGCGAGCGTCATCGGCGAAGGCGGCTCGGGTGGCGCGCTCGCTCTCGGGGTCGCCAACAAAGTGTTCGTGCTCGAGTTTGGTTGCTACGCGGTCATCAGTCCCGAGGGCTGCGCGACCATCCTGTGGAAGGACGCCGCGCGCGCCGAAGAGGCAGCGTTGCAGCTCAAGCTCACGTCGGAAGATCTCGCGCGGCTCGGTGTGGTCGATGCCGTCGTCGACGAGCCACCCGGAGGAGCACACCAGGACTACGACGCCGCGGCGGTGCTCCTTGGCGCGGCGATAGCAAAGGCGCTCGAGGAGCTTGACCGCCTCTCGCCCGAGGCGCTGGTTGCCCACCGTTACGAGCGTTTTCGCGCGATCGGAGCGCACGCCTGAGAATGCGCGAGGCGAATCACGACTGGCGCGCACGCGGAGAACTACCCGCGCCGCGAGCCCCGATGAGCCGCGAACGGGATTGACCGGCCGAGGGCGCGTGAGTACCCAGGCGTTCCCCGAGAGCACGCCATGAGGCGAGGAGCAATTCGATGACCGTCAAGATCGCGATCAATGGGTTTGGCCGCATTGGCCGCTGCGTCACACGCGCGCTCGTCCAACGCGGCGTCAGCGACGTGGAGCTCGTGGCGATCAACGACCTGACGGACCCGAAGACGCTCGCCCACCTGCTCCAGTACGACTCGGTGCACCGCACCTTCGGCGCGCGCGTCGGCTCCGGCGACGGTCACATCACGATCGGCGAGAAATCGATCCGCGTCCTCGCCGAGAGAGAGCCCGCGAAGCTCCCGTGGAAGGAGCTGGGCGTGGACATCGTGCTCGAATGCACGGGTCTCTTCGCGACGCGCGAGGCCGCCGCGAAGCACCTCGATGCGGGCGCGAAGAAGGTGATCGTGAGCGCACCGACCAAGGGCGATGACCTCACGATCGTCGTCGGATGCAACGACGAGAAGTACGACTCCGCGAAACATCACGTCGTGTCCAACGGCTCATGCACCACGAATTGCCTGGCGCCGGTGGCCAAGGTCCTGCTCGACCAATTCGGCATCAAGCGAGGCATGATGACCACGGTGCACGCGTACACCAACGACCAGTCCTTGCTCGATGTCCCGCATCGCAAGGGCGATCTGCGTCGGGCCCGCGCAGCGGCGGCGAACATGGTGCCGTCATCGACCGGTGCCGCGAAGGCGATCTACGCGATCATCCCCGAGCTTGAAGGAAAGTTCGAGGGCATCGCCGTCCGCGTGCCGACCATCGACGTCTCGCTCATCGACCTCACGGTGGAGACCGACAAGCCCGTGACCGTCGCCGAGGTGAACCTCGCCATGAAGAAGGCCGCGACGGAGGGCCCGATGAAGAACGTGCTCGATTACGTCGACGTGGAGCTCGTGAGCGGCGACTTCATCGGCAACCCGGCGTCCAGCAGCTTCGACGCGACGATGACCCAGGTGCTGCAGAAGCACATGGTCAAGGTGTTCTCCTGGTACGACAACGAGTGGGGCTTCTCGAATCGAATGATCGATCTCGCCCAGCTCTTGGCGCTGAAGCTCTAACGCGGGCTCGAAGGGGCTTCAGCGTGGGCTACAGCGACATCGTCACCCTCGAGCAGCTCGAGAAAGGGCCTCTCGACGAGGGCTCCTGGCTCATCAACAAGCGCGTGCTCATTCGCGTCGACTTCAACGTTCCGCTGAACAAGAAGACCGGCGCGATCACGGACGACTCTCGCATCGTCGCGGCGTTGCCGACGATTCGCTTCGCGGTCGAGGCGGGCGCCAAGGTCATCCTCGCGTCGCATCTAGGCCGGCCGAAGGGGCAGGACGAGAGCCTCTCGCTCGAGCCCGTCGGTGCGCGGCTCGCAGAGCTCACTGGCTACGAATTTCACTTGCCCGAAGACTGCATCGGAGACGCGCCCAAGAAGGTCATTCACGATTTGCGCGTGGCGGCGCCGGGTGGCCAGTTGCGCGGTGGGCCGCAGTTGTGCCTGCTCGAGAATCTGCGCTTTCATGCGGCAGAAGAGGCGAACGACCCGCAATTTGCGCGCGCGTTGGCGGAACTCTGCGACGTGTACGTGAACGACGCATTCGGCGCCATGCATCGCGCGCACGCATCCGTCGACGCGCTGCCGCGCCTGGTGAAAGACCGCGCCATGGGCTACCTCGTGACGAACGAGCTTGCGGCGCTCGCGCGGCTCGTCGAGTCGCCGGCGCGCCCCTTCGTGGCGGTCTTGGGCGGCGCCAAAGTAACGGACAAGATCGACGTGATCGAGGCGTTGATCGCGCGCTGCACCGCGATCTGCATCGGCGGCGCGATGGCCAACACCTTCCTCGCCGCGCAAGGCAAGGCGATGCAAAAGAGCCTCGTCGAAGAGGACAAATTGGCGCTCGCCCGCACCTTGCTTGCGAGGGCCGATGCGGCGGGGGTAGAGCTGGTGTTGCCGCTTGACGTGGTCGTGGGCGAGGGGATGCACGCGACGAGCGGACAGCAGGTCTCGGTGAACGCCGTTCCCGAAGGCACGATGGCGCTCGACATCGGCAGCGCTACGGTCGCGCGGTTCGCCGCGGTTTTGGGCGCAGCCAAGACGGTGTTTTGGAATGGTCCGATGGGTCTGTTCGAGTCGCCGCCGTTCGCGGCCGGGACGCGCGCTCTGACCGAGATCATCAGCGGTCTGTCGGCGTTCACGGTCGTCGGCGGTGGCGACAGCGCGGCTGCGGTGCATGAGGCCGGTGCCGAAATTGCGGCGCGCTTCGATCACATCTCGACCGGAGGGGGCGCGTCGCTCGAGTTCATCGAAGGCAAGCGAATGCCGGGGATCGAGGCCCTCCGCAAGCCGGGGCTGCGCGGCCATTGAGTGAACCAGTGGGCGAATCATTGACGGAACTGCGATAGCGAGGAAGACGCGATGGACCCACTGCGAAGGCCGCTAATTGCGGGGAATTGGAAGATGAACGCGGGCGGCAGCGACGGCTGCGATCTCGCCATCGCGGTCGCGCGCGCAACGACCGATTTCGCCGATGCGGACGTGATCGTGGCACCGCCTTTCACCGCGATCGCGGCGGTGACGAACGAGCTCTACAACAAGAAGAGCGACGTCGCCGTGGCCGCGCAGAATCTCCACTGGGAAGAGAGCGGCGCGTTCACGGGCGAGGTCAGCGCGGCGATGCTTCGTGTTGCCGGGGCGACGTGGGCCATCATCGGTCACAGCGAGCGGCGGCAGCTCTTCCACGAGACCGATGACGCTGTCGCGAAGAAGATCGCGGCGGCGAACGCGGCTGGGCTGAAGCCAATCGTTTGCGTCGGCGAGACGCTCAGCGAACGCGAGGCCGGCGAGACCTTGGCCGTCGTCGAGCGACAGGTGCAGGCGGCCATCGTGGAGCTCGGTCGTGCCGGCGGCGAGGGCGTGATCGCGTACGAGCCCGTGTGGGCGATCGGCACCGGAAAGGTCGCGAGCCCCGAGGACGCGCAGGCGGTGCACGCCGCCATTCGCCAGGTGTTGGCGGACGCGAACGCGGAGTTGGCGTTGACGACGCGCATCCTCTACGGCGGCAGCGTGAAGGCGAACAATGCCGAGGGCCTCTTCGGGCAGCGCGACATCGACGGCGCGCTCGTTGGCGGTGCTGCGCTCGAGGTAGAGGGCTTCGCCAAGATCGTCGAAATCGCGGCGAAGCTGGCGCGACAAGGGAAGACGGGGTAGCTTCCGCCACCCTTCGGGCGACGGTGTAGTTTCCGCCACCCTTCGGGCGACTAGAGTCGCTTCTGCCACCCTTCGGGCGACTAGAGTCGCTTCTGCCACCCTTCGGGCGACTAGAGTCGCTTCTGCCACCCTTCGCGAGGCAGAGTCGCTTCTGCCATAACCAAGGTCTAACGGCGCCATGCTTCAGTCCATCATCAACGTCGCCCACATCATCATCTGCCTGTTTCTGATCAGCGTGATCTTGCTGCAACAGACGCGCGGCGGAGGGCTTGGCGGTGCTTTCGGAGGCGGAGCGGCCCAGGTCTTCGGCGGTCGCGGCTCGGCGAATTTCATGACGCGCGCGACGACCGTCATGGCCGTCGGGTTCATGATCACGAGCATGACGCTGGCGTACTTGTCGTCCGCAGGCGACCGCGCGATGCGGGCCTTCGACGCCGGCCAGCAGGGTCGCTGAGCGGCGGCTCGCTTGGCTTCGGCGCCGCGTGTCGTGAGCGTACTGCCGCGGCTCGACGCCTTCGAGGGGCAGCGGGACGCGCCGCAACGCGTGGGTCGCGCGGCGCTCGAGCTCGGCCACGTACCGTCGACCAGCGGTGCACGAACGTGGCGGCGGTGGGTCATCGAGGCTCGCGTCTTCGGAGCGCATGCTGCTGAACACCTGAGCGGCCGGCTCGATGTGCGCTCGCTCATCAAGCACGCGGACACACCCGAAGGCGACGAACGCTGTGCGCGGGCGTTCGAGCTCTTGTCGCGCGCGCCTCTGACCGACGAGCTTCGGTCCTCGCTTGGCGTCGTGTGCGAGGCGTTGCGAGCTGGCACGAAGGTTGGCTTGCGCCCCTTCATCGTGACGAGCAGCGAACGCCGGCGCGTGCCGATTCGCTTCGATACGCTCATCGTCCTTCCCGAGGCCGAAGCCGTGAGCGATGCGGTGCGGCGAATTTTCGCCGAGCTCGTCACCTCGCGCGTGATCGATGCGCTGGCACTCGCGGAGAAACGGGATGCGAGCCTCGCCGTCGTCATCGAAGAAGTGGACCCGTGTGTGCTCAGCGGGTGGTTAATTCGCGGCCAAGACGGCGGCGTTCTAGGCGCGGGCGTTTCCGTCGTTCGTGCGAGCGATGCGAGGCTTGCGGCGAAAGTTATTACGGACCAACCCAGCACCGCGGGCGTTTCCGTCGCTGCTTCGAGCGATGCGAGGGTTGGCGGGCGCGACACGATGGCGATGGCGCCGCTCGAGGTCGTGGCTGCGGACGAGGCGGGCGCACCTTCGCTCGTGCGGCTTCGCGATGAACTTGGTGCGAAGGGTGTGCTCGAGCTCGCGCAGGTATTCGAAGCCGTCAGCGAGGGTCTCGGTCCTTCGGCGAGAGTTCACTTTGCGGTGCGTGAGGCGAGCCTTCCGGCGCCGCGCATCGTGATCCTCTCGGTCGAAGATGCGTCCGACGCGGTCGTCGCAGAAGATGCGGGAGATCACGGGGTTTGGTCCGAGCTCTGCCTCGTCGGTCGCAGCCAGCTCCCGTCCCGCCTCGCCAGCGTCGAGCTCACTCGGCTGGTGCGTTCAGGGCTCGCGGCCGCCGCTCAGGCCCTCGGCCAGGCGAGCGCAACAACGTCGCCGGTGGCACGCACTCTCGGCGAGCGCGTCTATCTCGGCATCGGCGCGGTCACCCGCTCTGCGGAGCGCATCCCGATGGTGGGTCCGCGCGATGTTCTCTATGCGCTCGGCGCGGGGAGCCACGAGCTGCTCGAGAAGATTTTTGCGCGCGCAGACGAGCAGGGGCCACAGCGAGTGCGGGAGGCGCTTGCTGCCACGACGGCGGTCCGCACGCAGCTCGGATTCGAACGCGAGGCCGCGGAGTTCGGGCGACGCCTCGCCCGTGAGGCGCATGCGCTCGGTGAGCTCGAGCTTGCGCTTTTGCCGAACGATTCGATGGCGAGCACGCTTTCGGCCGCGCGCGAATTGCTCGACCGATGCGGCGACCAATGGTCCAGTCTTAGAGCCACCCAGCTCGGTCATGAGCTCACGCTGCACGCGCTGGTGGCCCGCCGCGTTCCGTCCGCGCATGAGCTCGTTGGCACGATGCTGACCGCGGGCGTTCCGGGTACTTTTGGGGCCTCATTGGCGCTCGGGATCGCGCGTGTCGCCGACGTGTTCGCGACCGACGCCGCCGCCTGTACGCGCCTGCACCAAGCCCCGGTGCTACGCGCCCAGGATCTTCCCGACGGGCCGGCGCGGGGCGCCTTGGCTCAGTTTCTTTCGACTTTCGGAGACGTAGCGGTAGAGGCGTGCGAGCTGTCTTTCCCACGCTGGAGCGAGGACGCGAGCGACGCGACGCAGATGGTGAAGCTGTGGCTCGCGCATGACAGCAAAGGGTCGCGCCGCGCTGTCATCGAGGCGAAGGAGCAGCTTGCGGGTGCGATGGCAGACGCCGAGCTTGCGCGTTTCGAGCCTGAATTTGGCTCGATCGAGCGAAAATTGTTTCGCTGGCTGCTCGACCGTACACGCGACATCGCGCGCTCGCGGATCGCCATCGAGCGGCTCGGGTGGCGTGCGCTCGCGATCCTGCGGCGCGTGGTGCTCGACGTCGACCGACGGCTCGTTCGCATCGATCCGCGCGCACGACGCGGCACAGTGTTTCATGCGTCGCTCGATGTGATCGTGACCGCATTGAAGAGTGGACGACCCGAGCTCGGTCGCCTCGTCCTTATGCGCGAGGCCGAACGGCAGAGTCTCGCATCGTCACCGCCCCCAGCGTTTTCCGGGCGTTTCTCGTACGCGCCGTCCTTCGTGCGCTGCGATCGCGAGCTCGCGGGCGTCGGCGTGAGCGTTGGCGTCGTCGATGGAGCCGCGCTCATTGTCGGTGATCGGTTGCCAGAGCGCGTCACGCACGACGACGTGTTGATCGTTAGGGCGCTCGACGTCGCGCTGTCTCCAATCTTCGCGCTCGCCGGAGCCGTCGTCGCCGAATCGGGGGGCGCCGTCCATCCCTGTGCGGAGGCGATGCGCGAGCTCGCGATCCCATGCGTGGCCTCTGTCGCGGGCGCCAGAGTCGTCGCCGCCACGGCTGAGCGCGTACGTGTCGATGGCGCGCAAGGACTCGTGTCGCGCGCGACTCGAACGGTGCAGGGTTGAAGCCGACGCTCGTCGTCGTCGTCGCGGCGGGTGATGGCGACTCGGTTCGCGCGGTGCTGGAGGCCGTCGCCCGCGAGGCGCGCGTCGCGATGGCAGGGCGCATCTTCCTCAACGGACGCCCCACGTCGCTCGATGAGCCGGTGGAGCTGGGCGATTGCCTCGAGCTTTACGCACCGCGGCGGCCCGAAACGAGCGGCGCCATCAGCATTCTCGCGCAGAAGGATGGCGTCGTGTTGGTCGACAAGCCCGCCGGCCTCGCCTGCGAAACGACCCGCCAAGGCGAAGACTCGGTCGTCTGCGAACTCATGAAACGGCTCGGCGGCGGGCGCGTTCACGCTGCGACGAGGCTCGACGTTCAGGTGAGCGGCGTCATGCTCTGCGCGCTCGGCAGGGACGCATCGCGCCGTGTGCAAGAGTGGCGCGACGCTGGCCAACTCGAGCGCACCTATATCGCGATTGCAAAGGTGCGAGCGGGGCTCGCGGCAGCAGGCATCTGGGACGTGCCGCTCTTACGCGTTCGCGATCGCGCGGGCCGTCACAAGGTGGTCGCATTCGGAGCCGGCGCCGATCCGGCCAGAACGCGATACCGAATCCTCGCCGAGACCGCGCGCGCCGTGCTCCTCGAGCTCATGCCCGAGACCGGTCGCATGCACCAGCTTCGTGCCCACGCGGCGCACGCGAAGATGCCGCTGTTTGGAGATCGACTCTACGGCGGTGACAGCAGCATCGCGGACTCCGAAGGCCGCGTGCTCCCACTTCGGCGTGTCGCGTTGCATTGCGCGCGGGTCGCGATGCCGTCCCTCTCGGCCGTGTCCGCGGCGCCGGACGAACTCCTGGCGATGTGGCGCGCGCTCGGCGGCATGGACACGGCGCTCGTCGAGCTTGGCTACGGAGGGCAAGAGTGAGCGAGACTTCGATGTTTGACCGATGGCACACTCGGCGCGTGACGCGCATCGGCCAACGCGAGAAGTGGCGAACGGCGTTCGGTTTTTTGCCGGCGTTGTTGCTCGGCTGTCACGCGAGCGTCGTGGTGAACCCGCGGACCGAGCGAGAGACGGCGCGCGCGGTCGATGCGAGCGGTGCGAATGCTTCGATGTCCGAAAGGAGGGGCGCCGCCACACGAGGCGCGCGTGCCGAAGCTGCCGGCGTTGCTGCGATCGCCGACACGCGTGATGGCGCCTTGCGGCCATCGCTCACGCCGGAGCGAAACCCATCGCTCACGCCTCGGCGAAGCGAATGGACAGGCGTCCTCGGGCCGAGTGCGCGCTGCCCACCGGAGATGGCGCTCGTCCTGGGCGAAGTCTGCGTCGACCGCTGGGAGGCCTCGCTCGTGCGCGTGTTCACGGGCGGACGGCAAGAGTCGTGGCCTCCGTACGCGAGCGTGAAGGGAGTGCGCGGGATTCGCGCTGTTTCGCGGCCCGGAGTGACGCCTCAGGGCTACGTCAGCGGCGAGCAGGCCGACCGCGCGTGCGCCGCTTCTGGCAAGCGTTTGTGCGGCGCGGCAGAGTGGGACGCGGCGTGTCGCGGGCCACGACAGCAGCAATTTCCGTATGGCAATCACAGGGTCCCAAAGAGCTGCAACGACGACGGCCGCGCGCGCCATCCGGTCGCGGAAGTCACCGAGAAGCTCGGGCTCCCTCTTGACCGAATGTGGTACGAAACCATGGCTCATCCGCTCATCAACCAGCTAGAGGGGACCGTCACCAAGACCGGCGAGCGCAGCGCGTGCACGAACGGCTTCGGCGTGTTTGACATGGTCGGCAACCTGCACGAGTGGATCGACGACGCCGAAGGCACATTTCGCGGCGGGTTCTTCATGGACACGCGCCGCAATGGCGAGGGCTGCGACTACGCGACGACCGCACACGCGAGGACCTACCATGACTACTCCACGGGCTTTCGGTGCTGCCTCGATGCCGACCCGGTCGAGTGACGCGCACGCTCGCTCCGCCGGCAAATGCGCGGGTTTATTCGCCGGGCTCTTCGCGGCGCTGACCATCGTCGGCTGCGGCAAAAAGGACCAAGCGCCTGAGAAATCCGCTCTTCCCAAGAGCCTTGGTGCGGCCTCTGCGGATTTTCTCGCGACGTCGATCGGCAATGGGATGGGCCTCCGCGTCGATCTCGCAGCGACGAGCACGGTGTGGGAGCGCATCGTGGTCGATGACGAGCAAGGCGCGGTCCTCTTGGGCCGCGATGGCACGGAAGCAGTGGCGCTCCGCACGCGCGACCTCGGCCGAACCTGGACATCGATGCGCGTCGCAGCGAAAGAGTGGTCCGCGTGGGGGCTCGGCACCGACGGCTCGCTCGCCTTCATGACCGGCGCGCGCGAGAAACAACCAAAGGCGCCTCCCGCGGCGAAGTTCGCCCCTCCGCGGCGTGCGCCCGTGCTCGATGCAGAGCTCTGGACTGCGGATCCGGGCGACCTCGCGCTCAGCGGGCCGCGCCCATTCTTCCCGGACCAGGCGACCCTCAAGGACGTGCGGCTTCCAAGCGGTTATGGCCAGCCTGCGCGTGTCGAGGGCGGCGGGATCGCTCTACTCCTCGACCTCAAGGCCGCGCCCCTCATCGCAAGCGCCATCGGCGAGGCCGCCCCTATCGGCACTCCGATCGACAAGACCCTTCGAGAGCGCTTTGTGCCTGTCCCCTATGGTCGCCCCGCTCAGCTCGTGTCGGTGGCGGCTTCGGCCGTGCGCGTGAGGCCCTGGCCCCGCCCCGCCGATGTCCTCGGGCCGAGCAGCGTCATCCCCGGCGCAAACGCCGACGCGAACACCTGGGCCCAGCTCGCCGCAGGCCCTCAATGCGAGTGGGGAGGCTGGTCCGTGGTTCGCCTCGCGGGCCCCGTGCCGCGCCTCGTCGGAATCGCAGGAGAGCGCGCGCTCGCGATGCCCTTGCCGGCCTCGGACAGCGATGGACTTGGCTGCGGACCGAACGCCGTCGTGACCGAAATTGCCGTCGTCGATCCCTCGGATCCCCAGAAAAAGCGGCGTATTCCGCAGCTTGTCCGCTGCGGCTTCGACGGAAAATGCAGTGTCCCGCAGTCCTTGCCCTTCGTCGTCTGGCCAGAGCCGCACGAGCGAAGCATCAAGGCCGTGCCGACCGCGTCGGGCCTGGTCGCGCTCATGCACGCGCGGGCCGGGGAGCGCTGGGGGCTCTACCTCGGGCAATCCACCGACGGGGGCGCCACCTTCGAGCTTGCGCGCGCCATCGGCGAAGGAAAGTCCGATCGCGGCCACATCGACGTCGGGGCGGTCGTGCGATTTCAGTCGCGCGTGCTGTTGCTTTTGTCGGCCGACGTCACCGGCACGAGCCGTCGCGGCTGGTACGTCCTCGCCTCCGACAACGACGGCACAAGCTGGGGACCGCCCTGAGCCAGTCGCTAGTTGCCAGTCGCCAATCGCTAGTTGCCAATCGCTAGTTGCCAATCGCTAGTTGCCAGTCGCTAGCCGCTAGTTGCCAGTCGCTAGTTGCCAATCGCTAGCCGCTAGTTGCTAGTTGCAATTCTTATTGATGAAGCGTCCGCACGGCTTCTTCTTCTTCTTCGGCGGTGGTCCGCCGGAGAATTTCACGAGCCGAAGCTCTTTCGTGAGTGGCCGGCCGAGCTCGAGCGTGACGAAGTCCTTCACGGTGGCGTAGCCGGCTTTGCGGCCTTCGACGGTGTGCTTGCCGGGCAGCAGCGCGAGCTTGTTCTTTTCTTCGAGCTGTTCGAGCTTGCCGTTGTCGATGTACAGCTCGTCGCACTGCGGAACACACGTGATTTCGAGGTCGATCTTCTGCTCTAGGCCACCGTCTGCATCCGTCGGCGCGGTCGACGCCGGCCCCGTGGAAGTGCTTCCGCCAGTGGCCGCACTGGATGCGACCGTGCCGCCGGAACCGTCAGTGGACGCGCTCTCGATCGGTACGGCGACGGGGTCCGAGTCGCTGGTCGCGCGTGTTCGCCAGAAGTATCCCGCGGTCGCTACACACAGGATCGTCGCGGCGAGAATGCCACCGAGAATTGGCACCTTGTTCGATGGGCTCTTCGGCGGCGCGAGCGGAGTTGGCGG
>SHZB01000053.1 GCA_009692485.1 Myxococcales bacterium
AGGAGGGCGTTCTGCGCCTCGAGGGTGCCGTCCCATTCGGTGCGCTCAGCCCAACCCGCGGGCGGTGGCCCGGACAGCTTGCGCGCGTCCCACGGAAATGACGCCGGTGGCTCGCTCGAGGCCGGCGCGGATGGTGGCGCGGCGGGAGGAGCGCCGCCTTCGCGCGTCGCGGAATCATCGGGTGCGCGTGCCGGCAAATCGCTCGCCGTGGACGTCGCCGTAGCCGTCGCTGCGCTCGTCGAGCCGAGGGGTGCCGCGTAGCTGCCCTGCGCGTCGGTGAGCGGCGGCGCGGATTCTTGTGGATCGCAGCGAGCGAGTAGGACGAGCAACGTGGCCGCGATCGTTGCGTGGCGCAGCGTGGCCGCGACCGTTGCGCGGCTCATCGTTTTCACCCACATCATTGGGGCGTGTAAAGCTCGTGGCCTTGCGCGCCGGCGATCACGTCCGCGACGTGGAAGCGCATCGGGATGGTCTCGTTTCCGAGCCACAGCACCGCCTGATCGGCGAAGTGCTCCGAGCCAAGGAGCGAGCTCTGACCGCCCGGGATCACGTTCTGCCCCGTGACCTCGTCGCCCTTCAGCCGCACCACCATGCGCATCACCGGGCCGGAGCCATAATGGAAGCGAACCCCGGAAAAACCTGGGTTTCCGGCGTCCACCGCGTATTGGTCGCCATCCCGCGGGAAGGCCTCGAGCGCGGCGCGCGGATCTGTCGCGGGCAGCGACGGGGCGAGCGGCAAGAGCTTCGTCGTGATGGCGAACTGTCCAGTGATGGCCGTGAATGCGGACTCCGCGCCGACGTACTCGCCGAGCAGCGAGTCGAAGCGGACCTGATGGCGCAGGCCCCACAGCCAGGCATCCATCTTGGTGGTGCCGAAGCCGCCTTCGCCCGGTTTCTCGGCGCTGGGCGCGCTCTCGAGAAATGCGAGCCCGTCGACGAGCGCGGCGAGCACGAGCTCGTGACTCGTTTCGACCTCGTCGGTGCCGAGCACGTCGAAGAACGCCGACTCTTTCGTCGCCGCGTGAAAGGACGCGAGCTGCTCCGAGTTGGCGGCTCCGCGTCCGCGCAGCATGCGATAGAGCGCGAGCACGCGACCCGCGCCACCCGAGAGGCGAAACAGTCCGTCGAGCTTCTCGTCATCGAAGGTCGCAGCGAGCACGCGCGGCATCCAGACATTGAAGAGCATCGTCCCGACGGCGTCGGCGCGGTCGGCGTCGGTGGGCGCGTCGTAGAAGGTCTCGACTCCGGATTTGGCGCGAAATCCGGCCTTTTTCCACGCTGTCAGGCGCGTCTCGACCTCGTCGATCGCCTTCGCGTCGCCCTGGTAGAGCGCCCGCACACGCTGGTCTGCCGCATCGCTTGGGCTCGCTGGGAGGGCGCGCGCGTAGGACACCGAGGCCAGCAGCTCGTCGAGGTAGAGGGCTCCGAGCGCGCTGTCGGTGTTGCCTTGGATCTCGGCCATCGCCGCGACGTCGGCGCGGCCTTCGGCGATCGCCTTCTCGAGCGCGGTGGCGATCGTGGCGATGCGAAAGCCGATGTCCCACGGGCCGCCGAAGTAGTGCTCGTCGTTGGTCACGCTGCCATCGAAGCTGAGACCTCCGGGATCGTTGTTCGCCGTCGCTACGAAGCCCTTCTTCGGATCGATGCTCTGCGGCGCGGCGTCGAAGGGGATGACGCAGCGCGCGGGGTCGCTCATGCCGGGCGACTCGTCGACGACGCCGTCTTTTACGGGGATTTCGAAGGCGCCGTACTTCGTGCCATCGAGGACGAGGTTCGGATCCGCACCGGGCAGGAAGCTGCCGTCGGCCGCGCGCGGGAGGTAGCCGCGGCACGGCACCGGCTGGTACGAGGTGTAAAAAATCCGCCCGCCCGAGTCGGCCACCGCGAAGTTCTGCGAGTACGCGACCAGGCCGCGCGTGCCCTCACGAAACGCGAGCACGTCGCCGGCGTGACCGAGCGCGTCGGTGGTCATCGGAATCGAGCCCGCGTCGAAGCCGGTGTAGTCGAAGCTCAGCCCGGTCACGATGCCGTCGCCGTCCGTGTCTCCGGGCACGACGTAGCTGCCTTGCAGATTCACGAGCGACTCGCCCGCCGCCAGCACCTCGTCCTTGGTGGCGTCGCGGCCCTCGATGTCCGCGAGCCAGCGCCCGTCGAAGGTCACCCATCGCGCCCATTTCTCGGTGCGTCCGACACTCGCGAGCGCGGGCACGTCCGCGACGACGAACACCTCTTCGGTAACGACGAGCGGCTCTTGGCTGCCCTTGAAGAGGCTCGTCATGGGCAGTCCTTTCGGGTCGAGCGTGAGCACTTCGCGATACCAGTCGGTGACGTCGCCGCCGAGCTGCGTCTGGCTCCACGCCACCTTGCCGTTCGTGCCGATGGGCATCACCGGAAAGCCGGGGATCGTGAGCCCGAGCTGATGGGTCGCGCCGCCGCCGAACACGCTCGTGTCGAGCCCCTCGTGGAAGAGCAGCGAAGGGACCGCGAGCGAGAGGTGCCCGTCGCCGGCGAGCAACGCGGCGCCGTCGGTGGAGGCGCTGGCACCGACGGCCCACGCGTTCGAGCCGAAGCCCGCTTCCTGATCGCGCAGCAGCCGCTTCTGCATTTGCGCCAAACGTGCGGTGGCGCGGTGCACGAGCGAGTCCGGGAGCGCGGCGGCATGGGGCGCGTGCTTCCACTTTTGCGACAGGCCGCTCGTGCCCGGTCCTTCGGCGGAGGGCACCTTCTCGATGGGGATGATCGAGAGCCAGATGTCTTCGAGCGCGCCGGCCTCTCGGAGCGCATCGAGCGCTGCGGCGTCGTAGAGTTTGCCGAGCTTGCTGGTCACGGCGTCGCGTCCGACGTCGCCAGATTCGTAGCTGGTCTCGTAGATCACGACCGCGATCATCGCGGCCACGTCGCTGCGATCGAAGGGCTTCATGAGCTCGAGGATCGAGCTGGCAGCGAGCAGGCCCTGCGCGAGGACGAACTCACTCGGCGGCGCGGCGTCCCCGCTCGCGACGTGCGCGATGTACTGGTTGATGCCCGCCGCGAACGCATCGAAGTATGCGCCAAGCTCGGGGCTGACCGAGGCCAACACGCGGCCGCCGAGGTAGCTCATGCCGCTTCCGCGCGAGCCGAAATCCGCAGCGAGCGCGGCCTCGCCGAGCACCTCGCTGAGCGTGCCTTTGCCGAGCCGGCGCGCCAGATCCATCATGAAGAATCGATCGACGGCGGTGACGTAGCCCTGCAAGCGCGCGAGATCCGTTCGGTCGTGCGCGTAGATGTGCGGGACATTGCCCTCGGTCCGCACGACGTGCACGGGCGCGCCGAGGTCGGGAAACACGAAGGTGCTCGTGAGCGGCACGGCCTCGATGCGCTGTGCATCCGTCGGCGGCTCGACCGAGCTGCAGGAACTTGAAGCGAGCGCGAGAGTCACGGTGATGAGGGCAGAGAATCGAAGTCGCATGGCGAGCACTTGTTACACCCGGCCCGCGCGCACGGGTGCCTAAAAACGGCGCGCCGCGTGGTGAGTAGCCGCTCGGTTGCATGCTCGCGTGCGTGCGTGGTCGATGCTCCGTTTCGTGCTCGTCACCGGAGCGACGTGCGCGATGGCTCGCCGCAGTGAATACTCACGAGCGAGGCATCGTTCCCGTGTTCCGTCGGTCCTCGGCGGTGCTCGACTCCAGCCGGCCTCCCCAACAGCAGGTCCATCCATGCGACGCAGCTCGGAGGTCTATCGGCGCGCGCTCGAGCGCAAGAAGCGCCATGACGAGGCCCATCGTCTGCGCGACGTGGCGCCCCATCTCGAGCGGCTCGAGCTCGACATCGTGGAGCGGCGGCCGAGCCTCCCAGGCCATGAGGTGCAGCATCGCCGCATCGTCGTCGTCGATCGGGCTCCCGCGATCTTCGAGTTCGCGTGCTCGGACCGCGTGTGCGGTGCGACCCACGAGGTGAGCGCCGCGATGTTGCTGCCGCTCGGGCGTGGCGAGACCGAGTTCGAGATCACCCATCTCTGCGATGGCGCGGCACGCGGGGCGCCCTGCAGCTACGAACTCTGTGTCACAGCGACGGCTGCATACGCGGAGCTCACGGCCCCGCCGAGCGGCACCGCACTCAAATCAGCGCGCTCGCAAGCGACGCCTCGCTGAGTCCAGGTGCTTCCTGGCCAGTAAGTGCCAATGACTGATTGCTGATGACTGCGTGCCAATGACTGCGTGCCAATAACGGAGCGCCCGTGACGGAGCGCCCGTGACGGACGGCTAGCTCTACGTGCCAGTGCCGTCGGTGTCGGCGAGCTCGCCTTCGAGGCGCTCCCACTCGCCCATGAGGCGTTCGAGCTCTGGCCCGAGCGCGGACTCTTCGGCTTGCAGCGAAAGGACCTCCGCCGGAGCTGTCTTCTCGAAGAAACCGGGACGGCAATAGTCCGCGGTAATTTCGCGCAGGCGGTTCTCGATGCGATCGATCGCGGACGCAGCGCGGTCGCGGACGGTGACCAATTTCGTCGCTTCGCTGCGGCGCTTCTTGCGGTCGGAGAATCCTTCTTTCGTCGGCGGGGGCGCGGGGCGATGCGAGGCGCCGGCCTTCGTCGGCAGAGGACCCGGGCGATCGGTAGCGCCCGCCTTCGCGCGGAGCTTTACCGCCGCTGCGTCGAGGTGATCGGCGCCCGAGTGCGCGAGGTACTCGGCGTAGGTGCCCGCGTAGTCGAAGAGACCGTCGGGGCGCAGCTCGATCACGCGGGTCGCGAGCTCGGCGACGAAGTGCCGATCGTGAGACACAAAGAGGAGCGTGCCCTCGAAGGCCTTGAGGCCAACGACGAGTGACTCGATCGACTCGAGATCGAGGTGGTTGGTGGGCTCGTCGAGCACCAGCACGTTCGGCTTCTGCACGATCAGTCGGCACATGATGAGCCGCGCGGCCTCACCACCGGAGAGCGCGCCGACCTTCTTGTCGACGTCCTCACCGCTGAACAACATCGTGCCGAGCTGTCCGCGGACATAGGTCGTGGGCTCTCCGGGGCAGGTGTTCCACAAGAAGTCGAGCACCTTCACCGACGCGTCGTCGAAGTGCTCGCCGTGGTCCTGCGCGAAGTAGCCTGCGTGCGCCTCGTAGCCCCAGCTCGCGGTGCCACGGTCGGCCGCGAGTCGACCCACGAGGATCTTCAGCAGCGTGGATTTACCGAGGCCGTTCGCGCCGATGATGGCCACGCGCTCGCCGCGGCGAACCGTGAGCGACACTCCGGTGAGCACGCATTTTTCGCCGTAGGATTTTCCGAGATCTTCGGCGACGAGCACCTCGGCCCCGCTCTTGCGACGCTGTAGGAAACGGAATTTCGGCGCGCGTCGGGACGTCTTCGGCGGATCGCTGAGCTTCTCTTCCAGCTTCTCGACCTGCTTGGCGCGGCTCTGCGCTTGTCGGGCCTTGCTCGCCTTCGCGCGGAAGCGTTCGATGAAGGCCTTTTTCTCGTCGATGATCTCTTGCTGGCGCGTCGCCGCGGCTTCCATCCGCTCGCTCGTTTGGCGCTTCTCAACGATGAAACGGCTGTAATTACCGGTGTAAACGGTGACGGTGTCGTAGTCGACGTCGAGGATCGCGTTGGAGACGGTGTCGAGGAAGCGGTGGTCGTGCGAGATGACGACGGCGCAGCCTTCGTAGCTCTCGAGGAAGCGCTCGAGCCAGCGGATCGTGAGGATGTCGAGGTGGTTGGTGGGCTCGTCAAGGAGCAGCAGATCGGGCTTTCCGACGAGCGTCTGCGCGAGCAAGACCCTGAGCTTGAAGCCGCCCGACAAGGTCGAGAGCGGCAGGCGATGCTGGCGCGCGGGGATGCCGAGACCCTCGAGCACGGCGGCGGCGCGCGACTCGAGCGTGTAGCCGTCGTGCGCGTGCATGCGCTCGTCGAGCTCCGCGAGCCGGGTCGTGACGTCGCTCTCGGCCGCGCGGGCGAACAACGCTTCTTGCTCGCGCATGGCGCCCCACACAAGCTCGTCGCCCATCATCGCCACCTCGACGATCACGAGATCGTCGGAGAGAAAGCGATCTTGCTCGAGAGTGCCGACGCGCGCGCTCGTTGGGATGACGACGCGTCCATCCGTCGCGGTCTCTTTGCCGGCGAGGATCTGCATGAGCGTGGTCTTGCCCGAGCCGTTGGCGCCGACGAGGCCGTAGCGTGAGCCGGCGTTGAGGCGCACGTTGACGCCCGCGAAGAGCGTGCGGCCTCCGTAGGATTTGCCGAGGTCGACCAGATCGATCATGCGAGCGCCCTCTTAGTGGGTTCGGTGCTCGCGGAAGAGAAAAATGGTGTTCCCGTTAGCGACTTTCGATCCGTGCCTTCATCGCTGTTACGCCCTTCACGGCACCGGTCGTGTTCTCGTCGTTCATGACGCTCTTCGGGAGCGGAAGCCTCGGTAAAAGGAAGACCTCGAGCGACACGAGCGAGCGCATGGCATCGACCGGTTTCATGCGCCAGATCGCCTTGAATTCGTCGACGTTGCCATCGAGGAACTGGCTCTCGTAGGTCTCGAAACCGGCCTCCTCACGGGCCGCAGTTGGAAACACCACGCGCGCGCCCATCTTCACCAAGCCCCTGAGGGCCGCGACCTGCATGTACACTTCGCGGCTTCCGTCGGGCCTCTTTGCGAGCACGCGCGACGCCGTGTAATGCGGCATGAACTGCGCGTAGGTGTCGAAGTCGAGGACCACGCTCCGCACCTTTGTCACCGGGGCGTGTACGAGGATCGTGGAGCGCCCGCGCACGAGCTCGTCGTCGCCCGTCGGCAGGGACTCGCTGGTTGCCTCATCGCCGCGTGGCTCGACGACCGCGCGCGCCGTCGGCGAGGCAGGCGGGGTGAGTGCGGCGTGCGCGATCGGTTGCGGGGCGGCGTGGATCTTGACGGATGACGCGTGGCAGCTCAGCGTCATCACCAGCGCGGCGAAGAGCGAGCCGCAGCGGACGGTGGCGAACGAAGCACGCACGGCGCGGAGCATGGAGGACGAAGTACGGCCGGGCAATACTTGTGCGACCGGCTCATGCGACCGGCTTGCCATTCGCTATCGGCGCGGTCGCGAGTCCTGTAACGAGCCGCGCATGGAGATCCTTTGGGAGACGGTGGCCTTCGCTTGCAAGGCGTTGATCGTTCTCGGCGCGTTCGTGATCGGCGCGTTGGTGCTCATCGGCGAGTCGCGTGCGGGCGGCGAAGAGAGGGCTGAGGGGCGGCTCGTCATCAAGCGCTTGAATGAGCGCTTCGAGCAGCTCGCGGAATCGATGCGCCACGGAATGATGAGCGACAAAGAATGGAAGGCGCACCGCAAGGAGTGGAAAAAGGCCCAGAAAGACGCGGCGCCGCGCGACAAAAGCGTCTTCTTGCTCGAGTTCAAGGGCGATGTGTTCGCCTCTCAGCTCGAGCAACTGCGACATGAAGTGACCGCGGTGCTCGAGGTTGCGCGCGAGGGTGACGAGGTCGTGGTGCGGCTCGAGAGTCCGGGTGGGGCGGCGCACAGCTACGGGCTCGCGGCTTCGCAGCTGGCGCGCGTGCGCGAGCGCGGGATCCCGCTGACGGCGTGCGTCGACGCAGTGGCGGCGAGCGGGGGCTACATGATGGCGTGCGTGGCGAACACGATCGTCGCGGCACCCTTCGCGATTCTAGGTTCGATCGGCGTCGCCGCTCCGGTGCCGAATCTGCACCGCTTGCTCGACCGCCACGGCATCGACTACGAGAACGCGACGGCCGGAAAATACAAGCGCACGGTGAGCTATTTTGCGCCGATCACCGAAGAAGGGCGCGCGAAGTTTCAGGCACAGCTCGACGAGACGCACGACCAATTCAAGGCCTTCGTGAAGCAGTATCGCGCGGCCCTCGACATCGACGCGGTCGCCACGGGCGAGTACTGGCACGGCACGAAGGCGCACGAGCTCGGCCTCGTCGATAAGCTCACGACGAGCGACGATTATCTACGCGCGCGCGCCACCGACGCGAACATCTACGAGCTACGGTTTCATCGGCGTCGCGGCGTGCGCGAGCGAATGGGCTTGGCCACCGCCGAGATATTCGAGGCCGCCTACGTCGCCGTCGCGAGTCGGTGGCGTGGGCCGATGACCTGAGCGCGATTGCGCCGACGCCGCGCTGAACCGGCGCTGAAGTCTCACGGTTGATCACGGTCGTGACGAGCGACTTCCCAAGACTCGGGCGGACGGCGATAATCGCATTCATGATGGAGCGCGTGTCGATCGTCCTCGCGGGGTTGCTCGTGGTTGCTTGCACCGGGGTCGTCACCTCTGATTCGGGCGCGGGCGGAGGCGACGCGAGCGGCTCGACGGGCAGCTCCGTTGCGACCTCCGCGGGCGGCGGCACGATGGCGAGCGGCGGTTCGACGACGAGCAGCGGAGGCGGCTCGCAGAGCACGGTCGGCTCGACGACGGGGAGCGCTTCGAGCACGGCGAGCAGCGGCACTGGCGGCGGCGCGTGCAGCCCCGCGTGCAGCGACGGATTCACCTGCTGCGCCGGGAAATGCCGCAATATCGAGAACGATTCTACGAACTGCGGCGCGTGCGGCACGGCGTGTGTAGAAGACGGCGCGCCGTTTTGCGACCACGGAAAATGCGGGCCGAAGCCCTGCGACGCGAACCTTGTTTGCGTGGCGACGAAGACCTGCTGCGGCACCAACTGCTGCGATATCGGAATGCTCTGCTGCAATGTTCCCGGGCCGATCGAACAGGGGCCGACCTGCGTCGCGCCGGTGGATGGCACCTGCCCGCTCGGTTGTCCGAACTGCGACTGCGCCGCGCCGGAAACGCCGATCGCGACGCCAGACGGTGAGCGCCCGATCTCCGAGCTGCGCGAGGGCGAGCTCGTCTACAGCGTGCACCGAGGCATCCTCGTCGCGGTGCCGATCACCAAGACGCTGCGCCGCGAAGTTCACGATCACCGCGTGGTGGAGCTCGAGCTCGCGGGGGGAC
This sequence comes from Myxococcales bacterium, assembly GCA_009692485.1. Classification (GTDB taxonomy): domain Bacteria; phylum Myxococcota_A; class Polyangia; order Polyangiales; family Polyangiaceae; genus SYFR01. The sequence goes on from SHZB01000053.1 coordinate 8,933, forward strand.
GCACGCTCCACATCAGCGGTGAGCATCCGCTCGCCGATGGGCGAATGGTGTCCGACGTACGCGCCGGTGACGAGCTCTTCGGCGTGCAGCTCACGCGAGCGCGCGTCGTGCCGTATCCGCACTCGCACACCTACGACATTCTGCCGGCCTCGGACACGGGCACCTATCTCGCCGGTGGCGCGCTCGTGGGCAGCACGCTCTTCGGCCGCGTCGCCGTGCCAGGGATGACCCTCGTCGTGCCTCGTTAGTCGGCGACCGTGCCTTCGAGGATATTGCGCGGACCTTCGCGCAGGAGAAACTCCCCTTCTTCGCGGCCGGCGACGTCGAACAGGCGCTTGATGCCCTTGTCGACTTCGCGCACATCGCGGGCACGATGCGCGTCGCTGCACGCGGCATAGTAGTAGCCAGCCTCGAGTAGCGCGTGCGCCGCTTGCTTGGGGCCGCCGCCATATTTACCGTCGAGCGCGGCCACGTCGAGGAGCAGCAGCGTCCCTCCGTCCATCAGCGGGACGAGGACTTCTACGTCCTTCCATACGGGACGGTAGCGCTCGGGATGCGCGAGCACAGGGCGGATGCGCTTCATCCGCAGATCGAAGAGCCGTGCTTGGCACTGCGCCGGAAAGTGCTCGTTTGGGAACTCGATCAGCGCCGCGCGGTGGGCGGGCGGATAGGGCAGTCCGCGGCCCGCGAGCAGCGACGCGAACGAAGTGTCGTCGAGGTGGTGCTCGCACGAGAGGCTCACGTCCGGAAGATCGGGGTGCTTCTTCACTTCGCGCTCCGTCACGGCGAACGCGGCCTCGATCTCGGCGCGTGAATTCTCGAACATCATCGCGCGCATGTGGGGAGTCGCGACGACCGATGCGAAGCCGATCGAAGCGAGCCCCCGCAACATGGCGATCCCCTCGGCGAGATCGGGCGCGCCGTCGTCGATGCCCGCCACGAAATGGCAATGGAGATCGATGTAGCCGCTCACCAGAGCTTCACCTTACGCCGGGTTTGCCGGTGGTGCTATGACGCGCCGGTGCGTGCCGACCTCGGCCAGTTGCTCGACGAGAAGCGCGTGATCTTGTGCGTTGGCTGTGGCGGCGTTGGCAAGACAACGACCTGTGCGGCGCTCGGGCTGGCGGCCGCTCGGAGGGGAAAGCGGGTCTTGTGCCTGACCATCGATCCGGCCAAGCGGCTAGCGCAGAGCTTCGGATTGGACGCCGTTGGCCCGGAGTTCAGGCGAATCGACCCGCGCGTGTTCAGCGAGGCCGGCATCGCAGTCCAGGGCACGCTCACCGTTGCAATGCTCGACGTGAAGAGCACCTTTGATGGGCTCGTCACCGCGCTCGCGCCAAGCGAAGAGAAGCGAAAGCGGATCCTCGACAACGTCCTCTACCAGTACGTATCGACGAAGCTCGCCGGCACGCAAGAGTACATGGCGATGGAGAAGCTTTATGCGCTCAAGGACGATCCGGCTTTCGATCTCATCTTGCTCGACACGCCGCCGACCTCGCACGCGCTCGATTTTCTGGACGCGCCCGAGCGGCTCGTCGCCGCGATCGACAGCGCTGCGGTGCGGTGGTTTCTCGACTCGTTTCGTAGTTCGGGCGTGATGAGCTTGAATTTGTTGAAGCGCACCGCGGCCATGGTGCTTCGCGGCATCGGCCGCATCATCGGGGGCGGGTTGTTGGAACAAGTCGCGGCCTTCGTGACCGAGATGAACGAGCTCTTCGGGGGCTGGCGCGCGCGGGCAGAGCGAGTCTCGGCTGCGCTGCGCGGACCGGATGTCGGCTACGTGCTCGTGACGACACCCGAGCCCATGTCCCTGCGCGAAATCAGCTTCTTCGCCGAGCGTCTCCTCCAAGAAAAAATGGCGCCCAGCGCGTTCGTCGTGAATCGCTGTCGCGGCGTCGCAGGTGAGGTCCCGGCTTCGCACGAGGTGAAGGAACAGCTTGAAGCGCGGGGACTCGCGACGGACGACGACTTTGTCCGGCGAGTGCTCGACGCGGCGGCTCTCGAGCGACGGCTCGGCGAGCGCGATCGCAAGAATCTCAGCTCGATGAAGTGGGCGCTCGAGGGCGATGCTTCGCCGCCGCTCGTCACCGTGCCCGAGTTTCCGCGCGACATTCACGATGTGCGGCGCTTGGCCCTCGTCGCGGCGTTGCTCGCGCCAAACCCGCCGGCTTAGGCCTCTTTTTTGGGCTTTTTGCCGCGAAAGTAGACACGGAGCGGGACGCCCTCGAAGCCGAAGGCCTTGCGGATCGAGTTCGACACGTAGCGCTGATAGCTGAAGTGAATGTGATCGGGCTGGCTCGTCATGATCACGAAGGTTGGTGGCGCGACCTTCGCTTGGGTGACGTAATAAAAGCGCGGCGCCCTGCCACCGTGAGTCGGCGGCGGATGGGTGAGGAGCACCGTCTCGAAGAAGCGGTTGAGCTGGCCCGTGGTCACGCGCTTGCGAAAAGCGAGACTCACTTCATCGATGGTCTTGAGCAGCCGATCGACGCCGCGGCCCGTCTTTGCGCTGAGCGTCGTGATCGGTGCCCACGGCGCGAACGCGAGGACATCCCGCGTGGCCACGGTGAGCTTCTTCACCTCGCTCGCCTCGATCAGATCGAGCTTGTTGAGACCGAGCACGATGGCGCGCCCGCGGTCCACCGCTAGCCCGAGGATCTTGGCGTCTTGCTCGGCGATGCCCTCAGCCGCGTCGCATAAGAGCACGACGACATCGGAGCGATCGATCGCGCGGACGGCACGCATCACGCTGGCAGCCTCGACCGCATCCTCGCCTTTCGTCACCTTGGATTTGCGGCGAAGGCCCGCCGTATCGACGAACTGATAGCGCTTGCCGTTCCGCTCCACGATCGTGTCGATGGGGTCGCGCGTCGTGCCGGGACGACTGTCGACGAGGAGCCGCTCTTCGCCGAGGAGGCGATTGATGAGCGATGACTTGCCCGCGTTCGGCCGTCCGATCACGGCGACACGCACCGGCCGCTCATCCGTCTCGTCGGGCTCGGGCTCCGGCTCGCCCGGCGGAAGCGCGGCGAACAAACTGCGCTCGACATCATCCATCCCGCGCCCATGCAGCCCGCTCACGAACACGAGATGGGGCATGCCCAGACGGTAGAGTTCGTTCCCGAGCTGTTCTTCGCGCGGGCCGTCGGCTTTGTTGGCGAGGTACACGAGCGGCTTGTTGGTCCGGCGCAGGAGCGCGACCTCTTCCGTATCGACCGACGATGGCGGCAAGGTCGCATCGAGCACGCACACGATGACGTCCGCTTCTTCGATCGCGGCCTCGAGCTGGCGCACGATGCCTTCTTTCATCTCGTCCTTGCCGTGCGGGTCGAAACCACCGGTGTCCACGAGCGTGTAGTCACGCCCGAACGAGTTCGTGTCGGCGTAGTGCCGGTCGCGCGTCACGCCCGGTTCGTCGTGCACGATGGCGAGCGGTCGGCCGACGAGGCGATTGAAGATCGTGCTCTTGCCCACGTTGGGGCGTCCGACGATCGCGACGATGGGCTTGGTCACGGCGCATCTCCGTCGCGGCGCGCGGTGGCGAGTCCGAAGTCGAGCAAGAGCTCAGGGCGATCGCGCCAGCCCTCGCTGATGCGTACCCAGAGTTGGAGGTGTACCTGCGCCCCGATCAACCCTTCGATGCGGGCGCGCGCCGCCGTGCCGATGCGCTTCATCATCTCGCCCTTCGTGCCGATGAGGATGCGCTTCTGCCCTTCACGCTCGACATGCAAAGTGGCGGAAATTTTCACGACGCCGCCGTCGGGTGGCTCGAGATATTCGTCGATCGTCACCGCCACCGAGTGCGGCACTTCTTGGCTACACGCGCTCAGCACCGCCTCGCGGACGTACTCCGCGGCGAAGTAGCGCATCGGTTTGTCGGTCACGTCATCGGCTGCGAAGCGCGCGGACCCCTTCTTCAATTGCTTCGCGACCTCGTCGAGCAGCGCGTGCACGCCGTCGGTCGTGCGAGCCGAGATCGGGACGATCGTGCAGCCTGGACGCGCGCTGCCGTACGCCTCAATAAGCGGCAAAAGCCGGGCTTTGTCCCGCACGAGATCGACCTTGTTGAGCACCAAGATCAGCGGCAGCTCGCTCGGCAGCTGAAGGAGGAGCTCGAGATCACCGGGGTGCGGCGCGAACACTTTCTTGGTCGGCGTCGCGAGGGCGACGACGTACACGATGACATCCGCATCGCGGGCGGCGATGCGTGCCGAGCGGTTCATCTCGCGACCGAGCCGTGTGCGCGCGCGATGGAGCCCGGGTGTATCGAGAAATCCGATCTCCGCGCCGCCGTGGCGAACGACGCCCAACAACCGGTCGCGCGTCGTCTGCGGCATGCGCGAAACGATCGCAAGCGGAAGCTCAAGCGCGGCGTTCAGCAGCGTCGATTTACCCGCATTGCTGCGCCCGACGATCGCAACCGTGCCGCTCCTGCGAACAGGGACGGATGGCTCATCGCGACCGCTCGCGGACGCTCGCTTTCGGGCGGTCATGCGGCGCCCCTACCACGAACGCTGCGACCCATCTACGTTGAGCTCGCTATCAGCGGGCGACGGCGCGCAGCCATTGCTTGACGCGGGTGCCGGCTGGGTCGGGCCAGTTCATGCGCTCGAACTGGCGCAAGAGCTGCGGGGTGTGATCGCCGCTCTGGGTCGTGTCGCGAAAGGCGCGGCGGGCGGAGTCGAGCTCACGCGCGGTGTCGGCATCGCGGCCCTCGGCGGCGGCGAGCCACGCGAGCGTGAGGTGGCGATGTTGTCGCGGCTCTGCCTCGGCGAGGGCAACTGCCTCACAGCGGATGAGCGCCTCCCGTGCGGTGCTCGTGTCGCCGCGAAACAATGCTATTTGCGCGACCAAGAGGAGCGCTTCAACCTTGCCCCACGGGTCGCTCAAGCGGCCGAAAATCTCGCTCGCCGCGCGGGCGTGGACCTCGGCCGTGTTTGGGTGGCCGCTGTCGAGGGCGTTCATCGCGAGCAGTCGCTCACAGCCCGCTTCTCCGCGTGGATTCTCGATCAGCCGAAACGCCTTGAGCGTGAGGCTCGCGCGCTCGTGGCATCGGGCGAACTCACCCTCACGGTGGTCGGCGTGGGACAGCGCGAGATCGCACTGCGCGATGCCGAGGCGATAGCCGATGCGCTCGAGGTCGGCGCTCGCCACGAGCAGCTGTTCGCGCGCCCGCGCCGGTGAGCCGCCGGACAGCTCGACGAAACCGCGGAGGATGAGGCACTGCGAGCGGCCGAGCGCGTCGCCCACCGCCAGAAACTTTTCGGCCGCTTCGTGGAGGGACTCGACCGCGCGCGTGTGATCGCCGAGGAGATAGTCGATCTCGCCCATGAGCACCTCGCACTGCGCCTGGCCTGCGAGCTGATCGTGTTTGCGAAAGAGCTGCAGCGCTCGCGTAACCTGCCTGCGGCCTTGCGCCGTCGCTCCGAGATCGCTCGAGATGTGACCGAGGAGCCGTAGGCACTGCGCCTCGCTGGGCTCGTCACCGAGATCTGCGAAGGTGCGGCGTGCGATCTCGGCCTCGCGGCGCGCCTCTTCGAGCGAGCCCGAGTGACGGCACGCCTCCGCACGCCATCGCAGATGATGCGCCAGCCTGCTGCCCTCGAGCTTGCCATCGAGGAGCGCGAGATCACGCAGCGTCGCGAGCGGATCGCGAACGTGCGTCCAGGATGCGAGCACGTAGGCGTGGAGAAGATCTGCGGCTTGGTCGAGATCCCCCGAGCGCTCGAGGTTGTTCACGCGATGCCGAACAATGCGCCCGCTGCTCGCTGCCGGGTGGTGTGCGAGCGCGTTCGATGCGGCCCGAAACACCTGCGCCGCGTTGGGTTCTTCGTGGAGGCGTTGCAATAAATATTCTTGCAGGAGGGCATGCGGCCAGCGCAGCTGCTCGGTGCCGGCGAGGAGCAAGATCTGCGCGCGTTTGAGCGCCCCGAGCGCGCGGACCACGTCGAGGCCGAGCTCGCCCAACAAGACGAGGAGCACATCGCGCCGGATGTCGCCGCCGAGCGCGGAAGCCGCGAGCGCAGCCGGTCGCAGATCGGCCGGAAGCATCGCGAGCCGTTCTTCCCAGAGCTCGGCCGTGGTCTGCGCGGGGCGACTCAGCGCTTCTTCGCTCACGCCGTAGAGTCCGTCAGAGCGGACGGTCAGGAGATGGTTCAGCGACCATGAATGCACGAGCTGCAGCGCGAAGAGCGGATTGCCGTTCGCGCGCTTCACGGCCGCGGCCATAGCGTCGGGTGCGAGCGGCAAGGTCTCGCGCAAGAGCTGTTCGGCGTCCCGCGCATCGAGGGGCTCGACTTCGATTCGGCGACCGCCGTACTCCTCGAGCAAGAGCTCGATACGTGCCCTCGCCGTCGGATCATTCGCCACGTCCTCGTTTCGCATCGTGGCCACGAGCATCAGCGGAATATGCTTGAGATCGCGGCGAACGCGGGCGAGTCGCTGAAAGGACTCGGCCGGAGCGCGGTGGAGATCGTCAAGCCACAAGAGCAAGGGCCGTCCGTCTGCGGTCTTCTCGAGCGTCTTTCGAATGACGAGCCACTTGAGCTCGGGTCGATCGAGTACGAAGCGTTTCTTGGTCGGGCCGAGGACCTCGGTCTCGTCCTTGACGCGACAGAGCCACGCGGCCGCACCGGCGACCCAGGTCAGTCCTTCGTCGTCGTCCATCGGCACGCGCCAAAGGTTCATCAGTACCTTCTCGATCGTCGCGCGCTTCGCCTTCTCGATTCGATAGTGCTGCACGAGGGCGCCGACGACGCCGTCCATCGGCGCGGCGATCTTGCGGTAGCGACTGCGAAGCGTCCGCATCCACGCGAGCTCGTGAATCTCTTGGCAAAGGCACTCGGCGATGCGGCTCTTGCCGACGCCCGCAGCTCCCGAGAGCAGCACGAAGCGGTGCTGCGGTTCTTCGGACTCCGTGACTTGGCGCGCCGTACTGAGGAGCTCGCGTCGCTCTTCGAGCCGACCGACCATCGGGCTTGGACGGAGGCCCAGCAGGTTTGGAGTCGTCACCGAGGGCTCGCCGACGAGGGCCTCGCCCGCGTCGCCAATGTCGCCGAGATCGCTCGACGCGCCGCGCATGCTCGCGATGTCCGCGCCGAGCCCAGTCGAGCCGGGCGGGATGCTGATGAGCGCGGTCGCGGGACGAAAGCGGTTCCACTCGCGGCGCGCATCGGCGGCAAAATCGAAGCGGTTCCACGGCCACTTTTCCATGCAGCGGCGGACGAATTCAACGACCTCTTCGGGCGCGTCGGTCGGCAGCGGCAGCGCGGGCATCGGCGCGTTCTTGTGCTGTTCGAGCAGCTCGTCGTTGGTCCCCTCGAAGGGTTCGCGGCAAGTCAAGAGCGTGAAGATGAGGCAGCCAAGCGGGTACAGATCGGTGGCCGGACCGATGTGTGGCGTCGCCATGCGAATTTGCTCGGGCGCCATCCACCCCGGCGTTCCGGCGCCGTAGCGTACGGTCGGCGCGACCTCGTGCGAGCCGTCGAGGCGGTGATCGACGAGATCGCGCGTGAGCCACGCGAGCCCGAGATCGAGCACGCTTGCGCGCGGTCGGTCGTCGCCCGACGAGCGGTCGAGCAGGATGTTCGAGGGCTTGAGATCCCCGTGAATGACGCCGCGCGCATGGGCGTGAGCGAGCGCGCTGAGCACTTGATCGACGGTGGACCAGATGACCGGCCACGGCAGCGGGCCTTCTGTGCGCGAGCGGTAGATCCACTCGTGCAGCGAGCGGCCGGGCACGACATCCATCGCGAGGTAAGGTGAGCCGTCGGTCAAGACGCCGTAGTCGCGGGCCCGAACGATCGCCGGATGAGAGAGCCCGGAGAGAGCGCGCGCTTCCTCGAAGAAGAACCACGCGTCGTCGTTTTTGCCCTTTTTTTGGCTCTGCGATGCGGACGGACCGCCCGGGTCGTCTGCGCGCGGCAACACCTTCAACGCCACGCGCTCATCGAGGACGAGGTCGCGACAGAGGTACACGAACCCCATGCCGCCGCGGCCGAGCTCGCGCCGGATCTGGTAGCGGCTCGCGAGGACCGAGCCGACAGCGAGTCCGTTGCTCTTCGCCATTCGGGTGCAAGCCTAACAAGGGCTCTCAGAAGTGAAAGCCTCTCCGTTCAGAAGTTTGGTGCTAACTTCGCGGCGCATGCCGGTCCCGGTCAAGGTGCTTGCCTTCGCGGGCGCGCGCGACGTGGTGGGCGCCGACGACGTGGAGTTCGTGCTCGAGGAGCCATGCTCGGCGGCGGAACTGCTCGGCCTCATTTGTGCGCGCTTTCCCGCGCTCGCGCCGCACAAGGGCTCGCTTCGCATCGCGATCAACGGGGCCTACGCCGGAGCGGATGACCCCGTCCGTCCGGGCGACGAGGTCGCGTTGATTCCGCCGGTGTGTGGAGGCTAGTGCTTCGACGTATGAGCATCGATGACCAGGTGGTGCCGATGGCCGAGTCAATTGAAATACCCCAGGAATCCCGGGAAAGTCTCACGCATTTGTCGGCGACGGGCGAGGCGCGCATGGTCGATGTCCGCGACAAGCCCGTGACCGCGAGGATGGCGATCGCCGAGGCGCGCGTGCGGCTCACTCGCGAGACGGCGCGGCTCGTGAGCGAGCGGTCGGGGCCGAAGGGCGACGTCGTGGCGGCGGCTCGAATCGCGGGGATCATGGCGGCAAAGCGCACCGCAGAGCTCATCCCGATGTGCCATCCGCTCGCGCTGAGCCGGGTCGTCGTCGACATTCGCGTCGCCGCCGATGAGGGGCTCATCTTCATCGAGGCGCGCGCCGAGGCGCATGACCGCACCGGGGTCGAGATGGAGGCGATGACGGCCGCGAGCGTCGCCGCGCTGACCATCTACGACATGCTGAAGTCCGTCGAGCGCGGGCTGGTGATCGAGTCCGTGATGCTCCTCGAGAAGTGTGGCGGGCGCTCGGGGCATTATCGGCGCGGCCCACGCGAGGAGGCGAAGTGAGCCGAGGCGCGGCGATCGTGACGCATCCCATCGCACTCGAAGCGTTGATCGCGGCGGTAACGCATCCGGGCGCGGGTGCGGTCGCGACATTTCTTGGAACGGTGCGCGACACCAACGAGGGCCGGAGCGTGACGTCGCTCGAGTACCACGTGTACGAGCGGCTCGCCGATACGGAGCTTCGCGCGATCGTGGCCGACGTCGAGCTCGAGCTGCCGGGCGTGCGGGTCGCGTGTGAACATCGCACGGGTGTGCTCGCCGTGGGTGACGTGGCCGTGGCTTGCGCCGCGAGCGCGGCTCATCGGGCCGAAGCGTTCGAGGCGTGCCGGCGGCTCATCGACCGCATCAAAGCGCGCGTGCCGATCTGGAAGCGCGAACACGGACCCGATGGCCCCTACTGGGTCGGCTGGCAGGACGCGCGCTGCTCGCCCGACGACGACCACGACCAGCACCATTTGCCATAGTGCGCTCTGCCCCCGAAATGAGCCCAGCTTCCATCAGGCATCGCCTCCCCGCGGAACATGAAGTCGGCCTCGGGGGCGAGAACGCGGACCATGAAGTCGGCCTCGGGGGCGAGATATAGCTTCCCCCCCGCGGGGGGGTGGGCACACTGATGCTTGAATTCTTTTCTGCTTTTCTTGGAGGCAATCATGAAAGCGAGACAGATCTTCGCGTCCTTGGCCCTAGTCAGCATCGCGATCGCCGGGGTGTTCTCAGGCTGCGGAGGCAGCGCTGACGTCACCTCCGGCCCATCTTCCGGCGCAGGGGCCACGAGCGGCACTGGGCAGGGCGGTACCGGACAGGGCGGTACCGGACAGGGCGGCGAAGCGGTGACGTGCCAGGCTCCGCTCACCGATTGCGACGGGAAATGCAGCTTTACTTCCACGGACAAGGACAACTGCGGAGAGTGCGGCATCGTGTGCGCGGCCGGGGAGATCTGCGTCGATGGCGGCTGCGTTTGCGCCCCCGGCCAGGTCACCTGCACCGATGGCTGCTTCGACGTGGCGAATGACGCGGCCCACTGCGGCAACTGCGACACCGCGTGCCTCGCTGGCGAAATGTGCATGAGCGGCAAATGCCAGGGCTGCCCGACCAATCAGGTCGCGTGCGACGCGCAGAAGACGTGCGCCGATCTGAGCGCCGATCCAAAGAACTGCGGCGGGTGCGGTATCGACTGCGGCGTGGGCGGCACCTGCACGAACGGCCTCTGCATGTGCCCGGCAAATCTCGTCTCATGCTCTGACGGTTGCTACAACGTCACCAACACCGCGAGCCACTGCGGCAACTGCCAGACAGCGTGCCTGATCGGCCAGAGTTGCGCCTCGGGCAAGTGTGGCGCGTGCCCGATGAACACGGTCGAGTGCACCAACCAGGGCGCGTGCGCCGACATCGCCAAGGACAACGACAACTGCGGCCAGTGCGGTCACAGCTGCGGGCCGGGCGGGACCTGCACCAACGGAAACTGCACCTGCGCGGCGAATTCGATCGACTGCGGCCCGATCTTCGGCTGCGTCAACACCTCGAACGATCCGGCGCATTGCGGCAGCTGCCTCACGAAGTGCGGCGCGACCCAGACCTGCGGCAGCGGAAACTGCATTTGCGGCAGCGGACTCCTCGCCTGCGGGCAAGACTGCGTCGACACGTCGAAGGACCTCGACCACTGCGGCTCTTGCGGCAACGGCTGCGACAGTGTCTACGGCACCTGCAGCAGCGGTAAGTGCGGCTGCGTCGGCAATCTCAAGAGCTGCGGCGGCAACAACGATTGCGTCGATTTTCAGGAAGATCCGCAACACTGCGGCGACTGCAACACGGCGTGCACGGGCGCGGGCCAGTACTGCGCCGCGGGCAAATGCGCCTGCCAACCGAAGCTTACGCTGGTCAACGGCGCCTGCGTCGACACCAACTCCAACCCGCAGGCCTGTGGCCCGAACAAGCTGGTGTGCGCGGGCAACACCGACAAGTGCCAGTCCGGGCAATGCGTGAGCAACTGCAACCAAAACATCAGCCCGGACACGTGCAGCAACGGCAGGGCTTGCCTGAATCAAGATACCGATCCGCTGCACTGCGGCGGCTGCGGCAACGGCGACATCTGCGACCTCAACGAGGTGTGCGTGAACGGCAACTGCGAGAACTGGAAGGTGGGCCTCGGCTGCAATACTTGTCCGTGCGGGGGCTCGTGCACCGGCAACTTCAACCAATGTTGTCCCTACCCCGGAAACAGCGCGCTCATCGCCTGCGTGAACTCCAACTCGTGTCCCCAGTGACTATCCGACGCGACCCGCTTTTCTCACGGAATTGGAGCAGACCCATGAAGCAGAACATCGGCTGGAAACGATTCTCGCGGCTCGCGCTCAGCCTCCTCGCAGGGGCCGCGTTCGCAACGGCGTGCGCCAGCAGTGATGAGGCGGTCTTTGCGGGCGGGGCGGGCGCGTCGAGCGGAGCAGGAGCCGGGTCCCCCACCTGCTCCGTGAACGCCGGGCAACAATGCCCGGTCGTCTGCGACCCCGCGCTGGGTTGCGTCGATTGCCTCGTCAACAGCGACTGCGGCCTCGCCAAGCCGGTGTGCGTCGTCGGAAAATGCGAGGAGTGTGGTGATAACAACGACTGTCCGATCGGGCAGTCCTGTTTCCCCAAGGACCACGTATGCGAGCTGGCCTGCGTCTCCAACCAGGACTGCAAGAACGGCAACGCTCCGCTCTGCGACCCTGTGACGAAGGCATGTGTCGGTTGCGCGACGGCGAAGGATTGTCCGGTCGACAAGCCCATTTGCGCGACGACCAACCAGCAGTGCGTGGCCTGCGGCGCGAACTCCGACTGCGGCGTGGCGAAGCCGGTATGCGACATCGCCGACGGCGACTGCGTTGAGTGCCTGACGGATACTCAATGTCCCACCGCGTCGCCGAGCTGCGTCGACAAGCACTGTACCAACACCACCCCACTCACCTGCGGTGCGGGCGAGGTCGATTGCGGCGGCACATGCAAAGCCGTCGCGACGGACCCGAACAACTGCGGTGGCTGCAACATGCAGTGCCAGGAGCTCCAATTCTGCACTTCTGGCAAGTGCGCGTGCAAGCCGGGCCTCACCTTTGCCAACGGCCAGTGCCGGGATTTCAAGTCCGACCCGAACCACTGCGGATCGATGAACAACCAGTGCCAGAACAACACTGACAAGTGCGACAACGGCATGTGCGTCGGCAACTGCAATCTCCCCGACGAGTGCAACGGCGCTTGCGTAGATCAGGAAACAGATCCGCTCCACTGCGGCCAATGCGACAAGATCTGCGACCAGGAAGAGGTGTGCGTGAAGGGCCAGTGCCGCAACTGGATCGTGGCCGCAGGGTGCTCGACCTGCCCGTGTCAGAGCGCCTGCGTCGGCGACTTCAAGTCCTGCTGCAGCTATCCGAACCAGCCCTCGCTCACGATCTGCGTCGACAACGACCAGTGTCCCTGAGCTACCTCGGCGCTACGTGTTGCGGCGTCTCGGAAGTTCAACTGCCAGTTACCGACGATTGCTCGGTCCGCGTTCTGGGGGCTCTTCGCGACCCAGCACGATGTCGATCCCGGCCAGCACGAGACCAAGCTTTGATTTCGTGAGTTTGCCTGCGCGCCTCTTGAGCGTCGCGCGATCGAGTGTGGCGAGCTGCGAAGCGTTTGCGACAGAGGGCTTCGGAAGCCCGGTGTCTCGTGCAACGAGAAGCACGTTACCAGGTGCTTCTGCCCACTTGAGCTGGGACGTCAGAACCACGCAGACGACGGTCGCAAGGCGACTTTTGTTGAAGGCGTCGCCCTGCACAACCACGACTGGACGACGGAAGCCAGGCTCCGATCCGGTGGGCTCTGGCAGATGCGCCCACCACACGTCGCCCTGTCCAATCACCATGCACTCCG